>JBDTDR010000115.1:0-16321 GCA_039922955.1 Candidatus Tumulicola sp.
GCAGCTCGGCGGCGTCGACACCGGCAACGTCGCGACCGTCAACCGCGACGTTCCCGCCGCTAAGCGGAACCAGCCGGTTTACCGTTCGCAGCAGCGTGGACTTGCCGCACCCCGACGGCCCCAGCAGAACTACCAGCTCGCCAGCCGCGGCTTCGAAGGAAATGCCGTCGATCGCGGCTCGCTCCGTGCCGGGATATCGCACCGTTGCGGCTTCGAATCGAATCGAGGCTCCGCTCAATGCTTGAGGCCTGCAAGGAAGGCGGCGGCAACGTCGGCTGGATCTCGATGCGCGTTTTCGACCGCCGCGTTCATTTTTTGCGCGGCCAGGTTCGTGATTGCCGGCGAGACGGCATTGAGGACGCGCTCGATGCGGGGTTCGGCCACGAGAACGGCTCGACGCGCCACCGGCGCGACGTTGTACGGCGGCCACAAGTGACGGTCGTCGCGCAGCACCACGAGTTCGTCGGCGGCGATCGCTCCATCGGTCGTGAAAGCGCTGGCGGCGTCCGCCTTCCCCGAGAGCAACGCCTGATACTTCAACGCGATGTCGTACGTGCGAATCTCGCGAAACGCGAATCCGCCGTAAACTCGCTGCAGGCCCGGCAGGCCGTCCGGGCGGCTGAGAAACTCTTGAATCGTCGCCAGCCGGAGGTGTGACGCCTTTGGGGCAAGATCCGAGAGGGTCGCGAGGCGTTCGCGGGTCGCGATGGCACGGGTGGTGGCGAGCGCCTGCGAGTCGTTCATCGGCGACGGCCGCAGCCAAATGAAGTCGTACCGTTTCGCGAACTCGCGTGCGACGGTCGCATACAGTGCGTGCGGATCGTGCATCGGCGGAAGATGCAGGACGTCGATCAGCGCCGTCCCGGTGTATTCCGGATAGAGATCGACGTCGCCGCGCTTCATCGCGGCGAGCGCGATCTGCGTCGACCCGAGATTGAAGCGCCGTTGCACGTGCAAGCCCGCGCCTTCGAGCGCCTGAGCGTAGATTTCGGCGACGACGAACGACTCGGTGAAGTTCTTCGAACCGACGCGTACGCTGTCGCCGCGCGAGCCGCATGCGGTGAAGAGCGGAGCGCTCGCGATCAAGGTCATTGCGCGTCCGCGCGAAAGCGTCACGCTCGCACGTCGATCAGGCGGCCGACCTGCCCTAAAATGAGTTCCACGCTTAGCGCCAGGATCGCTACGGCGATCGCGCCCGCGAACAACATGCTCGCATCGTCGGTTTGCATGCCGCGCACGATTTCGTCGCCCAAACCGCCGGCACCGATGAACGTCGCCAGCGTCGCGCTGGCGATGGTTTCGGTGGCCGCCGTTCGCAGGCCGGCGAACGAAACGGGCAAGGCCAAAGGGACTATGACGCGCGCAAACGACTCCACCGGCTTCATGCCCATTCCGGCGGCCGCGTCGAGCACCGCCGGCGGCACGCCGCGAATTCCCAAATCGACGCCGATGACGATCGGCGGGATGGCCAAGAGGGCGAGTGCCGCAATCGCCGGGACCGCCCCCACGCCGAGGACCGGGAGCAGCAGCATGAGCACCGCCAGGCTCGGCAGGGTCCGGCCGATGCCGGCCATGGCTAGGGCGGGGTTCCGAAACGGCGGGTACGTTGCGGCCGCGATCCCGAGCGGCAGACCGGCCGCCAGCGCGAGGGCCAGCGCCAAAATCGCTAAAGTCACGTGCTGGCCGGCATGCACGGCCAAGTCGCTCCACATGCCCGCTAGGTTTTGCTTAGCGAGCGCGAAACCCGTTGCTCAACCGTATGATAAAACCGTCCGTCCTTCCCAAACCGCCCGTCCCGTTGGTCTCGCTGGACGATCCGTCGCTGTACATCAGCCGCGAGCTATCCTGGGTGGAGTTCAACGACAGGGTTCTCGAAGAGGCGCTCGATCCGCACAATCCGCTTCTCGAGCGTTTGAAGTTCGTCGCTATTTACGAAACGAATCTCGACGAGTTTTTCATGATTCGCGTCGCCGCGATCAAGCAGCAAATCGAGGCGCAGGTCGTGCGGCGCTCGGACGACGGGCGCATGCCGGCCGAGCACCTGTCTGCGATCTCCGAACGGCTGCGCACGTCGCTGCACACTCAAATGCGGCTGCTCAACGACGAGCTGTTGCCCGCGCTCGAGCGCGAGGGCATTCGGCTAATGCGCGTCTCCGATCTCGACGACGAAACCCAGGTCGCGTTGGAAAAAACGTTCGACGACACCGTGTTTCCCGTGTTGACGCCGCTGGCCGTGGATAGCGGACACCCGTTCCCGTACATCTCGAATCTTTCGCTGTCGCTGGCCGTCGAACTCGAGGAGACGACGCGTGACGGTATCGACCTGCACTTCGCGCGCGTCAAGATTCCGCCGACGCTGCCGCGGTTCATACCGCTCGAGTCGTCACCGCCGGGGGAACGCCGCTTCATCTTGCTCGAAGACTTGATCGCGCATCATCTCGACGGCCTCTTTCCGGGCATGCACGTGCGCGATGCTTATCTTTTCCGCGTGACCCGCGACGCCGACTTGGACCTTCAAGAGGACGAGGCCGACGATTTGCTGCGCGAGATCGAATCGGAACTCCAGCGCCGTCGGTTCGGCGAACCGGTTCGGCTCGAACTCGAACGCGGCACGCCCGAATACTTGCGGGATTTTCTTTGCGAAGCGCTCGGCCTTACGGCCGTCGACGGCTACGAGGTTGACGGGCTGATGGCGTTGAGCGACTTGTGGCAGATCGTCAACCTGCCGGGTTACGAGGGGCTGCGCTACAAGCCGTTCATGCCGGCGATTCCCAAGCGGCTAATCGGCGCCACCGACGTTTTCGCGGCGATTCGCGAAGGCGACATCCTGCTGCACCATCCCTACGAGTCGTTCGATCCGGTGGTCCAGTTTCTCCAACAGGCTGCCGATGACGAAAAGGTGCTGGCCATCAAGGCGACCCTGTACCGCACCTCCGGAAAGAACTCGCCGATCACGCGCGCGCTCCTCAAAGCCGCCGAAAACGAGAAACAGGTGGCCGTCGTCATCGAGCTCAAGGCGCGTTTCGACGAAGAGAACAACATCGAATGGGCGCGGCGCTTGGAGCGCGCCGGTGCGCACGTCGTGTACGGCTTCGCGAATCAGAAGGTGCACGCAAAGTCGCTGCTCGTGGTGCGCGAGGACGAAGACGGGCTGCGCCGCTACATGCACTTCGGCACCGGCAACTACAACGAAAAGTCGGCCCGCCTTTACACGGACGTCAGCCTGTTCACGTGCCGCCCCGAGCTCGGCGCGGACGTCGCGCAGATGTTCAACGCGCTCACGGGCTTTTCGAAGATCACCGACTACGAGGACTTGTGGGTCGCGCCCGTGACGCTTCGCCGCGAACTCCTTTCGGTGATCGAGCGCGAAACCGAGCATGCCCGGGCGGGCCGGCGATCCGGCATCCGAGCGAAGCTCAATCACATCAGCGACGCCGAAGTCATTCGCGCGCTTTACCGCGCTTCACAGGCCGGCGTGTCCATCGATCTGTTGGTGCGCGGCATGTGCGTGTTGCGCCCCGGCGTCCCTGGACTGAGCGAGCGGATCTCGGTTCGCAGCATCGTCGGCCGTTTCTTGGAGCACTCGCGAATCTATACGTTCGAAAATGGCGGCGACCGCGAAGTATTCATCGCCAGCGCCGACTGGATGGGGCGCAATCTCGACGGCCGCGTCGAAATCGTGACGCCGGTGCTCGATCCGATCGTCGCCGAAACGATTAACGGACAAATCCTCACCGTGCTTTTTGCCGACAACCTCAAGAGCCGCGAACTGCTCGAAAACGGAAGTTACCGGCGACGCTCGCCCGGACCCGGCGAGATTCCGATCGACGCGCAGCGCGTGTTCCTCACCCAATCCCAAGCCCTGGGGTGAGGAAGGCGGGTTAGGCGAAATCCTTGCGCATGAGGATGGAGTCCCAGACGTCTCCGCTCTTCCGCGTGACATCCCGCTCGAAGCGTTCGATTTCGCGGAATCCGGCCTTTCGGTAGAGCGCCCGAGCGGCGTCGTTGTGCGGGAAAACGTGCAGGCTGAGTGCCGGGAGGCCGTGCTCGCCGGCCCAGGTGCAGCTGCGCTCGAGTAGCGCTTTGCCGATGCCGCGGCGGCGCCACGACGCCCGCACGAGCATGCCGATCGTGAGCCCCGCATGCTCGTGATGGAAAATGCTGATCGAGCCTACGAGCACGTCGTCGTGGGACGCAATCCAGAAGGGCGTTTCGTTCGGGCGGGCGATCGCATCGAGAAAACTCGCGCGTTTGCGCTCGCGGTCGAAGCCGGGCTCGGTGCCGATCCACCTGAGTTCGGCTGCCACCTCTTCGAAAAGGTCGAGAATCCGCTCGACGTCGCCGGGGTGCGCGTATCGAATCTCGATAGAACGCGTCATCACTCGCGCGCGAGTTCGAGGACGATGTTCCATTCGTGGGGCATCACCGGCTGGACCGAGAGTCGTTGGCCGCGCTTGAGCAGCGCCATGCCGGTGAGGCGTGGATCGGCGCGCATGTGGGCGATCGTCACCGGACGCGCAAACGCTTCGACGAACGCGACGTCAACCATCATCCAGATTGGCTTGTCGGGCCGAGCCCGCCCATCGAAGTAGTCGCCGCCGCGCTCGAATTGCGTGAAGTCCGGGTAGGCGGCTTTTGAGACCTTGCAGATGCCGACCGCCGCCGGCTCGGCGATACTCGAATGATAGAACAGGCCCAAATCGCCGAGCCGCATCTCCATCATGTTGTTGCGCGCCTGAAAGCTGCGCACGCCCGACCACGGGGTGGTCCCGTCTTGGCGCAGCTGCTCGAGCGAAAACGCGCTCGGCTCGGTTTTGAATAGCCAGTGGCGGGGCATCGCCCGGTTGCGGTTATCGTCGTGACGAGCGCACTCCTGGTGTGGTAGGGTAAATGTCGACATGCAACAGCGAGAGCAGCAGAAACGCGTGACCCGGGCGACCGAATCGGGCTGGGAAGGCGTCGCGGTCGAGGGTTACCGGCCCGGTGACGACGCGGCCAAAACCGGCGTTTCACGTCACACGATCGTCGGCGGCCGTAAGAGCGAGGTGGGGGATCCCGGTCCGGTCATGGAGCTTCGGTACTTCGAACTCCGGCCCGGCGCGGCGTCCCGCTTGGAAAAACACGAACACGAGCACTACGTGATCGTGCGCGATGGAATCGGCCATGCGGTCGTCGGCGATGCGGCCGTCGAAATCGGACCGGGAGACGTGATCTACGTCGGGGCGCTCGAACTCCACCAGTTCGTCAATCGCGGCGACCGGCCGTTCGGGTTCTTTTGTTTCGTCGATGCCTGTCGCGATTTCTCGCAGCAGCCCACCGCCGACGATCTCGCGCGCCTGGCGGCGTCGCCCGCCGGCGCGGTCGCGAAACCGTTCGCCGTCCCCCCGCCGCAAAAGCGGTAGAGGTTCTGCCGAGATATCGCTAGGCCGGGCCGGTGGCGATTGGGCGGGATGGATCGGCGATCCATTCGCTCCACGATCCGCCGTAGATGCGGGAGCCTTCGAAACCGGCCCAAGCCAGCGCCAGGTTATTGGCGGCGGCCGAGACGCCGGAACCACACTGATGCACGACGCGCTGCGGATCGAGGTGCTGCGCCTCGAACTCGCCGCGCAAAGTTTCGGATGACTTGAACGTTCCGTCGGCGTTGAAGTTGCGCTTGAACGAGCGGTTGACCGCGCCGGGAATATGTCCCGCGACCGGATCGACGGTTTCGTTTTGGCCCGCAAACCGGTCTTCGGTGCGGGCATCGAGAAGCTGCATCGCCGGGTCGTTGACGTGGGCGAGCACGTAGCCGGCGTCGACGATCAGGTCCGCGCGCGGGCGGGCGGCGATCGTTCCTTGGCGTGGAGGTTGCGACGGCGCCGCAGTTACCGGATATCCCAACGTCTGCCAGGCTCCGAATCCGCCGTCGAGTACCGCCACGGCGTCGTGGCCGATCCAGCGGCAGAGAAACCACAATCGCGCCGCAAACATGTCGCCGCCGGCATCGTAGGCGACGACCTGAGTTTCGTCGCCGATGCCGAGCCCGCGCAAAAAGCGTGCGAACGTCTCGGGGTCGGGCATTGGATGGCGGCCGTTGGTACCGGTTTTACGCCCCGCGAGATCGTCTTCGACCGCCGCGAAGAATGCGCCGGGAACGTGCGCTTCGTCGTACAGGCGGCGCCCCAGCCCAAAATCGGCGAGCGAGTGCCGGCAATCGATGACGGCGAATGCGGCATCCTCGATATGCTCGCGCACTTCCTGAGCCGAGATCAGCGTCGTGAACGGCGACAAGGTTCGCAGTCCGTCGCTTTAGCGGAGGTTGATCGTTTGCGGTTTGGGCGCGGGCTCGACTCCGCCGAAGGCCGCTTTGAGCACCGTCTGTAGTTCGCCGTTTTGCGCCATCGGTCCGAGAATGTCGGTGTCGCCGTAAAATTTGCCGTTGATGAACACCTTCGGCAACGTCGGCCATTCGGTCAGTTCGGCCAGCGCCTCGCGCTTGGGCATATTTTCCAGCACGTCGACGACTTCAAACGGGAACCCGAAGTTGTCGAAGAATTGAATCGTTTCCAGCGTGAAGCCGCAGCGCGGTGCCGTCTTCGTACCTTTGCCGTAGACGAGAATGGTGTTCGCGGCGATTTCGCGCGCGATTTCTTCTTTGATTTGTTGGTCCGACACCGTTAGTTGTTCTCCGCGGGGACGATTGTTTTGAGTTCGACCGCGTGGACGCGGCCGTCTTTGAGCGCCGCCTTGAGCGCTCCGTACACGAGCTGGTGCTGTTCGATCAGCGTCTTGCCTTTGAACCCACGCGAGCGCACCGTCACGTTGAAGTGGTCCATCGTGCCCGTGCGATCGAAGATCTGCACCTCGGCGTCGGGTAGTTGCGTGCGAATGAGATCCTTTAGTGCGGCGTCTTCGATCATGATTTCAAGCGCGGCGACCTGCCGCCCATCGCTTCTGCCAACCCGCGCGCTTCTCCGAGGGTTTCGGGCAGCCGGGTCGCGCCTTTGGCCAAAGCTGCCGTAACGCCGCTGGCGAGCACGATCCCGCTCACGCCGATCAGGATCGCCGGGATGCCGGTAGCCCGCACCGGACCGATCTCGATGCGGAAGGTTTTCTGCACGCGAGCCAGCCCGCGAAGGAACGCCTTCATGGCGTTTATTCGGTTTTTCATGGGCCGATGTTCTACGGCACCGAGCGCCGGAAGGCCTGGCACGCCGCGTAAAGCGAATGCTGGCGAGCCATGCCTACCTTGTCTTTGCGCATACGATGAACGTCGCGTCGATGCGCGCCGTGCGCCTGCACGAAATCGGCGGACCGCAAAACCTCCGCCTGGATGACGTCGCGGTGCCGCAACCCGGCGATGGAGAAGTGCTCGTTCGCATTCGCGCCGCAGCGTTCAACCGGCGCGACGTCTTCATCACGCAGGGGCTCTACCCGGGAATCACGCTGCCCAAGACGCTCGGCTCCGACGGTGCGGGTGAAGTCGCCGCGCTCGGTTCGGCGGTGACGGTGCCGGTCGCAGTAGGCGACGCCGTGGTCGTCGATCCGATGCTCGACTGGGGCGCCGATCCGCGCGTTTGGGACGCCAAGAATAGCAGCATCATCGGCATGCCGCGCGAAGGCACGTTCGCACAGTATCTGGTCGCGCCCGCCGCCAACGTGTACGCGAAACCGGCGGGCCTGTCGATGGAAGAGGCGGCCGCGGTTCCGCTCGCCGGCCTGACGGCTTATCGCGCGGTCTTTACGCGCGGCCACTTGCAGCCCGGCGAAACGGTTTTGATTACCGGCGTCGGCGGCGGGGTGCAAACGTTTGCGCTGCTGTTCGCCAAGCGCGCCGGCGCGCGCGCGATCGTCACCTCGAGCAGCGACGAGAAATTGGAACGCGCGAAGGCGCTCGGCGCCGACGTTACGTTGAACTACAAGACGACGGCGGATTGGCACAAGCAGGCGCGTGCGGCCGGTCCGATCGATCTCGTCATCGATTCCTCGGGCGGTGAAACGTTGTCGAAAGCGCTGGAAGCCGTCGTGCCCGGCGGCCGCATTGTCGTCTACGGCGGCACCAACGGTGACGCGACGATCCGAATGTTCCCGCTTTTTTGGAAGCACGTAACCATCTTGGGAACGTCGATGGGCAGCCCGCAAGACTTTGCCGCGATGCTGGGGCTCTTCGACGGCGGCGCGCTCAAACCGGCGATCGATCGTACCTACGCGATGAGCGACGCCGTCGCCGCCGCGCAAAGGATGGCTTCGTCAAACCAATTCGGAAAAATTATCCTCCGCATCGACTAGCAGCCTGCTACGGAACGCAGCGGTACGCGTAGAGTGCGTCGAGGCGGAGCATCGAGCCGAGTTCGGCGGCGACGAGTTCGGCTTGTTCGGGCCCGAGGAGTTCGTCGAGCGGCGGGTTGAGAATCCACATTTCCTGTGGGGTCATCGGACGGTCGAGACGTATGGCGGTAACGCGGCCTTCGTCCTTGAGGGCGATGAGATGAGCGAGCAGTTGACGCGCCATCGCGGGCCAAAGTATCGGGCGAGCGTCGCCGTAAACGTAGAGGACGAGTTCGGGGATGGTTTGCGCGCCGTGCCGGGCGAGGGCGTCGATGAGCTCGCGTTCGCGCAGGCGGCGGTGGGCGATGTATTCGGCGATCTTGGCGTGCGCGTCGTCAACGGTGGGGCCGTGGCCGCCGTAGATGACGCGCGCTTGACCGAACTCGTCGGCGAGGCGCTGGAGCGTTCCCTGATATGGGCGCATTGCGCCGCCCGGCGGGGCGATCACGACCGAGCCTTCACCGAGGATGACGTCGCCGGTGAAGAGCGCGCGCTCTTCGGGCAAATAGAAGACGACGTGATCGAACGTGTGTCCCGGTGCGTCCATGACCCGCAGTGCGATGCGGTCCAAGCGCAACTCGCCTTCCAGATCCAGATCGTAGTCGTGCGGAGATGCATTAGCGGGATGCGCGTAAATGGGCGCGCCGGTTAGCGCTGCCAGCAGGGCAGCGGCGGGGGCGTGGTCGGGGTGGCCGTGGGTTACGGCGATGGCGCGGATCGTAAGGTCGCAGGCGCGCGCGGTTTCGACGAGCGCTTCGACGTGGCGTTCGATGGGCGGCCCCGGATCGATGACGAGCGCGCCGCCGGCGCCGCAGTCGATGAGATAGGAGTTGGTGCCGGTTAGCGTGAGCGCCGATGGGTTTGGGGCGCGAACGAGCGTTACCATGCGTTCTCGAGCGCGGCGGGCATCACGAAGCCGTCTTCCGGCGTCGCGCTTGGCACGATCGTGACGATCGGCTTGCTGCGAGCGAAGGCGAGCGCATCGTCGATCGAGTCGAACGACGTTAAGCGTTCGAGATGTTTGATGGTGGGATAGACGAGGTGGAAGGCGCCGTCGCGATGCCGCGCGAGGGCGTCGGCGGGGGTGATCCAGATTCCGTCGTGCGTTTCGTAGGCATCGGCGCGACCGGCTTGGTCGATCGGCGCGAGGGCAAAGAAGAAGTGGGTGTCGTAGCGGCGCGGTTCGCTCGGCGGCGTGATCCAATGCGAGAAGAACGCGAGCGCGCGCGCGTCGGCGAACCAGTCGCGTTCGTGAAGGAAATCGGCGAAGGTCAGTTCGCCGTTTTGAAGGCGCATGCGCTGCGCCTGCACGCCGCCCGAGCGAACGCGCCGGGCGTCGACCGGCGATTCGTCGCGCGTCCGGGCAATCAGGATGCCGGCTTCTTCGAACAGTTCGCGCAACGCCGCGATCGGGATTCCGGGTTCGGGAGCAACGTTGGCTCGTTTGAATTCGGCGCTCACGCGACCGACGTCTAGGCCCAGCGTACGCGCCCGGGCGGCCGGCGAGAGGTCCTGCGTTTGGTCGACCGTTCCGCCGGGAAAAACAAAAGCATCCGGAGCAAACGCGCTGCCGGAGTTGCGGCGCGTCATGTAGATTTCCAGCCCGGCCGGTGGCGATGCCGGCCGCGCGAGGATCACGGTCGCGGCCAAACGCAGGCGGTTGCTCACGGTATAGGGAGCGTATCATGCCGGGCAATCCAAACCCGGCCCGGCGCCGTTACCCAAACGAATCGCTCGTAAGAAAGGCTTAGAATTCATGAAATCTCGTTGGATAGCGGTGCTCGCGGGTGCCGGCATACTTCTCTCGACCGTGGTCCCGGCGCTCGCTGCCGTCGCCTGGTTGCCGCACGTCACCGACGCGCCGTCGCGCTTTTCGGGGCCGGGCGTCTACACCGGCGCCCCCGCCCTCCCGGTCACGCTCTCGATGGTAATCGCCGGCGGCGGGCCGGGCAACTTCGAGACGCTGACGCTGGTGAAGGCCCTCGCGGGCGACAAGACCGATGCCGAGGTAGCGGCGCTCAAGGCAAAATTCGGTGACACCAAGGTCACCAACTTCGTCAAGGTGTTCCCGTTTGTCGTCAGCGACTCGCTGAAAATCGCTAAGGCCAAGGGCGTCGCCCTTCCCGCAGCGCCGAATCCCGACCCCCAGAATGGTGAGGCGCTCGCCGGAGCGCTGTGGGCCGCCGGCCAGACCGGCCACGGCTTCAACGTCGAAGTTCTACTCGATCGCGCCGTCTCGCACCCGATTCACGATCAAGTGATGACCGACATCGATGCCAAGTACGGCCTCGCGGCCGACGCCGACTACCACGCCGTGCTCAATCAAGCCATGCACGACCTGGCAGCGGTCTATCACTTCAACGCGATGGGCAAACCGGCTTCGTCGATGTAAGCACGCGGTCGCCGACCGGGTGGAAAAGCAGGAGGGTGGTGCAATCGCACCACCCTCTTTCTGCCATCGAGCCGGTCGTAGAACTAACGCTGCGTCCGGCTACTCCACCTCCGACGGAATGTGGGTGAAAAGCGCTCCACCGTACATAAGCGTCCGGAGAAGCCGATTCTACCCAATTACCCGCTCGAAAACAATATGCTCGATTTGAATATCGCAAAACACATCCAAGCGAGCGACCAGTTTATCGCGTGAGCGGTCCAGCAGTATGGGCAGGGGCGGCGGGTGACGAACAGCAGCGAGTAGGCGAGCACCAGCGAGGTGGCGGCGGCAAAGCCCACGACCGCCAGGATGGCGCCCGCGAGAATGGGCGTCGGCGGCACGAACCAGATCGCCGCAGCGAGCGCGGGATAATACACGCCTCCCAGCAGGGCGTTGGGCACGCCGCCGAAGAGGCGGGCCCGGGGGCTCGCGACCACGCTGGGTTCCGCGAGCTCACCCCGCGCGGCCCGCCGGGTCTTGGCAAGCATGAAAAGCGAGGCGTAGAGACCAACACCGCACAGTAACGTGACAATCGCTTTTGACACCATGCTCGTTTCGGCTTGACCCGCTTTTTTCGGCGTTTCGCCGGTGTGGGTCTGCTGGTCGTCTCCTTCGCGCTGGCCTACCTGGTCATCCGCTACCAGCCGCGCGTCGAGCACGAGATTCGGACCTTGGGCCTGCTGGCGTATCCGCTGGCAATCGCCGTCTTTGCCGTGGTCGCGTCGGCGCCGTTTTCAGTGACCGACGCGCTGGCGATCATGAACGGCGCGATCTTCGGCCCGGTGAAGGGCTCGATCGTCAACGCGATCGGGTTGGTGCTTGCCGCGATATTGGGTTACTGGGTGAATCAACGCGCTTCGAAACTGCTCGACCTGCACGAATACTTGCAGCGCCTGCCGGCCTGGGTGAAACGCTTTCCGGTTGGATCGCCGGCGTTTCTGATTGCGGTGCGCGTGATTCCGGGGTTCGGCGGAACCGTGGCTACGGCCAGCGCCGCGGCATTTAAAGTGCCGCTGTGGGTCCACGTTTGGACGATGTGCGCGATCGCCGTTCCGATCTGCACCGTGCTCGCGATCTTCGGAGATCGCGTGACCACCTTCGCGCACGGCATGACGCATCGCTACGAGGACCGCTACCGCATCTACTGTCAAACCCACGAGTGTCCGCATTTTCGTTTCCGCCGGCACGAAGGGACATCACCCACGCCGTGACCGCGCCGATCGTCGTCAACGACCCGCGTTCGCTCGACTCGCTCTGCGCGCGCGTGCGTGCGGCCGAATGCGTCGCGCTCGATACCGAGTTTCACGCCGAACGAACCTACGCTCCGCGGCTGATGGTCGTGCAGCTCGCTTTCGACGACGGCGCCGCGATCGTCGACCCGCTCGCCATACCGGATCTGCGCGCGCTCGTCGGAGCGCTGGCGGAAACCACGGTCGTCGGACACGCGCTGTCGTCGGATCTCAAAATCTTCGCCGATCGTTTCGGCAACGTGCCGGCGCGCGTTTTCGACACGCAGATTGCGGCCGCGTTTCTCGGTTACGGAATGCAAATTTCGCTCGCCGACCTCGTCCGCGACCTGCGCCAAGTGCGGCTCGCGAAATCGCAGACGGTCAGCGACTGGTCGGCGCGCCCCTTCTCGGAGCGGCAAATCGAATACCTGGTCGACGACGTGGCCTATCTGCTGCCGATGTACGCCATGCTGCGGGAGCGCCTCGAAGCCAAGGGGCGCTACCAGTGGGCCATGGAGGAGTGTGCCGAGCTGGGAGACGTCGCACGCTATCGCGTCGACGGACGCCGCGCGTACCTGCGAATTCCCGGCGCGATGCGCATGAGCCGCCGCGAACTCGGCATCCTCAACGAACTCGTAATGCTGCGCGATCGCATCGCGCGCGATCGCGATCTGCCGGTGAAGTATGTCATGCCGGACGACGTCGTCGGTGGACTGGCGGCGCTCAAGCCGAAGCGGCTCGAGGATCTGGCGCAGCTTCGCCGGCTGGATGCGGGGGTTCGCCGCCAGCTCGGCGAGCCGATTTTGAGCGCGGTCGCGCGCGGCGAAGCGCTCGACGAGCAGCAGCTCCCCGAGCGACCGCCGCGACCGCTCGGCCCCGCCCGCGACACGGTGGCCGCACTGTTGGCCGTCGTCGCCGGGGAAATTGCCCGCGACGCCGACCTGCCGACGAACCTTTTGGTGCCTCGCGCGGCGCTGGAGCGCGTTGCCCGCGAGGTTCCGCACGACCGCGAGAGCTTCGAGCGGATCCTGGCGCTGCAGCCCTGGCGGCTCGAGCTCATCGGCGAGCCCCTCTGGCGACTTTTATCGGGCGAAGCCGGCATCGCCATCGAAGGCTACGCGGATGGAAACCCCAAAATACGCTTATCCCATGAACCCACACCCCAATAGCTTTGCCGCGATCGATACCCTCCGCGTCGGCGATCGTTCCTACACCTACTTTCGTTTGAGCGCGCTCGAGCAAGCCGGTCTCACAAAACTCGCGCGCCTGCCGTATTCGGTGAAGATTCTGCTCGAGAACGTGTTGCGATGCGAGGACGGCCGGTCGGTCACCAAGCACGATATCGAAACGCTCGCGCGCTGGAGTGCGACCGAGCGGCACGAGAAAGAAATTGCGTTTCGGCCGGCGCGCGTGCTGCTGCAGGATTTCACGGGCGTTCCATGCGTCGTCGATCTTGCGGCCATGCGCGACGCGATGGCGGAGATGGGCGGCGATCCCAACGCGATCAACCCGCAACAGCCGGTCGAGCTGGTGGTGGATCATTCGGTGCAAGTCGACTTCTTCGGGTCGAGCGCCGCGTTAGCGAAGAACGCCGAACGCGAGTTCGAGCGCAACCACGAACGGTACGCGTTTTTGAAGTGGGGTCAGTCGGCGCTGGCCGGATTTCGAGCCGTGCCGCCCGACACCGGCATCGTCCATCAAGTCAACATCGAATATCTCGCGCGCGTCGTGTTCGGTGCGAACGATACGTCCGATCGTCCGATGGCGTATCCGGATACGTCGGTCGGTACGGATTCGCACACCACGATGGTCGACGGTCTCGGCGTGCTCGCGTGGGGCGTGGGCGGAATCGAGGCCGAAGCGGCGATGCTCGGCCAACCGGTTACGATGCTCATTCCCGAAGTCGTTGGCGTGCGTTTGGACGGCGCGTTGCGCGAAGGGGTGACCGCAACGGACTTAGTGCTCACCGTTACCGAAATGCTCCGCAAGCAGGGCGTCGTCGGCAAGTTCGTCGAGTTTTTCGGCCGCGGCCTTTCGACGCTCGCGGTGGCCGATCGTACGACCCTCGGCAACATGTCGCCCGAGTTCGGCTCTACGGTCGCCATGTTTCCGATCGACGATCGCACGCTGGATTATTTGCGGCTGACGGGGCGCACCCCCGAACATATCGCGCTGGTAGAAGCGTACGCTAAGGCGCAGGGGTTGTTTCGCACCGACCAAACGCCGGATCCCGAGTTCACCGAAGTCGTGCATCTCGAGCTTTCCAGCGTCGAGCCGAGTCTAGCCGGCCCGCGCCGTCCGCAAGATCGCGTACCGCTCCACGACGTCAAGCGCGCCTGGGGCGTTGTGTTGGACGAGTGCCTCGGCACGCGCGACGCAAGCACGCCGGCGATCGCCCGCTTCGAAGGCGAGGGGGGCGGCGGCACGGCGACGATCGCGGAGACCACTAAAAACGTTTCCGACGGTGCCGTCGTGATCGCGGCGATCACGAGCTGCACGAACACGTCGAACCCATCGGTACTCATGGGCGCGGGGTTGCTGGCGCGCAACGCGGTCAAGCGCGGCCTGCGAACGCAGCCCTGGGTGAAAACGTCGCTCGCACCCGGATCGAAAGTCGTGACCGACTATCTCGCAAAGGCGGGACTGCAAGAGTATCTCGATCTCTTAGGATTTAACGTCGTCGGCTACGGCTGCACGACCTGCATCGGCAACTCGGGCCCGCTCCCGCCCGACATTGCCGAGACGGTTGCCGACCAGCATCTGGTCGTAGCGGCCGTGCTCTCGGGGAACCGGAACTTCGAGGGGCGCATCCATCCGCAAGTCCAAGCCAACTACCTCGCGTCGCCGCCGCTGGTCGTGACGTACGCCCTAACCGGACGAATGGACGTCGACGTCACCACCGAACCCCTCGGGATCGGCAGCGACGGCGCGCCGGTCTATCTCAAAGACATTTGGCCCAGCGACGATGAGATCGCCGCCACGATGGCGCGATGCGTCAACGATGCAATGTTTAAATCGCGCTATGCCGACGTGTTCCACGGCGACGACAACTGGGCGAAGCTCACGGTCGCACCGAGCGAGCGGTACGCGTGGGATCCGAAATCGGAGTACGTCAAGAAGCCGCCTTACTTCGACTCCATGCCGGCCGAACCGGCGCCGCTGGCCGACGTTCGCGGCGCGCGCGCGCTGGCGGTCCTCGGCGACTCGGTAACGACCGATCACATTTCTCCGGCCGGGAACATCGCCAAGGTCAGTCCGGCCGCAAAGTATCTGATGGCTCGCGGCATCGAACCCAAGGATTTCAACTCGTACGGTTCGCGTCGCGGCAATCACGAAGTGATGGTTCGCGGCACGTTCGCCAACGTGCGCCTGCGCAACCACCTCGTGCCGGGCGTCGAAGGCGGCATGACGCGCTACCTTCCGACCGGCGAACCGATGTCGATCTTCGATGCGGCAATGAAGTATGCGGCCGATGGAACGCCGCTGGTCGTGCTGGCCGGACGCGAGTACGGCGCGGGTTCGTCGCGCGACTGGGCGGCCAAGGGGCCCTACCTGCTGGGGATCAAGGCCGTGATCGCCGACTCGTTCGAACGCATCCACCGCAGCAATCTCATCGGCATGGGCGTTCTTCCGCTCGAGTACCTCGATCGCGCCGATCGCTCGACGTACGGTTTGACCGGCGAGGAGATCTACGACGTTACCGGCATCGCCGCGGGCGTAACGCCGCGCATGCACGCGACCGTGAAGGCGACCGACGCTAAAACCGGCAAGTCGATCGAGTTCAAAGTGCGGGTTCGCATCGACACGCCCGACGAAGCCGAATACTATCGGCACGGGGGCATCCTGCAGTTCGTTCTTCGGAAGCTCAAAGGACGCGGACAAACGACCTCCGGCTGATCGAGCGAATTACATCCCGATGCGCCAGGGGTTTCTGTACTTGTTCGCCGTGTTGGATTGGGCGACGCGCAGAGTGCTGGCGTGGCGGCTTTCCAACAGCCTTACCACTGACTTCTGCATTGACGCCGTGGAGGCGGCGATCGCCGAATACGGCTGCCCGGGAATCTTCAACACCGATCAAGGCTGCCAGTTCACCGACGAGGACTTCGTGGGCATGCTCAAGGGTCACGGTATTTCGATCAGCATGGATGGCAAAGGCGCCTGGCGCGACAACGTTTTCGTCGAACGCTTTTGGCGCTCGCTCAAGTACGAGGAAGTCTATCTACGCGCGTATGAGGGTGCGCTCGAAGCCAAGGCTTTCATCGGGAGTTACATTGCGTTCTACAACGAGGGTCGACCGCACTCGTCGCTCGACGGCCGAACGCCGGACGCGGTATACTTCAATCAGCCGACC
>JBDTDR010000116.1:0-2857 GCA_039922955.1 Candidatus Tumulicola sp.
GTGGTTGCCAGGGAGTCCAGGATGCTATTGGCCGCTTCACGCATTGCCGCCGGCGCATTGCTCGTTTCGCTGACGCTCGCTTCGTGCAGCGGGTCCGGGCGGGCGACGCCCGCACTCGCTCCGCCGCCGGGGCCGACGGCGCAGCAGCCGCAAGACGCCGGGCGCGGGTCGCCGCCCGGCGGTTCGAGCACCTTTCTGTTGCGCGAAGACGGCTATCGCGGAGAGCTCACCACCAGCCGCGTGAGTGACCGCGACGATCAGCTGCGGGTCGCGTTCGCCGAGGGCAACGAGACGTCGCCTTGTCCCACGGTGCCGCGCGTGCAGCTCACGAATCTGACCGCGTCGTCGATCACGCTGTCAATTCGGGAGCTCGAGATCGACCTGCCGTGCGGTGTCGGAGGCCAGCAGTTCGGGGCGAGCTTCTTCCAGCTCACCCCGCAACCCGCGATCGTCAGCTCGAACAAGCTCGCCGACGCCATCGCGCGCAGCGAAGGGCCCGACGCGCAACCACGCGGCGGCGACCACTCGCTCTCGAGCGGGCTCACCTTCAAGCCCACGCAGCAGATCACGCTGGCACCACACAGCACCAGCGCGCTCACCGTTCTGCCGGATCCCTCCGGTTCCGAGGTGGCGCTCCCGGTCGCAGCCGGCTCGACCTCCGTGCTGACATCCGGCTCGCAGAACATCCCGACCGATTTGTCGTTCTTCTACACGTCGGGTACCGGAGGGTCGTTCTACACGACCTCCTGCTTCGACGCATCGCTGTTGCCGGCGAACGTTCCACGCGTCGGACGACCAAGCTTCTTCTGCCATATCAACCCGGGCACGTCGTCGATCACGTTCGGCACGCAGGTCAAATTCATCATCGGCGCGCCGAAGTTCGACCGGAGCGTGCTCGGCCTGGACGGTCCGACCACGACGTTCATCTGCGGTACCGCGTCGACGTCGACAGAATGCGACACGCCGTCATTTACGGTGAGCAACACGTCGGCGGGGGCGTTCCAAAACGTCATCGTCGGCAACGTCGACGACCTTCGCGCGTGCGTTCCCGTCACGGAAAATACGGATTGCAACAAGCTCGTTTCGCCGGCGCCCTCGACGCCGACCGTCAGCTCCAGGCACGATTTCCAACTGCTGGCCGCCGATGATGCGACCTACCGGCCGGGCGCCGGCCCGTGGGACGGTGTTTTCCACGTGGCTTCGACCGTCGGTAACTGCCACTTCAGCACCGCCCCGGACAACGGCAACGAAGACGTTCCGCCCAGCCCGACGCCCGGTTCGCCCGGATATACGGATTCGAATCAAGCCGGGATCGGGCCCTACGCCGAATTCGACGTTACGCCGACCGGCACGGGCATCTGCAGCATCACGCTCACCGAAGATCCGATCCACATCTTCGTCGTCAGCGACCCGGTGACGCTGACCCCACGCTCCGTTCAACTCAACATCACGATGCACTGACCGCGCGGGCGCCGACGCCAAACGTGCGCCGACGCCTTTCCGCGTGCCGCCGCGCGACGCTGCCGGGCCTAGCGGTGCAAGGCGTGTGGCGACGCCGACGCGCCGGGTTGCGGTGAGGGCGGAGGCGCCGCGGGCGTGCGGCTCGGTGCCGCAGTCGGGGCGCCCGGCGTCGCGGGCGATGCACTCGGGGCAGCCGATGAGCTCGGGACCGGGACCACGACCGGCGACGCCACCGGCGACGGGGACGGTGTCGGCGTTGCAGGCGATGCGCACGCTGGAATCTCGATCTGGACTTTGAGTCCCTTCTCGAGCGTTTTCACCTCCGGCGTCGGAGCCGCGGCCGGTTCCGGCGTCGGCGAGGGCGTGGCGGTCGGTGTCGGGGTCGGCGTCGAGCGCGAGCCGCGCGAGGGCGCCGGCGTCGCGGAGGGTTGCGGCGTTTCCGTCGGTGCCGGCGTCGGCGTCGCACACGGGACCGGATCCGCGTAGTAGTGCTCGGTGAATCCGACCGCCATGTCTTTCTTGACGATCTTCCCGAAGTAGGTAGCGGGGAAGATTTTCACGATCCGATTCATGTATATCCACGCGCGTTCTTGATTGGGTTTCACCCAGATCTTCTTTTCGCTTTGGATCGCGAGGAAGTACGTGCGCGCGAGTTGCGGGTCGCGCGGGAAGCGCCGCTCCCAATCGGTCAGCGCGTCTTCGGCGAAGCCGATCTTACTGATGATCCCCGGCTCGGTCGTATGAGCTCCGGACGTGATCGCCGCGTCGCGCAGCGTGTTGTTGATCCCGAGATAGCTCAACTTCAGGCGCCCGAAGTAGCGGTCCGCCGGCGCCGAGTTCTTGAGGCTTTCGAGGTGCGCGCGTTGATACTTCGAGAGCGTAGCCGACGTCGCCGGTGTCGACTTCGCCGGTGCCGTTTTCGCGGGCAGCGACTTTGGAGGCGGCGGCTTCGAAGGCGTTGCGACACCGCCCGCTACGGCGAACAGCCCGAAGATGCTCAACATGACGATCGCAAGAAGATTCACGGACGCCCGGTTTCAGCGTTGGTGTGCCGATACCCCGTCGCGGGACGTGCCGTGCACCGCCGCGGCCGAATCGGCGGTTGCGCAGCCTCGCGGGCGCGCGCGAATATCGGCAGTTTGCGTGCAATCCGCGAGTGTCGGCGCGCACAAGCGCTGCACGACACAGCTCCCACCCGGAGTAGGCTTTTGCGGGGTTCTATGAGACAATGGCCGCAACTCAAGCTTCGAAAGCGGGAAGACCGTTGGAAGTTCGTCAATCTCGGTTGCTGATCTTCGCAGCCGCCCTCGTCATCATGGTCGCCGTCGTCGTGTACCAGTCCAGCGCGATCCTCACGGCGCTGGGAAACCTGCACCACTGACGTAACCGCCCGGGC
>JBDTDR010000117.1:0-3462 GCA_039922955.1 Candidatus Tumulicola sp.
AAAACGGTTTGGAACTCGTCGAAGCAGATCTGGTGCGAGTTGCACGAAGAGGCATTCGCGTATTACGGCGGCGCGGCGCGAATCGTTCGACCAGATAACCTCAAAGAAGGTGTGCTCGATCCCGACAACTACGATCCCGAGATCAACGCGCTGTATGCCGCCATGCTCGCGCACTACGGTGTGATTCCATTTCCTTGTCGGCCGTATGCGCCGGATCTCAAGGGCAAGGTCGAATCCGGAATCCACCACGTCCAGCGAGCGCTCAAGGGCAAACGCTTTGAGAGCACCGACGAGCAGAACGTGTGGCTGCTACGCTGGAATGAGAACTGGGCTTCAACGCGTATTCACGGCACCACCAAACGCCAAGTGCGCGCGATGTTCGACGAGGAGCGTCGGCATTTGTTGCGGCTGCCGACGACGCGCTTCGAGTATTACGAGATTGCCGAGCGGCGCGTCCACCTTGATGGGCACATCGAAGTTAAGGCCGGCTACTACTCGGTTCCTCCGCGCTACGTCGGAACGAAAGTCCTTGTGCACATCGGTCGTCTGTGGCTGCGTATCCTCGATCCACAGACTCATCAACTGATCCGAGAGCACGCGATGACCGGGCGCGGGCAGCGCCGTACCGTTGCCGCCGACCTTCCTAAGCAAACGCCGCCCAAAGTGCTCGATTTAGTCGCTAGGATCGCCGAATCCGGTCCGCATTGTGGCGTTTTCGCTCGCGCGGTCGAGAACGAACGCGGCATTCTCGCGGCGCGCACTCTGTTCGGCGTGCTTGACCTCATCCGCCGTTACGGCCCGGAGAGCGTCGAACGCGACTGCGTCTTCGCCGTCGCCGCGGGTACGTGGCGGTTCCGCTTCCTACGCATCTACCTGACGCATCATCAACCGACGTCGCTGACCGCCAAACATCGCATCATTCCGCTGATCGATACCTACCAACAACACTTCAGCACGCTTGTGCAAGGAGACCCACATGACAACTGAAGAGCTCGATCGCGCGCTGCGACAACTGCGCCTGGGCGGTCTAGCTGATACGCTAGCCGTACGCGCGCAGCAAGCACGCGCCGATAACCTCGGTCCGCTCGACTTTTTGGGCCTACTCGTTCATGACGAGATCGATCGCCGGCGCGATCGCCTCGTTGAACGACGCATGAAAAGCGCAAGCTTCCGGGACCGCAAGACACTCGACACCTTTGATTGGAAGTTCAACGCTTCGATCGACCGCGCACTCATCTACGAACTAGCCACCGCGCGGTTTGTCGAGCAGCGACGGGACTGCCTCATTTTAGGGAATCCCGGCAGTGGGAAGTCGCATCTGTCCCAAGGCATCGGCATGGCAGCGATCCATGCCGGCTTTCGCGTTATCTACTGCGAAGCCCACGTACTTTTTGAGGAACTTGTGCTCGCCGCAGCTATCGGCGACAGAGCTCAAGCGATTACGATCTACAGTGAGATACCGTTGCTCATCATCGATGACCTCGGCATGCGAAAACTACCAAGCGCTGCAGCCGAAGATTTGCTCGAGATCGTCATGCGCCGTTACGAACGCGCGTCAACGATGATCACCTCGAACCGACCGCTTGAGGATTGGCCGAAGATGTTTGGTGATACGCCCGCTGTCGCCGCGTTCCTCGATCGCCTGATGCACCATTCTCACCTCATCGAGATCCGCGGAAAGAGCTACCGCTTGCATGAGTCCAGCATCGCCGCGCGCCAACGCAAGGTTCCAACGCCGACGTAGCCAAGAAGGAACCGATAACACTCCTTCTGCGCTAGACGGCGGCTTTTGGCCGGTTTTGAAGTGGCCAAGGGTGGCCGGTTTTCAAGTGGCCACTGAGGCTGACGAAATTTCGGCGGCGTTACGGTGGGAAAGAGGCCTGAGCTCTTTGGGAAGCATGGCTGGGGTGGGCATCGACGCGCCGTCTATAAGTAGCGGAATAACGGTCGTGACGCCGTTTCGAAGCCCCGCTGCGATCTCCATGCGCACGGGATCGTTACCGTCGTGGATGCGATTTCCGCCCTCGGCACGTGGGCCAAGCCAGTGCGAGCCAATGACCACAAGCAGGAAATCAGTCCTCTCGAGGGCGTCGTCCACATACTTTCGGAAGTCCACGCCAAATGGAATAGTGTCGACGTCCATGAAAACCGATCCGCCACCGAAATGCGCCGTGAGCCGGTCGTAGATCCGTCCTGTGATACCGGCCGAATCCGAGCGGCGATATGAGATTGTTATTCTCGACATCCCACCCGAGACATTGGGGCGCCACGACTGAGAGCCCTGTTGGTGGCACCCTGCCTCACGTATTTGGCTGTAAAAGCGCCAATCGGCGCCCCTTTCGTCGCTGTACAGCTCGCTCCGGTCGAAGCCGCAGAGATGCTTAGCGGGCGCGGATCACGTTACGCGTGGTGGGATGGGCCCAGAATCGGGAGCCAAGGATTACTGTGGATTTTCGGCCTAAACGGCCAGGAAAGTACGCCGTTGCTTTATTGATGCCAGCGATCGCGAGGCGGAATCGGACCGCGGTTATCTCCTTATCGCTTGCATTCGCGAAGATCAACTCCACCTCGCCAATTTTTGCGGTGACGCTGCGACCGAGGAGCCTAAGTTAGGCACTCGACATTGCTTGACGACAATAGGGTCTTGCGATATCGGTCCCGGCGTCTGTGCCAGGGCAACCAAACTTGGCTCCACAAATGCAGGCACTGCCAATAAGACTGCCACGGCCCTCATCAGCCACATTTATCACTCTCGCCTTTCTGACGTTTTTGCGAACCTGAACTAAGAAGACCTAATGGCAGCCTTCTGTCGTGCCTCCGAAAGCGCCTCTCCGACGCGATCGGCGGCCGCGTGCTGCATATCCTCCAGCACATGCGTGTAAAGGTCTGCTGTGATCGCCGTTGTCGTGTGTCCAAGCATGTCGGAAACGAGCTTCATTGGCACACGCGCTCTTAGTGCGATCGTCGCGAAGCTGTGACGCAGGCCGTGGAAAGTGATCGCGATCCCGAGCTTGTGCGCACGATAGTAGAACTGCGACGAGAAGCGATCCGGCCCCCAAGGCAAGCCTGTCGCCGGCTCGGGGAATATCATGCCGTCGGCGTTGTAGCTTCCTCCCGAGCTAGACGAGTCGCATTCTGCTCCGCTCGATGGGCTTTCAGGAGTTCCAGCGCATCCGGCGTAAGGGCAACGCCACGCCGACTTCGCTTGGTCTTGGTGTCCTTAAATGCGACAACTCCGCCCGCCAACTGCTCGAGCGCCCTGCGCACCGCCAGAACGCGACGACCGAAATCCACATCCTCCCACTTGAGTGCAAGCAGTTCGCCGCGACGGAGCCCCGTAACAAGTGTCAGGTGAACCAGGATGCCGCACGCGAGCGCTATGACCTCTGTTCGCAGGAGCGGTATTCGGGAGAAAGCATTGCAAGGACGTGAAGAGACTCCGCCAGCTCTTTCCCGCTCGTT
>JBDTDR010000118.1:0-4556 GCA_039922955.1 Candidatus Tumulicola sp.
TCGCGCGCGCTATGGGTCACGATTTGAATGCCGCCACGATGTTCGTTCGCGCTGCAGCGGCTCACTTCTCGGGGCAATCGTCTTGCGCTCCACTTGAGCTGGCCTTTGAAACGCTCGAAGAGCAAAGCGGCAAGATTGCCACTATTTCGCTGGCCGCATGGGAGCATGCAGACATGAGCGAGTCCATTGAAGTAAGCACTCCCCCGGAACGCGCGGCTTACGCTGCCGCGTAAGAACTTGCCCTCGATCCAGGGGGGCGGACGAGCGAAGCAGGCCAAGGCACGCCAATTTAAAGCGGCGCCGCCGCTTCAGGTCTTGTTGCGCTTGGTGCATCAGGGGATCGCATCCCGTATTCGCCACCGGGCGTTGCTGGAAACTCTTGCGTCGGGCCCATTCGACTATAAGCGGTACGTGACGATTTACCGGCGCCTTCTGAAACGGGATGGTGAAGCGCTTCATGCCCAAATGATGCTGAGCGAAGCCGACTTTAACTCCGCGTTTTCGGACTGGCAACGCGACGACGCCGAACGATACGGCGCGGCGCCGGGGCCGAAACGCCGGCTACGACCGAAGGGCTGAACGTAGGCGAACGCAAGGGCCGCTGGATGGGCGAGACGGTGCCGCCGCGGGCAGGGATAATAAGGTGATGCTTTCGGGCACCAGCAGACGGCGCCAGATCAGCGGCCGGATTCCATCGAGCGTTACCTTCACTTGGAGGATGCCCTTTCCAGGCGGCTCCTTGCGCGGCCGTCCGAAGGTACGTAGCCATGCGCCCAATATCCAGGGCGTCACGAACTTGAAGAAGTCGTCATCGTTCGACCACGCGTTGTCGCGCCCAAGCTGCTGACCCAAGAGCCGCAGGTGAAGCAGCAGCCAATCCATATCGGCTCGCGGCACCGCGAGCGCTTCGATCATTTCGGGTAGTCCGCGCGGACCGATCGCAACCCGCACAAAAGCCGTGCCGCTGCTACGCGATCCGCGAGCGCTTCCCCGGCCATCAAGCGGGATAAGCTCGTCGGCCCAGAGATCGCGCAGCGTGCTGCAGTTGCGGGGATCATTGCCGGCGAAAATCTCGTACGGGCGCAGACAGCTCTCGCGGATGCGTTGCAAGTAGTTGCGTTGCGCCTGCGTCAGGTCGCGACGGGCACGCAAGAACGTGTCGACGAGCGGGCTGCCGGACGCATCGATCGGACGTTCGAACGCGAACCACGACTCGAACGCTTCTTCGCCAACCATGCTCGCGCGCGCGACCTGCATCGCTTCGGACCACTCACCCGGATCGCCGAATGCCTCGGCTGCGGCCAGATCACGCTGCTCGTCCCAGCGGGGCGAGCGTACGTACTCCGTAGGCGCCCGGGCAATCACGGAAACCTCGTCAGAGCCAAACCTAAACACGAACGCTTACTTTCGTCACCTTGGTCGTAGCGCCGGATATTCGATCACAGCATCGAGCGAGACCGGCGTCTCCTCGACGGTTTTCTCATCGCTAGATAGGATTGACGACTTCGCCGGTGCGCTGCAAGGCCAATTGGCGGACGCCGTGCGTAGCCAGGCGGTTGAAGTGCTCGCTCGCGACGTGGGCGTCGAGTGCCGCCTTATCGCGATACTGTTCCCACAGCGCGAAGGCGTTGGGCTTCTCGGCGCTTCGCGCGACGTCGAAGCCGATCACGCCCTCTTCCTTGCGCGACGCGTCGCGCAGCTCGCGCAGGATCGCTTCGGCTTTGTCGGCGTCTTCGGGTGCGAACGTGAAGTGGATGGACTGAACGAGCATTTGGTCGGCCTCTCTTATCAGTAGCGGGCGACGGCGATGATGGCGAGCGCAGCTACCATGGCGGGCTAGCATACGCGCCGGCGGCGATTGTGCCTTTGGCGAGCGCGACGGCAATGTGGCTCCCCGCTTGACGCCCAACGCGGGCAAAAGTGGGTGATCACCCAGCGGGGTCGTCCGGTGGCCAGGATCGTCCCCATCGGCGAGGCGGGCGCGGTGCCACTCGACGAGCGCGTGAAGCGCCTGGAACAAACCGGCGTCATCGGAACCACGTCGTCTACTGGGATACCGGCGCAATTCTTTCGACACTTTTCGAAGACGACCACAGCGACGCCGCGCTTAAGCACGCGTGCGCCGCAGGCATCCATCTCCTTTCTTCGCTTGCTGCGGTCGAAACTCACGCGGTTATAGCTCGACTTGAACGAGAGCACGCGGTTACCGGCGTTCTCATTGCGGCGGCCCGTGAAGTGCTTGCGACCGGACCCTGGCGTCGCGTCAACGCGATCCCGGCGTGGGCATCGATAGAATCGTTAAGCAAAAATGTGGCCGCTGCGCGGCGCCGGTCTTTGGCACCTAGCGACCGCCAAAAACTTCCGGACTGATCTTCCCGAGCTTACGTTTCTTTCATACGACGCGCGAATCGTGGCGGCGGCTGAGGGCGAGGCGCTGATTTAGGAATTCGTCATGAATGCCTTACGCAGCGTCGTGCTGCGACGGCGGGAACGAGCAGAAAGAGCAAGCCGCCGCGCCCACTGCTCCAAAGGTAGATCGCCCCGAAAGTACAAACCGTCAAACCTGCGAGCGCTAGTAGGATTGGGAAGAACAGCATGGCCGATCGAGATTTTGATAAACCCCAACGGGTTTCCCGGTGCAAGTGCGTATCGGAGACACGCGATCGCGGACTGTGGCAGCGATGAACGTTCCGCATCAGGGGCATTCGGCTGGCTGGGAATATCTCGAAGACGAGCGAATTCTGCGAATCAAGCAGTTCCGACAGGTCGACGGAGAAATCGTGGCCGCGTATTTGCACCTGCAAGTTGCCGACGAACCCGCGGCACGCGCGCTCGGCGAGCCCATCGTCGCGATCCTCAACGACCGATCGAAAGTAAGCGGCATGTGCGAGGTTCGCGACGGCGGCGTGCTTTACGTGCATCGTCCGAGCGGCCGGGCACATGACGCTCCGTAGGAATCAGTTTCTTGCGGGCGCGGCCGGGATCGCTGCAGCCGGGGCGGGTTTACGGATGGCTGAGGCGAGCGGCGATCCGTTGCGCGAGCTTTCGCAGCTTGAAACGGATACCGGCGGACGTCTCGGCGTGTGCGCGTTCGACGCGGGCAGCGGGCGCACGATCCGCTATCGGGCCGGCGAGCGTTTTGCGATGTGCAGCACGTTTAAGTTGCCGGCAGTCGCGGCCGTTCTCGCGCAAGTCGATCTCGGAATCGACTCGCTCGACCGGCGGGTGCGCTATGGGACGTCCGACCTGCTCGCGTACGCACCGGAAACGCGCAAGCACCTGCACGGGGGTTCCATGACGCTTGCGGCCCTGTGCGGCGCGGCGATCGAATACAGCGACAACACGGCCGCGAATCTCTTGCTGCGGACGCTCGGCGGGCCGGCCGGGGTGACGCGCTACGTCCGAACGCTCGGGGATTCCGTGACGAACTTGAACCGCAGCGAGCCGGCGTTGAATTCGGCGATTCCGGGCGATCCGCGCGACACGACCGCGCCCGCGGCCATGCTCATGGACATGCGTTTACTTTTGCTTGGAACGTCGCTGTCGGCCGGTTCTCGCACGCGCCTCGTCGGCTGGTTGAAAAACTGCCGAACCGGAATGGATTGTTTGCGCGCCGGCATTCCGCCGTCATGGACGGCGGGCGACAAGACGGGCTCGGGAGGTGCGGTCAACGCCGCCGGCGCCAGCAGTACGCGCAACGACGTTGCAATCGTCTGGCCGCCGAAGCGATCTCCGCTGCTCGTCACCGCGTATCTCACGCAATCGAAGCTTTCGGCAGCGCAGTCCGATGCCGCGCTTGTGACGGTCGCGCGGATCGTCACTCGAGCCTTGTCGATATAGTCGAACAGAGCTCGGTGTCGCTGATCGACCGCTGCACTTCGACTGCGCGCCTGCGGCGCTTCGCTCTGGGTGACACAAATGCGGTGCTTCGCTTAGGGTGACAACTACTCGTAGTCGGGTGCGACGTCGCTGTTCGGGAAGCGGTGGTTGATGAAAAACTTTGCCGGATATGGCGCCTTGATCGGCACGAACGCTCGAGGTTGTCGCGCAAAGTCAAAGCAATCGATGGCGGGCGATGCGGCGCGCGTGTCGGCCGCGGCCATGTGAGGAAGGCCGTAGAGATCTTCGGCGAATCGCAAGACGCTCGCCGTTTCAAACTGGGTGTGCGATACGTAGCCCTTCTTGGCGTAAGGCGAGATCACTAGCAGCGGCACGCGAAAGCCTAGACCATCGTAATCTTCGAACGGCGGCGCGACGTGGTCGTAATTACCACCCCAATCGTCCCACTGGACGAAGATGGCCGTCGAGTTCCAGAACTGACTTTTTCCGACCGTATTGACGATCGCGGAAACCCACGACGGTCCGTATCCACCGCCGCACTCCGAGTGATCGGACTCCGCGCATTCGGGGGTTATCCAGGTGAAGTTTGCGAGTTTTCCAGCGTGGACATCGGTAATGAACTTCCAATTCGGCGAGATGACGTCGTTTTTCCAGTCGGGGCCGCGGAAGATGTGCTTCACCGCTTGATATCCCGACCAGGTTCCGCCGTTGCCGCC
>JBDTDR010000119.1:0-2512 GCA_039922955.1 Candidatus Tumulicola sp.
CCATACCGTTGCGCGATCTGCTTCATATCCTTATCAAGCGCAACGAGGACGGCCTTATTGGCTAAGGCCGTTGCAGCGACAACAATGTCGGGAGTCCTTTCTGGCAATGCGTCTCGGTGGTAAATGACCGTGTGGCCCCGGTCGGCGAGTGTGCGACCTACGGAATCAGGGACGCTTGCGTCTAGGAGTGCGCGAAATTGCACACTCTCGGTCTCAAGCGGCCTCTTGGTACGCAATCGCAGCGCGCACGTCTTCCACAGCCAAGGTCGGATATTCGTTTCTTATATCGTCGGCGGAATATCCGGCATCAGCAAAGGTTTTGACGCTCCTGACGGGAATCCTTGTGCCAGCGATAACGACTTCGTTGCGGGCGATGTTGCGGTTCCGCTCGAATTTTTTAACCAGCGAAGCATCACGTTCGCTAAGACCTCTCACCGCACCTTCCATGTTTCCAGATACGACCCGCAAAGGGATCTCAAGAATGGCTTGGCCCGAAAGGACCTCCTCGCGCACTTCCGCTTCTGGATTTTGAAAGATCACAGTCCTCGTTCTGAGTTCCAGAGCCTTTCTTCATATTGGGTATGCCCGATGAATGCAACTTTCCAAGGGCATCACCGAGGCCGCCCCGCGCGGCTATCGTTCCCTGTTGGGCAAGCTGCGCCGGCGCGGCGCGGTCGGCTTGTTCAAGACCGATCAATCCATACCCGACGACGCGGTGACGCTCGAGATGGTGTGCGAAAAGCCCATCATCCACGGCTCGCCGAGGAAGGTCGCAGCCGAGGTCTGCAAGACGAGATACTGCGCTACGTCAACCATGTGGCGGATCGCTTCGATCTACGCCGCGACATAAGCCTGAACACGACGGTCACGGCGGCGCGCTTCGATGAGACGGCTTCGCGCTGGCAGGTGACGACGGATCGCGGCGCGGAGGTTTCCGCGCGGTTCCTCATCATCGCAACGGGCTGCCTGTCGGCGACGCGCGAGCCGGATTTCCCCGGCCTGGAGAGCTTCCGGGGCAAGTCGTATCATACGGGGCGCTGGCCGCACGAGAAGGTCGACTTCTCCGGCCAGCGCGTCGGCATCATCGGCACCGGGTCGTCCGGCATTCAGGCGATCCCGGTCATCGCCCAGCAGGCGGCGCGGCTCGTCGTCTTCCAGCGCACGCCCAATTTCAGCATCCCAGCTTGGAACAAGAAGCTGCCGGACGATCTGCAACGGGAATGGAAGGCAATCTACCCCGAGCACCGCCGCCGCGCGCCCGATACAAGATCGGGCGTCGAATACGAATACAGCTCGCGCTCGGCGATGGAGGTCTCAGCCGAGGAACGGGAGCGCGAATTCGAGAAGCGCTGGGCGCGCGGCGGGGCGAACTTCACCCACTCCTTCAACGACATCTTCTTCAGCCAACAGGCGAACGACACCGCCGCCGAGTTCGTTCGCGACGAGATCCGCTCGATCGTGCGCGATCCGGCGGTCGCCGAGATGCTGGCGCCCAGGGATCATCCGATCGGCACCAAGCGCATTTGCGTCGACACCGACTACTACGCCACGTTCAACCGGGACAACGTAACCCTGGTCGACGTGCGCCCCGCCCCGGTCGAGGCGATCACGCCGACGGGCCTAAGAACGCGCGAAGCGGACTACGGCCTCGACAGCATCGCGTTCGCAACTGGCTACGACGCCGTGACCGGCCGCCGACCGCACTCTGCTTACCAAGGCGAATTCCTGGTACATGGGCGCGAACATCCCCGGCAAGCCGCGCGTATTCCTTCCCTATGTTGGCGGCTTCGCTGCCTATCGGCGCATCTGCACCGAAGTGGTCGCGGAGGGCTTCCGGGGCTTCGACCTGCGATGACCGACCGGCCACGCGGCGCCTGTCCGGCGCTTTCACCGACGGAGACTTCTCACATGCCCGACGAGATACGCCCGCACAGTATCGCCGACATGCCGGCCCAACTCGCGGCAAGCCCGACCAGTCCGGCCGAGGCACGCGGGCGGTTCTTCAACACCGGCAACGCCTTCAACATCAAGCTGCCGCCCGTGCCCGACCGCATCTTCACCGACGAGGCGTGCACTGCCCTCGATCCCGCGACGCCGACCGGATTGATCTCGTGCGATATCTCGGGCGAGTTGGCGTGCGCGTTCCCAGCGACCACGCCGCTGGTGCTCGCGCATTACGCGAAAATCCGCACCGGCGAGACGCTGACAACGGATTTCGCGGCGAGCGGGGTTATCGCCTACGTGATCCAGGGCAGCGGCACCACGCGATGCGCGATGGAGACGATCGCCTGGGACACGGGCGACCTGTTCGTCCTCCCCGGCGGCGTGACCGCGACACATCAGGCGGCCGAGGCGGACGCCGTGCTGTGGATCGTGACGAATGAGCCGCAGCTTGCCTTCGAGAACCTTCGCCCGCCCGCGCCCGGCCATGCGCCGACCGAAATCGTGCACTACCGCGCCGGCGAGATCGCCCGGCAGATCGAGATGATCTACGAGATCGGACGCGATCAGG
>JBDTDR010000120.1:0-8949 GCA_039922955.1 Candidatus Tumulicola sp.
CGGAACGAATACGAACGCGCCCTCACAGTTCTGCGTGATGCGCTGGACGCCGGTGATGTCGCTGAGCTGATGGCTGCCGGCGCTGCGATGACGGAAGACGAGGCAATCGTCCAAGCGCACACGCTTAAGTGAGATAACCCTTACTGCAAAGAGCGTAGTGATCTATTTTGTTATGCGCCGCCCGGCTAGGGGGGCCTCGTTTCAAAAGGGCTTAGCTCCTATCCCAGCGTGACCGTGCCCGTGAGTAGCGGATGACGCATCACCTCGAAGGCTCCATGCCATAGAATGGAAAGGCGCAGCGCCATTGACGCCGCGCTTACAACTACCTGCGTGTACCGCCGTTTGTACCGCCGTTTTCGCGGATCTCGGTAGACGTCAGCAGACGCTCGCAAAATGAAAACGAGCACCGGTCGTGCTCGTCGTGCAGCGCTTCGCAGCAGCGTCGTTCTCTGCCCAGAAAGGGACTCGAACCCCCACGGTGTTGCCACCACTGATACCTGAAACCAGCGCGTCTACCAATTCCGCCATCTGGGCGCGGAACCGCACCCGATTCGCGCCGGGCGGCTAGGCCCCTCCCGCCGCGGTCGCTGCTACCACGGTCGCAACCGAGCGATTGGGCGTCGGGTCTTGAGGGACCACTATGGCCCTTTCCCTCGTCGAGGTCGCGTCGCCGACGCAGCTCGATCCCTACTCGCAAGCCGTCACCGCGGCGGCCGAGCGCGTCAGCCCGGCGGTCGTGTGCATCGAAGTACGCAACCGACGGGGCGGCGGCAACGGCTCGGGTTTTATCTTTACGCCCGACGGCTTCGTGCTGACCAACAGCCACGTGGTGCACGACGCGCAGCGAATATCGGTGGCGTTGCTCGACGGACGCGAACTGCCGGCCCAACTGGTCGGCGACGACCCGCACGCCGATCTGGCCGTGCTGCGGGTCGACGCCCCCGAGTTGGCCTACGTCGCGCTCGGCGATTCGGCGGCGTTAAAGCCGGGGCAGCTCGTCGTGGCGGTCGGAAATCCGTACGGCCTCGCGTACACCGTCACGGCGGGCGTCGTGAGCGCGCTCGGGCGCACGCTGCGTTCGCAGTCGGGCCGGCTGATGGACAACATCATTCAAACCGATGCCGCGCTCAATCCCGGCAACTCGGGCGGCCCGCTGGTGACCGGCGCCGGCGAAGTCATCGGCGTGAATACCGCCGTCCTTCCGGGGCAGGGGCTGTGCTTCGCGATCGCCGTCAATACGGCCAAGCACATCGCCGGCCTGCTCATGCGCGACGGCAAGGTACGCCGCGGCTACCTCGGCATCGCGGGCCAAGACATCGTCCTGGCGGCCGCGGCGGCCCGGCGCTTCGGGCTCGACGACCCCGGAGCGATCATGGTGAACTCGGTCGAGCCGGGCAGCCCGGCCGACACGGCGCGGCTCAAACCGGGCGACGTGCTGCTGGCCTTCGAGGGCCGTCCCCTCTCCGGCCTCGACGCTTTGCACAAGATCATGACGAGCGTCGACCTGAGCCGCCCCTACAAACTCGAGGTCCTACGCAAGGGCGAGCGACTCTCACCGATAATCTTGCCGGTTGAGTCGCCTCATGATCCGTAAACTTCTTCCGATTCTCGGCGTCACGTTCATCGACATCATCGGCTTCAGCATGCTGATCCCGATGCTGCCGTATTTCGTGACGCACTTCGGTGCATCGCCGTTCATCGTCGGCGTGCTGTTCGCGACGTTCTCACTCTGCCAGTTCGTCGCCGCGCCGCTGTGGGGACACGCTTCCGATCGCATCGGGCGAAAGCGCGTGTTGATCATCAGTCAGATCGGCGCAACCATCGGCTGGGCGATGCTGGCGTTTGCTCCGACCATCGGCTGGGTGTTCATCGCGCGAATCCTCGAAGGCGTTTCCGGCGGCAACATCAGCATCACGCAAGCCTACGTCGCCGATCTGGTCGAAGCGAAAGACCGTTCGCGCGCCTTCGGGCTCATCGGCGCGATGTTCGGCGCCGGCATGATCTTCGGGCCGTTCGGCGGCGGCATTCTGTTCGCGCATTACGGCTTCGCCGCGCCTTTTTTGGCTGCCGCCGGACTGCAGCTCGTCACGTTGCTCCTCACGATCGTGATGCTGCCCGAGTCGCGCACGCACGTGGAGAACGAGGAACGCGCCGGCATCGGCGACATGCTTGCGAGCTTTCGGCAACCCCGGCTCTCGCGAATCCTTTGGCAGAAGCTCGCGATCTCGCTCGGTCTGTACGGCTGGTTCGCCGTCATCGCCCTCTATCTGCAGCGCCAGCTCGGGTTCTCGCTCACCCAGACCGACTATTTCTTTTCGCTGTTCGCCGTGTTCAACGTCTTGGTAAACGTCTTTTTGATCGGCCGCATTTCGGCGTGGTTGGGCGACCGCACGATGTCGAACGTCGGGCTCGCGTCGCTGGCCGCTGCGTTTGCCACGGTCCCCTTCGTCCACGATCTCGCGTTTCTCTCGGTGACGATGATCTTGTTTTCGTTCGGCATGGCGCTGGTCGGCACCGGCATCACCGCGTTGATCAGCAACGCCGCGTCCGATCGCGAGCAGGGTACCGTTTTAGGCGCCAGCTCGTCACTCGACTCGCTGTCGGGAATTCTCGCCCCGCCCGTTTCGACCGGATTGCTGGCCGGCTTCGGCCCGGCTTTCGCCGGCATCGAGCCGCTGTCGCTGGTCACGGTGGCGCTGGTGATGGGCCTCGCAAACGCGCGCGGCGAGCAGCGCCCGCCGGCGGCAGGGCCGGCAACGTTGGGGTTAGCTCAGGAAATCGAAACCGCAAAAGCCGAGAACTGCCAGTAACGTAAGCGACCTTCGGAAAACCTACGCGGCGGTTTTCTTCCCGCGCTTCGCCGTCGGTTTGTCCTGCGAGGCGGTACGCCCGTTGGAAGCGGCGCGCCGCTTCTTGCTTTCTTCCAGACTCTGCGCGAGCACGTCCATGAGATTGACGACTTTTGCGCGCGGCGCGGCTTTCTTGGCTTTGGGCAGTTCCTGACCGGTGGCCCGAGCCTCGATCATCGCCAGCACTTCGTCGTGATAGCGGTTGACGAACTTCTCCGGGTCGAACCCCTCCACGCTCATCGTATCGATCAGCATTTTCGCCATCTTCATCTCGGCTTCGGGAAGGTCGTCGCGGTTGGGCAGCTCGAGAGTGCCCGGCTCGACGATCTCGTTTGCCCAGTGCATCAGCTCGAGCACGAGTGCGTCGTCGAGCGGTTTCACCGCCGCGATGTATTCCTTGGTGCGAATGACGACCCGCGCGATGGCCACGCGGTTACTCTTGGCCAGCGCTTCGCGCAGCAGCGCGTACGCGTGGCGCCCCTGTTTGGTCGGTTCGAGGTAGTACGGTTTGTCGAAATACATCGGATTGATCTTGTCGAGTTCGACGAACTCTAAGATGTCGACCGACTGGGTCGCTTCGGGATTGACCTTCTTGAAATCGTCGTCGGTGAGAATTACGTACTGACCTTTTTCGTACTCGTATCCCTTGACGATCTCGTCCCACGGCACCGGCTTGCCGTCGACGCTGCAAACGCGCTCGTATTTGATGCGCCCCTCGTCACCCTTATGCAGCATGTTGAATGACAGCTCGTCGGATTTTACGGCCGTGAACAGCTTGACCGGTATCGTGACCAGCCCGAAGTTGATGGACCCGGACCAAATTGCGTGCGCCATAGTCTGCCCATTCTACCCGTTTTCGGGCGCCCTGTCTCGGGCCGAAGGGCTCCCCGGCCGAGCACTAGCCCCAGCGCGTTTGAGCCCGAGCAATCGCCGGTTCGAGGCGCTGCTTTTTCCACGCCTTGCCGGCCCAGAGATCGCCCAGCTTCGCGAGACGCTTGGCCGTGGTGCGGATCGTGTACTTGCCGAACTCGTCCGCGGGAGCGTTCGATCCGCGTTTGCGCGCGAAGCCTTCGACCTCCGGCCATTCCAGCGGCGTCGAGACCGGCGCCCCGTCGCGCGCGCGAACGCTGTACGGCACCACGTAGGTTTTTCCCCGGCCGACTTGCACGTAGTCGAGATAGACCGCCTCGGGCCGGCGCTTGCCGATCGAGCGCTCCAACGTCGTCGAGTCGCCGAGACCGTGCGCGACGTGTCGGGCGAGCAGTTCGGCGAAAAGCTTGGCGCTTTCGTATGAGTAGCCGGCCGCCAGCGGAACGAACACGTGCAGCCCCATTCCACCCGACGTTTTCACCAGCGCCTGCAGCCCGATGTCGGCGAGCGCATCGCGCAGTGCCAGCGTTACGGTCGCCGTCGTTTTGAGGGCGCATTTCTCACCCGGATCCACGTCGAAAAAGACGAAATCCGGCTCGTCGAGCGTCGCGACGCGGGAGGTCCATGCGTGCAGGGGAATCGACGCGAGATTGGCGGCGTACACGAGCGTCGGCTCGTCGTTGCAGACGACGTACGTCACGTTCTTGCCGCCGTCGGAGGCCGCGGCCGTCACCCGCGCAACCCAATCCGGAATGCCCTTGGGTAGATGCTTCTCGAAGAACGACGGACCGTCGATGCCGTCGGGATACCGCTGCAGCGTCAAAGGACGCGCTTTAAGATACGGCAGAATGACGCCGGCGACCGACCGGTAGTAGTCGATCAAGTCGCCTTTCGTGTCGCCGTCGCGCGGCCACAACACCTTTTCGAGATTCGAAAGCGAGAGCCGGCGCGATCCGACGGTTACCGTCACGCGTTCGGCCGCGCTCACGTCTCACCCCGGCGAATTGGGCGCTCGAGCGTCACGCTCTTCGGACCTTTGTCCACCCGCTCGCCGAGATAGACGGGGTGGCGCAAGAGGCCGTCGCGCGTCCACTCGGTGAAGCGCACTTCCACCACGAGCTTGGGATCGACCCAGTGCGCCTGCATGTTGGATTCGACGGGCGCATCGAAGGGCGAGGTCTTGCGCGCGAGCTTCCCCAGCTTGCCGAACAACTCGCGCAAAACCTTCTCCGAGAAGCCGGTCCCGACGTGACCGGCGTAGCGAAGCTTGCCGCCGTCGTACGCGCCCAGCAGCAGCGCACCGAAGCCCGCGCGGCTGTTGCGCGGTTCGGTCCAGCCGCCTACGACGAACTCTTGCCGAAGCTGCGCCTTGATCTTCACCCAGTCGCGCGACCGCCGCTCTTGGTAGAGCGACTCGCGTTTTTTCCCGACGATGCCCTCGAGCTTCTGCGCCTGCGCGACCGAAAACAGCGACGTGCCTTTGCCGATTATGTGCTTGGAATACAGCACGGTGTCGCCGTCGTCGCGAATCATTCGCTCGAGCAGCCGCTTGCGATCCTCCAGCGGCGTCTTGCGAAGATCGCGGCCGTCGGCGTAGAGCAGATCGAACGCGGCGTAGGTGAGGGCGGCCGTCGTTTTTTGCGCCTCTTGAAGCCGCTGGAACTCGGAGCGGCCTTCCCGATCGAGGCTGACGATTTCGCCGTCCACGACGATCGGCACGCTCTTGAACGCCTCGGCCAGGCCGCTCAGGCCAGGGAAGCGCGCGAGCAAGTCGAGGCCGTTGCGCGACACCAGTGAAAGCACGCCTTTCTCGTCGATCGTGCAGATCGCGCGGTAGCCGTCCCACTTGATCTCAAAAAGCCAATCGTCATCGTCGAAGGGTTCGTCGATCAGCGTTGCCAGCATGACCGATTTCAGATGCGGCAGCGGATCGCGCTTGACGCGCGACGACGGCAGCTTGGCAGCCGTCGCGTGCTTCGACTTCGGTTTGGAGTTCCAAATCTTCGAGCGCGGGTCGCGGGCGATATCCTCGAGCGTCTTGCCCGATTTCACCGACGCGGGGTGCTCGGCCGGATCGTACTTCGGGTCCGTGTGCCCGTCGCGGTCTTTGACCAGCAGCCACGGGTCGCCGGCTTCGCCCTCGCGTCCCTTAATTTTCACCAGCGTGAACTCCCCGCGAAGTTTCTTGCCGCTTAGGACGAATTTAATTTTCCCATTGGCAATTTCGGCGGCGGGGTCGTCGCCTTCGGCGAGCGCATACGTGCCTTTATCCCAAACGATCACGCTGCCGGCGCCATACTGACCGGCCGGAATGTTGCCCTCGAAGTCGCGATAGTCGAGCGGGTGGTCCTCGACGTGCATCGCGAGCCGCCGCTCCAACGGCGCCAGCGTCGGACCCTTGGGCACCGCCCACGACGCCAGCACCCCATCGGCTTCGAGGCGAAAGTCGTAATGCAGCCGGCTGGCGTGATGCATCTGCACCACGAAGCGCAAGCGCTTCGCGGGCGCGGTCTTCTTGCCGCTCGGCTCCGGCGTCAGCGCGAAGTCGCGCTTTTTCTTGTACGTTTCCAGCGAACCGGGACGCGTGCTGGCCTTGTTCGGCGAGGACGGCATCCGCGCGTGTTCGACGGGCAACCGCCGCTCCACCCTTGCACGGCTGCAGCGGAAAGCTTTTTCCGCGGCGAACCCAAGCGCCAGCGTGTGGAATTTCATCGGGCTCGCCGCGTCGCTGGCCGTCGCGGCGATCGCCTGGCGACGCAGCCGCGGGCGCGGCGGTTTCTACGACGACGGTGTTTACGCCATGACGCCGGCCGTTCATCGCCGCTACGCGATCGTCAGCCTAGCGTTTGCCGCCTTCTTCGCCACGGCGCTCGCGTTGCGGCGCGAGCCGGCAGGCGTCGTTGGGCTGGCGCTGTATGCGGTGGTTGCGGTGTTTTACGCCGCGTCCTTCCTCCGAGGAGCCGCCGACTACGATGAGTGATTTTCGCTTCTCCCCGCGCGCCAATCGCGCGAGCGACATCGGCTGGATGGCGTGGGATGCCGACGCGTTCGAACGCGCTCGAACCGAGGATAAACCGATTTTGCTCTCGATCTCGGCGGTGTGGTGCCATTGGTGCCACGTTATGGACGAGACGTCGTACTCGGATCCCGGCGTGATTGCGGCGATCAACGAGCGCTTCGTTCCGATTCGGGTCGACAACGATCGCCGCCCCGACGTTAACGCGCGCTACAACATGGGTGGCTGGCCGACCACCGCGTTTCTCGCTCCGGACGGTTCGACGCTCACCGGCGCCACGTACTTGCCCCCCGACGCGATGCGGCGCGCGCTCGACGAAATCGCGCAGTTTTACGCCGGAAACAAAGCCGAAATTACCGCCCGCACCGCCGCGATGCAAGCCCGCTCCGCCGGCCATAAGCCGTCCGCAGCCGAGGATCTGCGCGACAGCATGATCGTTGCGCTGATCGAAGAGGTGACCGAAGGTTACGACGACGAGTACGGCGGCTTCGGCGATGCGCCCAAGTTTCCCCAACCCGAACTGCTCGAGTTTCTGCTGACCGAATGGCGGCTCGCACGCGATCAGCGACTCTACGCAATGGTTGCGCGCACGATGCTCGGCATGTCGCGCGGCGGCACGTACGACCACGTCGAAGGCGGCTTCTTTCGGTATTCCACCACCCGCGACTGGTCCGTACCGCATTTCGAGAAAATGGCGGAGGAGCACGCCGGGCTGCTGCGCGTGCTGGCGCAGCTCGCGCTCTTCGCGCCGACCGACGAGTTTCACGCGACGCTCGCTTCCGCGGTGGGTTACGTCCGCAGCACGCTGCGCGATCCCGGCACGGGGTTTTTCGCCGGCAGCCAGGACGCCGACGAAGAGTACTTCGCGCTACCCCTCGACGAACGCCGCAGCCGCACGGCACCCTACGTTGACCGCACGTCGTACACCAACTGGACGTGCGCGCTGGCCGGCGCCTGGTTTCTTGCCGCGATCGCCCTCGACGACGACGTGTTGCTGCGCGAAGCTTCGCAAACGCTCGACAGCGTGCACGCGCGTCTGATGGACCCCGATGGGCTCGCGTACCACTTCATCGTCCCGGGCGGGACCCCGCAAGTGCGCGGCCTGCTGACCGATCAGGCGGCCTATCTACGCGCGCTGCTCGACGCTCACGAAGTGTCGGGCGAAGCGCGTTTTATCGAACGCGCGCGAACGCTCGCGGACCGCATCGTCGAGCGCTTCGAAGCCGAGGGCGGCGGCTTCTACGACCACCTGCCGCTGGAGGTTCAACTTGGACGGCTGGAGATTGGGGACCGGCCGATCGTCGACAACGGGCTCCTTGCCGACGCGCTTCTGCGGCTGAGCGCGCTCACCGGAGGGCTGCACTACCGCACGCACGCCGAGCGGGCCTTGGCGCTCTACGCGGGGACCTACGCGGCCGCCGGCTCCTTTGCCGCGACGTACGGCCGAGCGCTGCGGCGGTACCTGTCGCCCGAAGTCTCGGTGCGAATCGTCGGCGAAGCGGCCGGCACCGCCGGCTTCCGGGAGGCGGCCCTGAGGCTCCCGACGCCGATGACCGCGATCCGAACCATCGGCCCGGAAGCCGCGGCGGAACTCGGGCTACCGCCCGACCCCCACCCGGCCGCCTACGTCTGCGCCGGCACGGTCTGCGGCGCGCCGGCTCGCGATCCCGCCGGCCTGCGGGCCGCGTACGACCGGCTGGGCCCGCCTTGACGCGACCGCTGAAACACCTCGACGCGTGGCGCCGTATGGCTTGGTGGAGGACACGAACTTGACCCCGTATGCTCAGATGCTCGCCGTCGGGATGCGCCCCGAAGCGCAACCCACGTTCGCCTACGAGTACCAGCGCTACGCCAAGGACCCAACCCTGGCGTTCGTGCTGACGCTCGTCCTCGGCGTGGTCGGCGGCGAATCGTACTATCTCGGGAACTACGTGCGCGGAATCCTGATGTCGCTGGCGTTATTCACCGGCGTCGGCCTCTTCGTTACCGTGCCGATGTGGATCTGCCGCTGCTTCACCGTGCAAAACGAATGCGACGCCTACAACGACTGCGTGGCGTATTCGCTGGCGCTGCGCTACTGGCCGTACGAGGCCCGCAATGACGCGCACCCGCCCGAACCTCCGCAAGCGCCGCAGCCCTCACGCTTCCGCCCCAACATCGGCGGCCTACCGATGACCACCCGCCCATCCTGAGCGCCGTCGCCCTGTGTCATGC
>JBDTDR010000121.1:0-14740 GCA_039922955.1 Candidatus Tumulicola sp.
CGATTCGAGCGTCGAGTCGTCGAGCGGCACGTCCAGAAACGCGGTCATCCAGCGGATGCCTTCGCTCGCGAGCGTCCGCAGCGGATCCTCGCGCGCGCGAGACTCGGGTGCGAGTGCGATCTCCAACGCGCGCAGCACGCGATAGGTGTCGCCCGGATGGATCTCCGCAGCGCGGCTCGGATCGCGATGCGCGAGCCATTCGTGAAGCGCCTCTGGCGGATGCAGGCGAGCCTCCGCCGTGAGGCGGCGGCGCAACGCTTCGTCGTACTGCGGCGATAGCGTAACCCCGCCGGTAAGCGCGCGGATGTAGAATCCCGTTCCGCCCGCGACGATCGCGCGCTTTCCCCGCCGATGAATCGCCGCGATGGCTTCGAGTGCATCGCTCGCGTAGCGCGCCGCCGAATACCGCTCGTTCGGATCGAGGAAGGCGATGCAGTGATGCGGGACTGCCGCCAGCTGTTCGGCCGACGGCATGGCGGTGCCGATCGGCATATCGCGATAGATCTGACGCGAATCCGCGCCGACGATCTCCGCGTCCAACCCCAGCGCCAGGACGATGGCCAGGTCGGTCTTCCCGCTCGCGGTCGGCCCCGCCAGGATCAGGACCGATGGAGGCGCGGATGTGCCCAAGTCAGACAACCTCCTAGACACGTTTGAACATGCGGGCGATTTCATCCGGGCTCAGCCGGACCATCGTCGGCCGCCCGTGCGGACAGTGCATCGGGTTGACGCACTGCTGGAGCCGGTCGACGAGCGTGGTCATTTCGTCGGGCTCGAGCCGCTCGCCGGCAACCGTTACCGAATGGCAAGCTAGGGACGCCCAAATCCGTTCGCGCACGTCGCGCTGTTTTGGCTCGGCGGTCAGATCGTCGACAAAACCGGCGAGATCGAAGGGACGCGCGCCGTACCCAGGCGGCGTCGCCACGATCCGATACGTCCGCTCGCCGAACGCCTCGATCTCCAAGCCACCCGCGCGCAGCGCTTCGAGGCTGCGGTCGAGCGCCGCGCTCCCTTCACCGTCGAGTTCCACCACGTGCGGCACCAGCAGCGGCTCGCTCGCGGCGTGCTCGCGCGCGCGCGCCACGATGCTTTCGTAGGCGATGCGCTCGTGGGCGGCGTGCTGATCGACCAGCAGCAGCGCGTCGCCGTCACTTGCGACGATGAAGGTCCGGTGGAGCTGGTTGAGCACGCGCAAACGGTGCCCCGGCACGGCGTCAATCTCACCCGGCACTTCTTCGAATAGCGACTGCACGTGGTCGAGACTGGCGTCGATCGAACTTGGACCCGGCGAGATTCCCGCGATTCCCGGCCCGCCCGTCCGTTCGCGAAAACGCGCCGCTGCGTGGGCCTGCAGCGTCGCGCTCATCGAGCGGCGCACCGCGTCGAAGACCTGACTGCCGAAACGCAATCGAACGTCGCTCTTGGTTGGATGGACGTTCGGGTCGACGTGTTCCGGCGGAAGGTCCAGGAACACCACGCCGTACGGATGGCGCCCGGTCATCGCAAACGTCGAATACGCCGCGGTCCACGCGCCGGCCAGCAACGCACTGCGCAAGAGACGCCCGTTGACGAACAGCAGCTGCATGCGCCGGTCGGGCCGATCGGTACCCGGCGAGCTGATAAAGCCTCGCAGCGTACCGTCGAGCGTTCGGGCCGCCGCATCGTCGAGCGACAGCAGCGCCGCCGCAGGCTCGCGACCGAAAACCATGGCCAACCGCTCGCGCGGATCGCCCGTTTTTGGCAGCACCCACACGTCCTTGCCGTCGTGACGCAGCGTGAACGTCACGTTCGGATACGCGATCGCAAAGCCGGCCAACCACGACGATATCCGGTTGAACTCCGCATTCGCCGAGCGCAGATACTCGCGGCGTACCGGCACGTTCTCGAACAGGGCTTCGACCCGCGCGCGCGTTCCCACCGGTGCGGCCGCCGGCTCCACCGCTCCGGTCGCCTCGCCATGGGCTGCGACCAACCGCGACCCGAGCGACGCTTGCGGCTCCCGCGAAACGATATCGAGACGCGAAACGGCCGCAATCGATGCCAAGCCTTCCCCGCGAAAGCCGAGGGTTGCGATCGATCCGAGATCGGCGGCCGCGGCGAGCTTGCTGGTCGCGTGGCGCCGTACCGCCAGCGGCAAATCGCCGGGAGCAATTCCTTTGCCGTCGTCGATCACCTCGATGAGTTCGGCCCCAGCCCGTTCGACGGAGACCGTAACGCGGCTCGCCCCGGCATCCACGGCGTTCTCGACGAGTTCTTTGACGACCGACGCCGGCCGCTCGATGATTTCTCCGGCTGCAATTTGCCCGATCGTAGCCGCATCGAGTTCGTGAATCCGCGCGATCGTTCCGTCCGCGTTCATTCGACTTCGAGAAACGACAGCTGGCGTTCGGGCGGCACCTGCTTCGACATATTCTTACGCAGCGGCACCTGCGCTTCGACGTCGGCGTGTCCGGAGAGCGCGTCGGCAATCTCTTGGGCTCGCTCGATCACCGGTGCGGGCAAACCCGCCATGCGCGCGACCTCGATGCCGAACGAGCGCGACGAGCTTCCGGGTTGAACCCGATGCGAGAAAACCGGCGCGCCGCCGCGCGCGGTGTTCTCGACCGCCGTGATATGGTAATTGGCGACCAGGCTCCAGTGCTCGGCCAGCGCGCACAGCTCGTGGAAATGGGTTGCAAAAAGCGCCATCGGCGATCGCTCTTCGAGCCCCAGCAAAAACTCGCAGATCGCTTGGGCGATCGCGAGCCCATCGAGCGTACCCGTGCCGCGTCCGACCTCGTCGATCAGCAGCAGCGAGCGATGCGTGCTGCGCCGCAGGATGTTTGCCGCCTCGGCCATCTCCATATAGAACGTCGATTGCCCCGACGCTAGGTCGTCGCCGGCGCCGATCCGCGTGAAAATGCGATCCACGACGCCCAGCGTCATCGCTTTCGCCGGAACGAACGAGCCGATTTGAGCCATGATCGTGAGCAGGCCCGCTTGGCGAAGATACGTCGACTTTCCGCCCATGTTCGGCCCGGTCAGAAGGATGAAACGATGATTGCCGGCGCGCAGCACGAGGTCGTTGGGCACGAAGTTCGTCCGCAGCATCGCCTCCATGACCGGATGACGGCCTTCCTCGATCGTAACGACGCTCTCGTCGGTGAACGCCGGGCGCACGTAGCCGCGCTCCGCGGCGCACTGTGCGAGCGCGGCCGAAACGTCAATTTCGGCGATGGCGTCGGCTGCGATCAGCAGGTCGTCGGCGCGCGCGGCGATGCGCTCGATCAGCGCCTCGAACAGCTGCTGCTCGAGGCGCTCTTGCCGAGCCTGCGCGGTCGATATCGCCAGTTCGAGTTCTTTGAGCTCGGGCGTGACGTAGCGCTCGCCGGTCGTAAGGGTCTGCTTGCGCACGTAGTCGGGCGGCACGCGCCCGGCGTGGCTCTTGCCTATTTCGATAGCGTACCCGAAGGTGCTCGCATATTTTACTTTGAGCGTCTTGATGCCGGTGCGGTCGCGCTCGCGCTCTTCGAGTTGTGAGAGTTTGGACCGCGCGTCCGTTCGGAGCGCCGCGCACTCCGCGAGCTCGGCGTTAGATTCGGGACGAATAACGCCGCCGTCGCCGAGTTGCGCGGGCGGTTCGTCAACCAGCGTCCGCTGCAAATCGTCCAGCAGCTCCGAAAAATCTGCGATGCGGCCGAGCAGCGGCGCGAGCGCGGGCGGCGCAACCTGCCGCAACGGGCGCAGCCCGTCGAGCGTTCGCCGCAGCGAGGCCAAATCGCGCGGTGCCGCGCGACGGAACCGGACTTTTTGCGCGATCCGTTCGAGATCGAAACATCCCTTCAGCAGTTCGCGCATCGCATCGCGGCGAGCGTGTTCGTCGAGCAGCACCTGCACGGCGTCCTGGCGCGCGCCTAGGGCCGAGCGGTCGACGAGCGGGGCGAGAATCCAGCGTGCCAGCATGCGCGAGCCCATCGACGTCCCACACCGGTCCAACGTCGCCAGCAGCGTTGCGTGCGGATTCTGTCCTTGCGGACGAGTCAGTTCGAGGTGCTTGCGCGTGGCCGGGTCGAGGGCGAGAAACGTTTGCCGGCGGTAGAGTTCCGGCCGATTGAGCCCGGCGGCGGCACCGTCCTCGGGCGGCTGCCGCGGCGCGTTCGCCACGCCCGTCCGCCTCACAAAAGCCCGGAGCGCATCGAGCGCGCGATGAATGGCCAGCGATTCGTCGTGCGAAAAACCGTCGAGCGCGCCGCGCGGTCGCGTTTCGACGATTCCCAACGCGGGCGACGCGAGACGCGCGCCCAGGGCTTCGATCGCGGTCGCCATGGTCGCGCGCAGATCGGCAGGCAGGTCGGCGACGATCTCGGAGGGTCCCACGCGCCCTAGCTCCGCCAGCAACTCTTCGTAAGAGTTTTCGCCCGATACCGTCGTGGCCGCGCAGAATCCGGTCGAGACGTCGGCGTACGCCAGCGCAAACGTCCCTTCGACCGCCGCAATTGCCGCCAAATAATTGTTCTGTTTGCCGTCGAGCAGATGATCTTCAATCAGCGTGCCGGGAGTGACCAGGCGGACGACCTCCCGCCGTACGAGTTTGTTGGGTTGAGGAAGCTCGAGCTGCTCGGCCAGCGCCACGATGAATCGCTGCGCAACCAGGCGCGCCAGGTACTGCGCGAGCGCGTGGTGGGGTACGCCCGCCATCGAAACCCGCCGACCGCTCCCGGCCTCCTTGCTGGTCAGGGCGATCTGCAGCGCGCGCGCGATCGTTTCGGCGTCTTCGCCGTACGCTTCGTAAAAATCGCCGACGCGTGACAGCAGCACCGCCTCGGGATGCTTTCCCTTCATCCCAAAGTATTGCTCGAGCATCGGCGAGTACTTCGTGGCGTTTCCGCTCACTAGAAGCCTAGAGAAGGCTGACGACTGCGCGCTTCACCGCGTCGCCCGATTCGGCATATCGCTGAGCCCGCGCGACGATCGCGCCCGTGCAGCCCCAAACGTGCGCCGCCGCGATTTCAACGTCAATCCACGGTTCGCGAGCATAGACGGTTTCGTCGTAGTCGTCCGGCTTCGGCGCGATGACGGTCACGTTGTCCAAACTCTTTGCGGCGAGCTTGCCGGCGTCTTTTTTCGATGGTCCGGTAATCAGCGCGCGCACCATCGTGCCGATCTTGGCGTCGTGATAGGCACGCGTTACGGCGTTTTGGGCGTCGATCAGCCGCGCGAAACGCGCGGCGGCGACGTCGTGCGGCACCTGTTCCCATCGAGCCGCGGGCGTGCCGCGGCGAATCGAATACATGAAGGTAAACGCGTTGGCGAAGACGCCGCTGCGGACGTAGCGCAAGGTGTTTTCGAAGTCCTCGTCGCTTTCGCCCGGAAACCCGACGATGATGTCGGTGGTGATCGCCCAGCCCGGCAGGTACCGGTGGACGAACTCCACTTTTTCATGGAACTGGGCGGCCGTGTACTTGCGGTTCATTCGGCGCAGCACCGGATCGCTAGCGGATTGCAGCGGAAGATGGATCCGTGGATTGAGCTGCGGCAGTTCGCCGAGATCGGCGATGATTTTTTCGGTGAAATCTTTGGGATGCGGCGAGATGAACGTGAGCCGTTCCAACCTCGGCAGGCGGGCGACCGCGCGGCAGAGATCGCCGAAGTCGGCGCCGCCGGCCGGGTCTTTCCAGGCGTTGACCGTCTGACCGACGAGCATCACTTCGCGCGCGCCGCTCGCGATTTTCTCCTCGACTTCGCCGGAGATCGCGGCGAGCGGCCGGTGATCGAAGCGGCCGCGCACGTGCGGCACGATGCAAAACGTGCAGTAGTACGAACAGCCGCGTTGGACGTTGACGAACGCGCGTAGAGGCGAAAAGGCCCCCGCGACGGCATCGGCCGTACCGCCGAGCGGCATCAGCAACGCGCGATCCTCGCTGAAATCGATCTCGTCGGCAAAGTTCGGCTGCCACGCGATGAGCTGGTCGCCGAGCTGCACGAGCTCCTTCGTTCCAAAAACGGCGTCGACGTGCGGTGCGAGCGAGCGCATCCGATCGCGGTCCTGCTCGGCCAGACAACCCGTCACGATCAGACGCACCTGCGGGTCGGCGTCCTTGAGCACTTTGAAATGGTTCATGCGGCCGTACGCGCGCCGCTCGGCATTGTCGCGCACGGTGCACGTGTTGAGCACGAGGACGTTAGCCTCTTCCGGCCTGCCGGCAATGGCATAGCCGGCCGACGCCGCGCGGTCCGCAATATACTGCGAATCGGCCTCGTTCATCTGGCATCCGAAGGTTTCGATGTAAATGCTCGCCATGGGTCGTCGGGAACCGTTCGCGCCGGTCTCGAAGTCTTCCGGCCCGATGGGTGCCGCGCTCCTGCGGTCCGAAGCTAGCCCCGTGCAGATTGTAGATGAGCCGGCCGGCGACGGAAAAATGCTTCGTCCGGCGACCGTCGCGGTCGTCGGCCGCCCCAACGTCGGCAAGAGCGCGCTCTTTAACCGTCTCATCGGCCAGCGGCTCGCGATCGTGGAGGACACTCCTGGCGTGACCCGCGACCGCTTGTATGCGCTGTGCGATTGGCGCGGCCGCGTCTTCAGCATGGTCGACACGGCCGGCATCGATCCCGAAGCGGACGTCGCGCACGGCGACCAATTCGCGGAAACGACCCGCCGGCAAGCCGAAGCCGCCGCCGCCGAAGCCGACGTCGTCGTCTTGGTCGTCGACGCGCAGATCGGCCTCCACCCGCTCGATGAAGAGGTCGCCGGCATCCTGCGGCGCAAACGCCGGCCGATCGTTCTGGTCGCGAACAAGGCCGAATCGGCGGCCGCATCCTCGTCGGTGCATGCCGAGTTCTCGAAGCTCGGCTTCGGCGAACCGGTCGCCGTTTCGGCGATCCACGGCGAGGGCACCGGCGACCTGCTCGACCGCATCGTCGAACTGCTTCCACCGCAAGCCCCCGACGCCGCCCTCGAGGGCGAACTCGCGCTCGCAATCATCGGCCGGCCGAACGTCGGCAAGAGTTCGCTGCTCAACGCCTTGCTCGGCGAGGAGCGCGCGATCGTTTCGGAAGTCCCGGGCACGACGCGCGATGCGGTCGACACGATCCTTGCTTGGCATGGGCGTACGCTGCGCCTCATCGACACCGCCGGCGTGCGCAAGAAACCCGAAGCCCACGGCGCCATCGAATACTACGCGGCGCTACGTTCGCTCAAGGCGATCTCGCGGTGCGACATCGCGCTGCTGGTCTTCGACGCGATGACGGGCGTTACGATGCAGGATCGTCGCCTGGCCGGCCTTGCCATCGAAGAGCGCAAGGGCCTGATCCTGGTCGGCAACAAGTGGGATCTGGTGCGCGAGCAGGGTGAGTTCAGCCAAGGTGAACTCGCCAACGTCATCCACGATCTCATGCCCTTTGCCCGCTTCGCGCCGGTCACGTTCCTGTCGGCCAAGACGCACCGCCGCTTGGGGAGTTTGATGCCGGTCGTCAATCACGTGGCCGAGAATCTCGACCGGCGCATCCCGACCCCGCAGCTCAACTCGGCCGTTCGGGACGCTGTGCTCGCCCACCCGGCGCCGGCGACGGGCGGAAAGCTCTTCAAGGTGTACTATGCAGCGCAGCCGGCAACGCACCCGCCGATCTTCGTCTTTCACTGCAACGATCCGGAGTTGCTCCAGTCCCATTACAAACGGTTCTTAGAAAACATCCTTCGGCAGCACTTCGATTTCGAAGGGGTTCCGCTGACGCTCGAGTTCCGTCCGCGCCGCGAGATTGAGACGGAGCGATGATCGTGCTCGTCGCCGCCAGCCTGACCACCGTCGTCGCGGCGTTTTTGATCGGCTCGATTCCGTTCGGTTACCTGATCGGCCGTTTCTTCTATCGCACCGATCTGCGCACGCAGGGTTCCGGCAATATCGGCGCGATGAACGCGCTGCGAACGCTCGGAAAGACCGGCGGGGCCGTGGTGCTGCTGCTCGACGCGATTAAGGGCTTTGTTCCCGTCTTCTACGTCGCCACGGCGGCGAGCGGGGCGATGCACGTCCTGGGACCGTTCGTTGCTGCCGCGGCCGTCCTCGGACACTGCTTCTCCCCGTGGCTGGGCTGGAAGGGCGGCAAGGGCGTGGCGACGTCGTTCGGCGCGATTTTCGGGTTGAGCTGGCAGGCCGGTCTGGTGGCCGTCGGCGGATGGATCCTGGGGGCGCTCCTGACGCAGTATTCATCGGTCGGCTCGATGCTCGGGAGCGTGGTCGCGTCGGCGGCGCTCTGGGTCTTCACGCGGTCGCCGGCCGAGACGCTGTACGGCATCATCGCCGCGCTCTTCATCATCTACACGCATCGCGAGAACCTCGGACGGCTCCGCGCCGGAACCGAAGGGCCGATCGGGCGGTTCAAGCGCCGGGCGTGAGCGAGGTCCGTCCGCGCCAGGGCTTGCGGACGCTCGGCCCGTATCTGCCGGGGTCATGATCTCGTCGAACGACCTCCGCAACGGCGTCACCATCGTTGTCGACGGCCAGCTTTGGACCGTCATCGAGTTTCTCCACGTCAAGCCCGGCAAGGGGTCGGCCTTCGTGCGCACGCGCATGAAAAACGTCCGCAGCGGCACGACCCTGGAGCGCACCTTTCGGGCGGGCGAGAAGCTCGAACGCGCGACGGTCGACAACCGCCAAATGCAAATGCTCTATAACGACGCCGACGGCTACCACTTTATGGATCGGGAGACGTTCGAGAACGTTACGATACAGCGCGACCTTATCGGCGACCCCGCCGACTTCCTCAAAGACGGAATGGAGATCGACGTGCAGTTTCACGACGCCACGCCGATCGGGGTCGATCTACCGGCCCACGTCGAGCTCAAGATCGTGGAAACGGATCCGGGATTCCGGGGCGACACCGCGACCAACACCACCAAACCGGCCAAACTCGAAACCGGAGCGACCGTGCAAGTGCCGTTATTCGTCGAAACGGGTAACGTCATTCGCATCGATACGCGCGACCGCCGCTACATCGGGCGTTCGAGCTAACCAAGGACGGCGGAGTTTGCCGGCACGGCTGCGAGCGCTGACCATTGCCCTGCTTCTGGGCGGCCTCGCAAGTGCGGTCGGCGCGGTCCTCGTAACGCTGCCGCTCACGACGCTCCCCGTCGGCAACCGAATCGCCGATCTAGCCGTCCACTTCAGCGTCCTCGGCGGCGCGCAACGATTGGCGTTCGGCCAGCCGGCGTTCGACAACGAGCCGAACCCGAACTTAGGCATCGTCAGCGTTGACGACGCCACCCTCAAAAAGATGGGCTTCCCGTTTCCACGCAGCACGTACGCCGGGCTGCTGCGCAAGCTCAAAGCCGCCGGCGCGAAGACCGTAGCCTTCGATATCGAGTTCCTCGAGCCGAGTAAAGACCCGTCGCAAGACGCGGCGTTCGCAGCCGCGCTGCGGAACATGCCGGCCGTTCTGGCTTTTCCGGCGAATACCACGACCGCCGGGCAAATCGGCGAACAACTGCCCGCGTCCGCGCTGCTGCGCGCCGCCAAGAACGTCGGATATGTGACAGCCGACTCTCCCGGCGGCTACCTTATAGGCCAGCCGATGGAAATCGATACGTCCGGGCCGGGAACGCACGCCAACGAGCATCTGCTGTCGTTGCCCGCCGCAGCGGTCGCGACGTTTACCCAACGCCGCATCGACGTTGCGTCGATCCCGAAGGATGACGACGGCCGCATGCTTCTGCTGCCGCCGAAAACCGCCCACCACCAAGACCTCGCAACCGGAGCCGACGTGCAGACGCAAGCCTTCGCGGGGCGCGGGCTCATGTCGTTCGCCGACGCGTACGCGAGCACGCCGGCCGATCTGCGCACCTTCGCCAACGGCGCGCTCGTTTACGTCGGTGCGACCGCCCAGGGACTCTTTGACTTTTCGACGACGGCCGGGCGCGGAAGAATTCCAGGGCTCTTCATTAACGCGCGATTTGCCGATCAGCTCATGCGCGGATACTATCTGAAGCCCGCCCCGCTTTGGCTCGACGTCGTGCTCGTCATTCTGCTGCCGCTGCTCGCGGCAATCGGATTCACGCTGATGCGCACGGCACACGCGATCCTAGCTGCCGTCGCCGCCACCCTCGCATACGCGTACCTCGCCTTTTGGCTTTTTGCAACCCGGCTCTATTGGCTGGACGTCGTGCACGTCGTCCTGGCGATGCTCCTGGGAGCGACCTTCGTCGCCGTCTACCGGGTGATCAACGAAGGCCTGCAGCGACGGATGGTCACCAACCTCTTCGGCATGCACGTCAGTCCGGCAGTCGTCTCGGAGATTCTCAAACAGGACGATCCGCGCGGGACGCTGGCGCTCCACGGCAAACGCGTAAAGGCGACGATTTTCTACAGCGACATCCGCGGCTTTACGTCGATGAGCGAAACCATGACGCCCGAAGAAATTTACGGACAGCTCAACGAATACTTCGAAGCGATGTGCGAAATCATTTTCGCGCACGGAGGGTACGTCGACAAGTTCATCGGCGACTGCGTGATGGCGGTTTTTTCGGCCCCTTTCCAGACGCCGGACGATGCGCGAAACGCCGTCGTCGCGGCCGTCAAACAGCAACGGAAAATCCTCGAGTTGAGCGCGCGCTGGAAGGCCGAGGGCAAGAAGGAGTTCACCGTCGGCATGGGCGTGAACACCGGCGACGTGGTGATGGGGAACCTTGGCGCGAGCTCGCGCATGAACTACACCGTCATCGGCGATAACGTCAACGTTGCCGCGCGCCTGTACAACGTCGCCAAGGGCGGCGAGATCGTCATCAGCGAAACGACTTACGAAGAATGCAAAGCCATCGTCGAGGTGGACGCGCTCGAACCCGTTGCGGTACGCGGTAAGAGCCGGCCGATCGCCATCTACAACGTGAAGTCCCTCAGGAAAGACGCCGCGGCAGCCGCGGACCTGCAGCCCTAGGCACGTGCACGGCGGCTTCGCGCTCTTTGTCGTGGCCCTCTTCGCCAGCGCTTTCGGGGCGATGGTCGGTCTCGGGGGCGGATTCATCCTGGTGCCGGTGCTGCGTCTCTTTTTCGGTCTCGCTCCGGCCGAGGCGGCCGGCACGTCCCTGATGCTGATCGTCGCCAGCGGCGCAAGCGGCGCGTTCGCCTATCTGATGCAGCGCCGCGTTCATCTCAAAATCGGCTTCCTGATCGCCGCGGGCGGCTTGCCCGGCGGCATTATCGGTGCGATTCTTTCGCTCCATATCACCCCGCGGCTCTTCGACTGGATCCTCGCGCTGCTGCTGATTGCGGTCGCGCTCGACATGGCCTGGAATGCCGAGCGACGCATGCGCGACCGGCCCCAGCACGAACGCATTGCGAACCTCAAAGGAATGTCGTACCGGGCGGCCCTCTTGCTTGGTTTCGTGATCGGGATTTTTTCGAGTCTTTTCGGAATCGGCGGCGGCGTCGTCCTCGTGCCCACGCTGTTATATTTCTCCGAGTTGCCGATTCACGCGGTCAGCGCGACCTCGCAGTTCGGCATCCTGCTCACGTCGCCGGTCGGCCTCGTGGCGCACGCCGTACAGCGAGACGTCGATCTGCGCGACGTCGTGCCGCTGGTCGCTGGGGGCCTGCTGGGGGGTCCGATCGGCGCACGCCTGTCGCTGCGCTTGAAGTCGCCGCAACTGCTGCTCGTCGTCGCGTTCGCGCTCGTCGCCGTAGCCGGCTCGCTAATCTGGCGCCACATCCGCGCGGCTTGACGGGGATGGCCCGTTGCGGTATCCTACCGCGTCTATGACCGACGCTCGAAAAGCGCCGAGCGTGTTTGCATCGAGCGCGTTCCGGCAGTATTTCGTCGGACAATCGCTGAGCCTGCTCGGGGATGGATTGCGCACGCTCGCGGTTCCGTTGCTCGCCTATCATCTGACGCATTCGGCGCTCTCGACGGGCATGGCGTTCATTTGCGAGGTCGCACCCTTTTCGCTTTTCTCGCTGGTCGGCGGCTCGCTAGCCGACCGCCTCGATCGCCGGACACTGATGATCGCAAGCGACGCGATCCGTTTCGCCGTGATGGCGTTTTTCGCGGTAGCGTTTTGGCAGCACGTTCTGACGCTGCCGATGATCTACGGCGGGTTGGTCGTGATCTCGATCTGTGCGGCCGCATTTCTAGGCGGCCAGGCGTCGAGCATCCCCTACTTGCTGGGGCGCGAGCGTTCGACCGAAGCGATCGCGGTGCTGATCGCGTCGGAAAACATGTCGAACCTCGTCACGCCGGTCGTCGGCGGCGCCGTCTTTGCGATCTTCGGCCCGCTGCCCGCGCTCGTAATCAACGCGTTGACCTATCTCGCCTCGCAGATTTCGCTGGCCCGGATTCCCTCGCTCGGGCCCGACATCGTGCAAGGCGTGCCGTCGCCGCGCCATCTACTCGACGACATCGCCTTGGGATATCGGCAGCTTTGGAACGACGCCGGCATGCGAGCCCAAGTGCTAGCCGGATTTTCGTTTAACGTCTTCGGCTTCGGCTGTTACGCCATTCTCATTCCTTTTTTGAAGAAAGGCTTCGCCGCGAGCGATCAGATCGTCGGCATTTTCTTCGGAATCTCGGCGGCCGGCGCGGTCGCCGGTGCGTGGGCCGCGTCGCGCTGGTCGCGGCGCTGGCCCTTCGGCCGGGCCTTGACCGTCGCCTACGTGCTCGACGCGCTGGCCTTTCTTCCCGTCGTGCTGGTGCGGAACGTTTGGCTGGTGGCGTTCTTTTGGGCGGCCTCCAATACGATCGCCAACTTCGAGATCGCGCAGATCATCGGTTTTCGCATGCGCGTTACGCCCGAACACATGATCGGGCGCGTGATGGGTGCGGTTCGGTTGTTCGTCCTCTCCGGGATGGCTCCCGGCGTGCTGATTTTCGGATGGGTGGCCGATCGCCGCAGTCCGTACGCGGCAATGTGGATCGCGTGCGTCGGATACATCGTCATCGCGTTCGCCGCGCTGATGACACCCGCCATCCGAAACGAGAAGCGGTAAACGTGGGGATCGCGATGCGCGCGTTCGCACTGACGGCCGCAATCGCGCTTTGTACGATTGCTGCCGAAGGTCGGGCCGTGAGGGTGCGGATGCTGGACCTTCCGCGGCACGCAACGATCGAGCCGTTCGCGTCGCGCGCGCTGATGGCGGTTTCGGACGACGGCACGATCGCCGCCACGCTGACCCTCCACGGGTTCGTCACGCGCCCGATCGTGTGGGCGAAGGGCGGCGCGCCGTATCGCCTTGCCGGCGTCCGCGGATCGGTCGCCGGATTCGACGGCACGGGCACGCTGCTGATCAATTCCGATCGGCCGCGGCGTTTGGGCGCGGGCGCACCGGCCATCGACATGACGTCGTGCGAGGACTTTCCGCACGCGACGACCGGACCGAACCTGGCTGGGGTCTTGAGCAACGGCGCGCTGATCGCGACGATGCAATCGCCCGCCATGGTAAACCTGGATGATACCAGCGGCCAAAACGCTCCGGTCGTTCTTCACTTGCGCAGTCGCCAGTGCCTGAACATGGGCAACGGGATTGCGCTAGCGACGGCCGGTCTTTATACGGCCGGGTACGTCGCGTTCATTGCCAACGTTCCGGCGCCTTCCAACGTGATTTCGAGCAAGGAGCGCTTCGTCGCCATGCGCTGGCACGAACGCACCCGGGAAGCGCTCGGGGCCGGCGTCGCCCTGGCGATCAACGCGGCTGGGGCCGCCGCGGGCGCCGACGTGCCGCCCGGATCCGGTGCGGCATACGACGTCGCTCCCCACGCGCGCCTCTGGCGCGCCGACGGGTCGGTTGTCGAACTCGCGCCCAACAGCCCGCTCAGCGCCGGCTACGCGATCGACCAGCGCAATCGGGTGACCGGAATGATGCAAGACGCGCGCGGCCTTCACTACGCGTTTTTATGGGACGGTGCAACCCTGCGGCGCCTGGACGACGTCGTCAACGCACCGGGATGGCGCTTCGAGTGCGGATACGCGTTCGCGCCCGGCGGCGGCATCGTCGGCATCGGCACGTACCGCGGCAACGCCGCCGCCTTTGAAGTCGACGGGTTATAGGACCGCGCGAAGCGACCCTATTTCGGGTAGGTCATCTCTTTGGGGACGACGATCCGGTCGTACTCTTCTTCGGTAACGTGACCGAGGCTCAGGGCCGCCTCCCGCAGCGTGGTCTTGTGATGGTGCGCGTGCTTGGCGATCTCCGCCGCCTTATCGTATCCGATGTGGGGCGACAGCGCCGTAACGACCATCAGGGACCGATCGAGATAGCGTTTGATCTGTTCCTCATTGGCCTGCAGCCCTTCGATCGCGTGTTCGCGGAACATCGTGCACGCATCCCGCAGCAGCGTCGTCGAGTGCAGGAAGTTGTAAATCATCACCGGGTTGAAAACGTTGAGTTCGAAGTTGCCCTGCGACGCGCCGAAGCTGATCGCGAGATCGTTTCCGTAGACTTGAACGCAGACCATCGTCATCGCTTCGGATTGGGTCGGGTTCACCTTGCCCGGCATGATCGAGCTGCCGGGCTCGTTTTCGGGCAGCACCAGTTCGCCGATGCCGGCGCGCGGGCCCGAAGCGAGCCATCGAATGTCGTTGGCGATCTTCATCAGGGCCGCCGCCAGCATCTTCAGCGCGCCGGACGCGAAGATGAAGTCGTCGTGCGAGGCGAGCGCCGTGAACTTGTTGGGATGCGAACGGAACGGCAGACCGGTCAGCTCGGCAATCGCCTTGGCGGTACGCGCGCCGAACTCGGGATGCGCGTTTAGGCCCGTCCCCACGGCCGTGCCGCCGATCGCC
>JBDTDR010000122.1:0-9357 GCA_039922955.1 Candidatus Tumulicola sp.
GGCGGTATTTGCCGTTCCACGAGTGCGAAAACTCGTGGGTGACGAGGTCGCCACCGGAAAGCGACTCGGAAGGTTCGGTCAGGAAGTCGCCGGGAGCGCGATTGTCGCTGGACTGGTGGTGTTCGATGCCTTGAAAACCGATCGCGTCGCTCAAGGTGAGTAGCGCGTGGTAGTCGGCGAAGTGACGCGATCCGTACATCGCGAAAGTCTCGGCCGGCACGCGTTGATAAGCCTTGAGCAGCGCTTCGGGGATGTCGAGGTCTTGCGGATAATCGGCGAAAGCGTCGAGCTGCACGAAGGCCGCGCCGTCTTTCCAGAGATCCCATTTCTTGACGTAGCGGCCGAGATCGAGCGGCGAATCCACCAGCATATTGAGCGGCGTGACCGCGAAATCGACGCGATTTCCGGCCTTCACCCCGTCGCGCAGCGCGGTTGCATACTCCCAGCCCTCCGGCAACTCGATCGACGGTTTGACGAAGTAATCGTGGGAGTTCGCACCCTCTTGGTACAGCAGGACGCGGTTCCAGTTGACGATGGCCACCGATCGCGTCGACATCGTATCGTCCGGAGCGTTGAGCAGGACGTCGAAATCGACGTCCAGGACGTTCGCGCCGGCCGGCACGTTGACGTGGAACGCATACAGGTCGACCGGATCGCGCCGCCAGTCCAGTGCGTTACCGGCTGCCGAGATACGCAAGGCGGCGAGGTCGTTAAGCGGTCCGGTCGGACCGTGCTCGCCGGGAATCCACTTGGGATACACCAGCGTGAGGGCGCCGGGCGTGATCGGAAGGCGCTCGTGCGCGAACATGATTCCGCGCGACGCCTGCGAGGCGTCGAGCCGGAGCGTGACCGGCGCCGGCGCGGCGGCCGAACGCGAAACCGTCAGGAGCGTTGCGGCGGCGACCAGCGCCGCAACGAGGAAGATGCCGCGACGATTCATCCGTTGCGGGTTCTCAAGCAAAAGGCCCGAACCTTTCACGCGCCATGACCGGACAACTGTTTTCGCCGATCGATCTGCGCGGCGTACGCTTCGAGAACCGCATCGTCGTCTCGCCGATGTGTCAGTACTCGGCAACCGATGGAACCGCGTGCGACTGGCACGTGGTGAACCTCGGGCACTTGGCCCTTTCCGGCCCGGGCTTAGTCTTCTTCGAGGCGACCCACGTAAGCCCCGAGGGCCGAATCACGCCCAACTGTTTGGGACTCTACAGCGACGAAAACGAAGCCGGAATGGCGCGTGTCGTACGGTTTTTGCGCGAGTGGACCCGCAGCAAGGTCGGCGTTCAACTCGCGCACGCCGGCCGCAAAGGCTCCACGCTCCCGCCGTGGGAAGGCGGCGGCCCCGTCGGCGGCGCGCGCGCGTGGACCCCGGTAGCGCCGTCGGCGATTCCGTACGACGCAAACGCCAACGTCCCGGCGGCGCTCGACGCCGCCGGCTTGCAAAAAGTCACCGACGATTTCGTTTCGGCCGTGCGCCGGTGCTCGCGGTTAGGCGTCGACGCGATCGAACTGCACTTCGCTCACGGATATCTCGCGCACGAGTTTCTCTCGCCGCTTTCAAACCGTCGCAGCGACGAATACGGAGGCTCGCTGGCGAATCGCATGCGGCTTCCGCTGGAGCTTTTTGAATCCGCACGGCTGGCGTGGCCCGCGACTCAACCGCTCGGCGTGCGAATATCGGCCACCGATTACGTCGAGGGCGGCTGGAATCCGGCCGAAGCGGCGATCTTCGCGCGCGAACTGCGGCGACGCGGATGCGACTTCATCGACTGCTCGAGCGGCGGCCTGAGCCCCGCGCAACGGATCGACGCGCACCCGGGCTACCAAGTCGGGTTCGCGCGCGACATTCGTCGCGAAGCGCAGATACCGACGATCGCGATTGGGATGATTACGGATCCGGCGGCGGCCGAACGCATCGTGGCCGACGGCGACGCCGATTTCGTTGCCCTAGCGCGGGGTTTTCTGCGGCATCCGCGGTGGGCGTGGGACGCTGCCGATGCGGTCGGGGGCGAACCGTTCGTCCCGAAGCAGTATCAGCGGGCCCGCCGGGCGCCCAGGCAGGTTCTCCCCTCCTAGGGAACCAATAGCGCCAGGTTCTTTTCCACATCCCCCCTTTCTTGGAGGTCGGTAGTCCACGTGAAGATCGTGGTAACGGTGAAGCTTGTGCCGGATCCGAACGCGCAAAAGCGGATCGATCCGGCGACCAAGCGTTTGGTGCGCTCCGGCGTCGAGACGGTCCTGAATCCGTACGACGAGTACGCGCTCGAGGCGGCCCTGCAGCTAAAGGAACGCGCCGGCGGCGACACGACCGTCGCGGTGTTCAGCATGGGTCCTGAAGCGCTCAAAGAGACGCTGCGCAAAGCGCTGGCGATGGGCGCCGACGAGGCCGTATTCCTCACCGATGCAGGTCTCGAAGGAAGCGACGTGTGGGCGACCGCCTACGCGATGGCCCGGGCGCTCGAAAAGACCGGTTTCGATCTCTTGATCGTCGGCGGCCTTACGGATGATGGAAGCACCGGCGCCGTGCCGGGCGCGCTCGCCGAACATCTTGGTCTGCCGTGCGTCACCAACGCGCGCAAAGCCGAGATTACCGACGGCACGCTGCAGGTCGAACGCGAGACCGACACCGGTTATCAAACCGTGCGCGGACCGCTCCCGGCGCTGCTGACGACGGCGCTCACGTTTGGCGAACCGCGATATGCCTCGCTCAAAGGCATCATGGGTGCCAAGAAAAAGGCCATCACCGTGCTGACGCTCGGCGATCTCGGCCTCGAGCAGGCCGTAGGGGCGGATGGTTCCAAAATGCAGCTCGAGACGTTTGCGCCGCCGCCGGCCCGCGGCAAGGGACAAGTCGTCGAGGCCACCGATGGTGTCGCGGGCGCGAAGGCGATCTTCGACTTCCTGCGTGAGAAGAAGTTGGTGTAACCGTGAAAAACGTCATCGTGTACGTGGAGCACCGCAACGGTCAGACGCGCAAAGTCACGTTCGAACTGGCGACCGAGGCGCGCAAACTCGCCGACGCCCTGGGCGGCGCGGCCCATGCGGTCGTGGTCGGGCCGGGCGCCGCCCGACTCGCCGAGGCGCTCAAGAGCTATCCGCTCGACATCGTGTACTTCAACGAAGACGCCGACGTCGACAAGTTTTTGCTCGATCCCGCGGTGGACTACCTCGAGGCCGCGGCTAGGGCGGTCGGCCCCTCGCTCATCCTCATCCCGAACACGCTTTCGGGGCGCGACGTCGCCGGCCGGCTGGTCGCCCGCCTGAGCGCCGGCATCGGCGCGGACGTGACCGAGTTCAGGGTGGAAAACGGAACGGTCGAGTGCGTTTCGCCCAAAATGGGCGGTGCCCTGATCACCTCCTGCGCCATCAAGCCCGCCGACTACGGCATCGCAACCGTTCGGCCTAACGCGTTTACCGCGAAGCCCGGGGGCAACGGCGCGGCGCTGGAGCCGCTTGAAAAGCCGGCCGGAAAGACCTATCGTGCGTCGATCGAGCAAGACGTCGAAGAGGGTTCGGGCGAGCTGGCCCTCGAGGAGGCCCCGGTCGTCGTAGCCGGCGGACGCGGGCTGGGCGGGCCGGAACCTTTCGATACGCTGTTGAAGCCTCTGGCGCACGCGCTGGGCGGCGCCGTCGGCGCCTCGCGTGCCGCGGCCGACGCCGGCTGGGTGCCGTACAACCTTCAGATCGGGCAGACCGGTAAAACGGTAACGCCCAACCTCTACATCGCGGTCGGCATCTCGGGCGCGATCCAGCACAAAGTCGGCATGCGTTCGTCCGGCACGATTGTCTCGATCAACAAAGACGCGGCCGCGGCGATCGCGGAGTTCTCGGATTTGCTGGTCGTCGGCGACGCCTTCCAAATCGTGCCCGAACTTACCAAGTTGATCGAAGCCGCCAAAGCATGAGCGCACCAAGAGCAATACAAGACAATAAAGGAAATATGAAAAGAATCGCCCTCACCGTTCTCGTCGCGCTCGGTTGCGCGTTTGCCGCATTCGCCGCCACCACGCCCGGCGCGCAGGCCGGGATCTTCGGCGGGAAATCGGCGACGCCGAGCCCGTCCCCGTCGCCTTCCGCGCTGCCGACGGCCAGCCCCGAGCCGCCCAGCGTAGCGATCCCGCGCCTTCAGGCAAAGCTCAAGGCGAATCCCAACGACCAGCAGGCGATGTCGGAACTCGCGGCCCAGTTTCTGCAGATCAACCGCCCGGATCTCACGGCGCAGCTCACGCAGCACCTGTTGCAGGCCGGCGATAAAACGGCCCAGGTATACTACTATGACGGATTTGCTCAGGAACAACTCGGGAACGGACGCGCCGCGACCTACGATCTCGAGCAAGCCTCCAACCTCGACCCCACCAACATGGGCGTGCTCGCGCAACTGGCCGACGTCTATCTCAAAGCGAATCGCTCGGCCGACGCCGAACGCGTTGCGAAACGCGCCGTAACGTTTAATAAAACCCAGCCGGTCGCGCTGACGACGCTCGGCAGCATTTATGCGGCCGAACAGAAGTACGACGATGCGCGCACGCAGTTCGAGGCCGCCTACAAGTTGGATCCGAAGGACTCGTCGGCCATCTATCAGATTGCGACGACCTACGCGCAGCAAAACAACATTCCGATGGCGCTGCAAACGATCAATCGCGCCTTGATGGTCGATCCCAAGAGCATCCAGGCGTTGGTGTACAAGGCGGATCTCTACGCGAAGCAGCACGACGACGCGCAGGCCACGGCTGCTTACGACGACGCGATCGTCGCCGCCCCCAGCGACGATCAAAAAGCGCAAATTATGGTACGTAAAGCGTCCTATTTCATCGGCGAGAAAAAGTATCCGCAGGGCGAAGCAATCCTGACTCAAGTCACGACGCAGTATCCAAAGGTCCCAAGCGGATTCGTCGCCTTTGGCGAGTACTACGCGCAGTTGCACGAGTGGGGCAAGGCATCGGCCAAGCTGCAGGCGGCGCTGGCTATCGACCCCGAGAACGCCCCGGCGCTTCTAGGTCTCGGCGAACTCTCGATGCAAAACGGAAAAGCGAACGACAGCATCGCCTACTTTAAGCACTACACGCAAGTTTCTCCCGACGCACAAGGCTACGCGCTGCTCGGGCAGGCGTATTCGCAAGCCCACAACTATTCGGGCGCGCGCGATTCTTGCGGTAAGAGTTTCGAGATCCAGCGCTCGCCGGAGACCCTTAGCTGCGTTGCGGGCGCGGATTACGAGCTAAAAAACTACAAGGAGGCCGCGCAGATCTTCGACGTGCTCGATAAGAACGCGCACGGATTTCTCGACCAAAACCCGACGCTGCTGTACATCGCGGCGAAGTCGTATCAGAATGCCAATCAGTGCACCAAGGCGGTGGCCGCCTACAAACGGCTGCTGCCGATGATGCGCAAGGGCACGAAAGACTACACCAACGTGCAAAAATCGGCGGCCGGCCCGTGCCGCGCGGCGCAGCACGCTCACTGAGGTTCGTTACCGACGCTCTCTACGGCGACCACCTTCGCGGCTTGCGGCATCCCGAATCGCCCGACCGCGTGGAGGTGGTCGCTTCGCGTTTGCGGGCCGAAGGCGTGCTCGCGGCGACGGTCGACGCGCGCGACGCGAGCGACGAAGAGATCGAACGGGTTCACTCGCCGGCCTACCTGGCACTCGTAAAGCGCGAAATCGACGCGCTGCAGCCCGAGCGGCCGCGGTACCTCTCCACCGGTGACGTCGCGATCGACGAGCGTTCCTTAGCCGTAGCCCGCCGGGCCGCGGGAGGGGCGATCGCCGCCGTCGAGGCGTGCGTGGCGGGCCGCGACGCGGTTTTCGCACTGGTGCGTCCGCCGGGACACCACGCCGAGCCTGTCCGCGGCATGGGCTTCTGCATTTTCAACAACGTCGCGATCGCGGCGCGAGCCTTTCGGGCGGCCACCGGCGGCCGGGTCCTCGTTGTCGATTTCGACTACCATCACGGCAACGGCACCCAGGCGGTAGCCGGCGACGGCCTGTCCTATGTCTCGACCCATGCCTTCCCGGCGTACCCGGGCACCGGTTGCGATAGCTATCGTTTGGGCGCCGATGTCGTCACGAACGTGCCCCTGCCGGTTTCCGGGGTCTCGACCGAAGCGTTCGTCGCCGTCTGGGAAGAACTGCTGCCGCGCGTGGCCGCCTCGGTCCGCCCGGACCTGCTGCTGGTCAGCGCCGGGTTCGACTATGTCGCCGGCGACCCGGTCGGCGATCTGGGCGTGGACGTCAGCGCCGCCGGTGCCCTGGCGGCGACCATCAATGCGGTGGCCGCGCGCTACTGCGAAGGCCGCATCGCCTACGTGCTGGAGGGCGGCTACGATCTCGACGCGCTGACCCGTTCGATTGCCCTGATCGCGTCGGCCGGCTGCGACAAATCTCAGGGGAATCTCAAGGAAGCGTAAAGGAGCCTACGAACTAGCGTTCCTAGCGGGCCATAAAGGAAGACTCGAGGTGGGTTTTCCTGGTTGGGCTTGGCAACATACAACTACCTGAGGAGGTACTCATGACCCGGAGATCGTTCCGGCACGTCGTTACCGCTCTGGTACTTCTCGTTGCTTTCGTCTGTCAGGGAACATGGGCACTGGCAGGCACGACGGGCGGTCTCACCGGTAGCGTTATCGATGCCGAAAGTTCCGCGCCGGTTGCCGGAGCGCAAGTGACGGTCGCAAGCCCGTCGCAAAACGCTACCGGTACGACCGACGCGACCGGTCACTATACGTTCCTGACGCTTCCGCCGGACACGTATACGGTGACCATCGCCAAGAGCGGCTATCAGTCGACCAGCATACCCGGTCAAGTCGTCTTCGCCGATACGGTGCAGACGCTTACCGTGCGCTTGCCGAAGGCGCTCAAAACCATCGCTCACGTCTCCGCCACGGGAGTGGGTTCCCTGGTGAAATCCGGTACGACCGCCGACATTTATTCGGTCAACGCCGGCATGCAGAAGGCCGCTTCCGCGTTAGGCGGCGGCGGAGGGCTCAACTCGGCCTACTCGGCCGTCGCGAGCGTGCCGGGCGCGTACGTCCCGGCCAACCAAACCGGATATTTCCAAACCGTCGCGATTCGCGGCGGCGACTACGACCAAGTCGGGTACGAGTTCGATGGCGTTCCCGTCAACCGTTCGTTCGACAACTATCCGTCGAGCTCGGCCTCGTCGCTGGGCAACGCCGAAGTGCAGGTGTACACCGGCGCTAACCCGGCCAACTCCGAGAGCCAGGGTCTCTCGGGATACATCAACCAAGTCATCAAGACCGGCACCTATCCCGGCTACGCGCAAGCGGAGCTGGGCGTCGGCACGCCGACGTTCTACCACCGCGCCATGGTGGAAGCCGGCGGATCGACCCCGGATCGGCTGTTCTCGTACTACGTCGGCGTGGCCGGCTACAACCAAGCGTTCAACTATCTCGACAACCAAAACGGCGCCAGCCTCGACAACTGGGTCGGCGCGCCGATGGGGCTGACGGCGAATAGCAGCTACGCGCCTACCATCAATTACCTGGTCGGTGCGCCGCTGCCATTCCAGTACTTCATGGGCCCGTTCAACTACTCGTTCCAGTCGTCAATCGCGACGCGCGACGTGGTGCTAAACTTCCACGTTGCCATTCCGCACCGGTTCGACGCCGGTCGTGACGACATCCAAATGCTGTGGAACAGCGAATCACTGCTCAACCAGTACTATTCGACCACCAACGACATCACGTCGACGGCCGGATGTGGTGGCCTGACCACGGGAGCCGACTGCGCCAACGCGATCGGACTCGGCGCGCCGGTCTACATCGACAGCGTCACCTGGGGGTGCCCGGGTGCCGTCGGCGGCTCGTTCTCGGCGGCCGGTCTCAACGCTCTAGCGGGCTGCGTCAAGCCGTACTACTTCCCAAGCAGCCAAAACCGAACGGCCGCGTTTCAGACGATTGCCGGGTCAACCGGCGATACGACTCGGAACAACCAAGAGATCGTAAAGCTGCAGTACACGAAGAACTTCGGTTCGACCGCGTTCCTGCGCGTCTACGGCTACACCTACTACAGCGACTGGCTGCAGAACGGTCCGCAGACCACGTATGCGGACTTCACCGGCTGCTGTTCGCCGGACTACGAACTGACCGGCCACACGCGCGGCGTCAGCGTAACGTATCAGAACCAGATCAACCCGCAGAACCTCGTGAGCGCACAGGCTTCGTACGTTACGTCCAGCAGCGTTCGCGACAACAATCACTTCTACCAAGTGGGCGGAATCACGGCGGCGTCGATCGTCAGTTCGGCCAATCCCTACGGCGGGCTCTGCTACGCGTTACCGGCGTCGCCGAACCCCGGAGGCGCGCTCGGTGCCGTTCAGTGCAACCACAACGGCGTCACCTTCGGCACGATCGGATCCGGAACGGCTCCCAGCGTAACCGGGAACACGTGCGGCGGCGCGCCGTGCACGTATATCCTGGACGAGAACGGACTCGCCGCCACCTACAATCAGGTGATTCCGAAGTTCTTCTCGGCTTCGCTGACCGACGAGTTCCGGCCGTCCGACCGGTTGCTCTTCAACCTCGGCGTGCGGCTCGACAGCTTCACGTTCCAAGGTCAGAACACCGACACCGGAGTCGCGCGGGATTTTTGGACCAATGCCTTTAACCAGGACTACTGTATCAACAACATCAGCGGCGTGCCGGTAGCCAAAGGCAATATCGGGACCGGCGTTCCGGTGACGTCCCCCTGTCCGGCGGGTTATGGTCACGCGAACTGGCAGAACAACCCGGCGAACTTCACGTTCAACATCTGGCAGCCGCGCATCAGCGGGACCTATACCGTCAATCCGGAAAACGTCGTTCGTTTCTCGTACGGGCGCTATACGCAAGCCCCGAACTCGGCGTTCGAGCAGTACAACACGTCGCAGGAGAATCTGGCCGCCTACGATGCGGCGAACTTCTACGCGTTCGGCCGCACGTCGCCGGGTTACCCGATCCAACCGCCGACGTCGATCAACTACGACCTGTCGTGGGAGCACCATTTCAAAGGTACCGACATGTCGTTGAAGCTGACGCCGTTCCTGCGGCAGACCCAGAACCAGATTCAAAACTTCTTCCTGGATCAAAAGACGGGCTTCATCTCCGGCCTCAACGTCGGCGATCAGCGCAGCCAGGGCATCGAGTTCCAGCTCCAAAAGGGCGACTTCTCGCGTAACGGGTTTGCTGGGCAGCTCTCCTTCGCGTACACGAACTCGTACATCCACTACGGCACGCTTCCGTCGGGCCAGTTCGGCACGTCGGTCATTGCCGGAACCAACGAGGCCATCTCGGCGTACAACGCCTTTACGCAGGCGTGCACTCCGGGCGGCCAATACGTCGGAAAGGTCGGACCGAACC
>JBDTDR010000123.1:0-19383 GCA_039922955.1 Candidatus Tumulicola sp.
GCGCGTCCGGTCGAGGCACTCCTCGACCAGTGGCGCGGCCCGGCGTGCGAAATCGGGCGACTTCGGATTGAGGTTCGGCGGCGCGATGAACAGCCGCGCCTGCCGGTGAAAATCGAACGGCGACGGCGCAACCAGCTCCTGCGCGTCCTCGATTCCTAGCGATCGCTTGAGAAACGCGAACGACCCCGAAGGCTCGCCGCGCGCCGGCAAGGCGGCGACCGAAATCGTGGCGCTGGTGAGCACCACGCTCTGCGTGTGTGCGAACAGCGTAGCGCGCAGGAAATCCGCGACGTCGTACGGCGCGCAGTTGAGCGCGTAGCGTCCATCGCCTTCGGCGCGCTCGACCCACGCGATCGCTTGATCCGAAGGCGCGCCGGCGCGGTCGATGGTCGCGCTATGGGCGTTGACGTTGCGCATCGCGAGATCCCGCCGCCGCTCGGCCTCAGCATCGTTCTCCGGCTTGCTCTTCAGCGCCGAATGCCAGTTCGCAATCAGCCAGTTCTCGAGAACATAGAGTGCGTCGCGGAGTTCTTCGAGCGCCGGCCACGCCGCGTCGTTTGCCGCCAGCGGATAGCGATCGCCCGCCACGCGTGCGAAGGCCGACTCCAATCCGCGAATTCCTTCGTCGAAGCGCGCGTCGAACGACGGCGGCACATCGTAGGCTCGATGCAGTTTGCGCAGCATGCGTCCGAGCGTGGCCCGCGAGAGCGTCGCGGTCAGGGCGTCGGTCGCCCAACGTTCGCATTGATGCGCTTCGTCGAGCACGGCGACGTCGTATGGCGGCAGCAGTCCCCCGCCGACCGCAAGATCGAGAAAAAACAGCGCGTGGTTGACCACGATGAGATCGGCGTATTTCGCTTCGTCCCGTTTTTTGAAAAAGAAACAGTCCCGGAAGTGCTCGCAAAACTCGCCGACGCAATCGTCGGCGTCGGCATCGATCTGCTCCCACTCGTCGGAGTTCGGCACGAATGGCAGCTCGGCGCGGTCGCCCGCCGGCGTTCGAGCGGCCCAGTTCCAAAGCTCCTGCATCGAGCGCGACGGCGCCACCAAACGATCCGATCGCAACCGCTCGAACTTCTGCTTGCAGAGGTAGTGGCTGCGGCCTTTGAGCAACGTGACGCGAACCGGCACGCCGAGCGCGGCTTGCACCAGCGGAATGTCTTTGCGCACGAGTTGCTCTTGGAGCGCGATCGTGCCGGTGGAGAGCACGACCTTCTTCCCGCTGCGAATCGCCGGCACGAGATACGCCAGCGACTTGCCGACGCCGGTCCCCGCCTCGACGATCGTGTGCACGCCTTCGAGAATGCCTCGCTCCACGAGCTGCGCCATCTGCACTTGGCCGGGCCGCGCTTCGAATCCGGGCAACGCCCGCGCCAGCGGTCCGCCGGGTGCGAAAACCCGCTCGATCGCGACGGTCATGGGTGGGGTTGGTGCGATGATCGATCCCCGGGCGGAGGTTCGTATTCGGTTTCAAACGTGCTGCCGGTGCTGGCGTCGACGACGACCGGCGCGACGCGCCGGGGCGGCGCGTAGATCGCAAACGTCAGAACGAATCCGGCAATCAAACCCGAGATATGCGCCTGCCAGGAAATTGCGGGAACGGAAAACGTAATGATGAGATTGAGCACCAAAATGCCGAGGTTTGCGCGTACGAGTTCCATCCCGGGCTTGCCGAGTTTCAATCCGATGGCAAACAGCGCGCCGAAGAGCCCGAAGATCGCGCCGCTCGCGCCGACCGTCGGAACCAACGGCGCGCTAAAATAGACGACGCCGAGTCCGGCCGCCACCAGCGAAGCCATATAGATGAACAACATCCGCCAAGGCCCGATTGCATACTCGATAAAGCGTCCGAGGAACCACAGCGACAGCATGTTTACGCCGATATGCAGCAGGCCGCCGTGTAAGAAGCCGCCGCTCACGATCCGCCACCATTGGCCGTCGGAAAGGACGGCGGCCGGAAAGAGCGAGCCTTCTTCCAAGACGCGGTCCAGGTTGCCGCCGCCCCCAAACGACAGCATGCCCGGCCCGGCTACCGAAATCTCCCACAGAAAGCCGATCACGTTGAGCGCGATCAGGAATCGCGTCATCATGCGACGGCGTCGTCCGCGACGATGACCATGCGCGCGAGTTCGAGTGAAATCGCGTGCCGCGCGTCACCGATTTCGATGGTCACCGGACCGCCCAGCGGTGCCTTCTCGACAATGCAAACCCGCGCGCCTGGGCGGAGGCCGACTTCGCCAAGGTAGCGGAGGATTTCAGGTACCTCGTCGGTCACGCCGCTCACGACCGCGCGCCGGCCTTCCTCGATCTGCGCGAGCGGAACGCCCGTCCGCACCGGATCGCTCAAGTCGCGCGGCGGTACCGGATGGCCGTGCGGGCACGTTTGCGGATCGCCGAGCAGCGCGACTAGCCGGTCTTCAACACGTTGCGAGATGGCGTGTTCGAGCATGCACGCCTCGAAGTGTACTTCGTCCCACGACATGCCGAGCACGTCGGTCAGCAGCCGCTCGGCCAGACGGTGCCGGCGCAGTACGCGCACGCCCACTTCCAGACCTTTGCGCGTGAGCTTGACCTCGCCGCGCGCGACGTACTCGACGTACCCATCCTTATCGAGCTTTTTCAGCATCCCGGAGACGGAAGCGGGCGCGACGCCTAAGCTCGAAGCCAGGCCGGACGTCGTCACCCCAGGCCCCTCGCGCTCCAAGCGGTACACGGCTTCGAGATATTCCTCGATCGACTCCGCGAAATGGCTATGGCCCGACATGCCCCACCTCGTTTCGACGCACGGCGTCGAGTTCCGTGGCGAGCCGCGCGTGCATCGCCGCCTTGAGGTGCGGCTCGGCAAAACTTGCGTCGACCGCATTGCGGACGTAGCGGGTGAGGGTGTCACTCCCGGCAATCGATTCGACCAGCGCGTACTCGTCCGCGATCGACGTGTGGAACATGGTCGGGTCGTCGGCATCGATGGTCACGATGCATCCGGCCCGATCGAATTCCAGGAACGCGTGCCGGCCCGGCAGCGCCGCACCGGTGACCGCATTCGAGGTCGGGCAAATTTCGAGTGGGACGCGCTCGTTCGCGAGCAGTTCCACCAGCGCCGGATCCTGCAACGCCGCGATGCCGTGTCCGATCCGTTGCGCGCGTAGCCGTTCGACGGCGGCGCGTACGCTCGCGGGTCCGGCGGCTTCGCCGGCGTGCGCGACGCAGTGCAAGCCCGCAGCGCGCGCGTAAGCGAAGGCGTCGGCGTAGAGTTCCGGCGGGAAGCGGGCTTCGTCGCCGCCTAAGCCGATACCGATGACATCGAGATCGGCGAGCGTCGTTGCGAGTTTCGCGGTGCGCAAGGCGCGGGCTTGTCCGAAATTTCGGGTCAGATCCACGATCAGCGCAAAGGTGGCACGCGGCCGGGCGGCGCGAAGCTGGGCGACGATCGCCGCGATCGTTTCACGTACGTCCAGGTTCGCGTGGAAAAACGTCCAGACCGACGGCGAAACGAAGAGCTCGCCGTACATGACGTTTTGCGCCAGCGCATCCTCGACGAACTCAGCCGCCAGACGCGCGTAGTCGTCGGGTTCCTGGAGCGCCCGGCTCACCGCGGCAAACGCGAGCAGGAACTCTTGAAAGTCTTTGAAGCGATACGGATCGGCCGGATCGACGGGCTCCCCTTGGTCGCCCACGAAGGCACCCGCGTCCCGTCCTGGCGGGCGGTAGCGCAGCGGGACGCCGTGCTTCCCGGCCAGCTCGACGAAGGTCGCGCCTCGCAGGCTTCCCTCGAGGTGGCAGTGGAGGTGAACCTTCGGAATCCGGTGCGCCAGGGCCATCCCCACGCATTCGGCGCCGGCGGCGCCGCCCCGTGCTACGCGGGAGCTTGCAGGGGCGCAACCCTGCCCGTAGTATTAGGGTTGACCTCGCCGCGGGGTGGAGCAGTCCGGTAGCTCGTCGGGCTCATAACCCGAAGGTCGGTGGTTCAAATCCATCCCCCGCAACCTGTACGGGTCCGTTTATTGAAAAATAGGCGGACCCGTTGTTCTTACGGGCTCCGAATAGACGGTCCAGTTCGGACCGGAAAGCGTGCAATTCCTGATCAATTTAGCGCAATCGTCAATCAGCGAAGCCGCGTTGACCGGAAATTCTTTTAGCGACCCGCCGCTTAAACGGCCCTCTTCCGATAGCCGCTCTGATGGGGACGATCGTTTGCAAGGAGTTCACAAAAAGATGAGCCGCGCCGACGAATCCGAAGAATCCCATCACGATCATCCCGTATTCGCCGCTGCGATCGAGGCGTTTCGCGGAAGGAACGTCAAGGTACACAGCTTTGACCCTGAAGATGGATCGCTAGTCGTCGTGTACTACAGTACGCGTGAGGAACGACAGCAGCAGTCGTTCGACGACATCTGGAACGAACTACGCGCCATTCTTCGAAAAGCAAAAGTTAGGGGCGTACGAAAGTTCCGGCTCAAGGTTCAAGACGTCGAGGTGGCTTTAGTCCGCTTCTCGCACGGCCACCCTGACGCTTCCAAGGTCGGTGACATAGCGCGTTGGTATCGCGCGAGCGGCTTCAAATGCTTGAGTCGTCGCGCGATCAGCTGCGGAAGCAGCCAAAATCGCTCGCGGGCAACACTGATGCGGGGAAGTCCGGCAAGAAATACTCCTATGAGGTGTTCCCTATCAATCAGGTCCTGGAACGACGTGCCGGGAAACTACATCTTCGCGAAGCTCGTCAATGGTAGCTGGTCGCCGGTCTACATCGGCGAGAGCGACAGCCTGAAGAACCGGCACACTTCACACGACAAAGAGGCCTGCACAAAACGGAATGGAGCTACCCACATTCACGCCCATTCTTCTAGCTGGCAGAAGCGGGCGCGCCTCGACGAGGAGACGGATATCCGGAAGAACTTTCCGAACGCGCCCTGCAACCTCCAGTAGCAAACGGACCCCGTAGTCGTTCTGGACCAGGCTATCGGCCGACGACCAGTTATTTGGACCCAAGGCCGTTCTTTGGAGCTGTACCCCCGCAACCATTTCAGGTCCGCTTATTGAAAAATAAGCGGACCTGTTTTTTCCTTTCCGGGCTACGCTAAGCGCTTGCCGCAGCTTCCCTCAGTGCAATGCGGATCTCGTTCTTCGAGTAGCCTCGACGACGAAGACTGCTTACGAACCCTTCAACGTCGCCGCGCAGAACGGTGGCGCGCCTTTTGAGGTCGTCGGAAGGTGTCGATTGCGCGACGCGGGTCCCACGCCGGCCGTCGCTCGTTAGCCACCCTGCGTCCTGCAAGTCCGTATAGGCGCGTGCCACCGTATTGGGGGCAACGCCCAGGTCGCTCGCGAGCTGCCGCACCGTCGGGAGCGAGTCGCCCGGGCGCAGGTCGCCGCGCTCGACGAACTCGCGCAGTTGCTCGGCTATCTGGTGGAACGGTGCCAAGTCCAGGCTCGGATCTACCGATAGAACCAAGCGGGTCACGATGCGAGGGGCGTTCGCGATAAATGCCGCGCGTATAGCGACTTCCACACGAGGAGCCCAACCCATACGAGAGCCAGTGCGGCCATCTCGGGGATGGCCGGGCCCCAGACGAAGCCGATGAATACAAAGACCGTGACGTTAGCAAAGAAGCACGTGGTGCCGGTTCGATTCGCGCGCGTTTCGCGATCCACGACCTGCTCGGCTTCGAGATCGTTACCGAAGAGCAGAGGCGGTGCGGTCGCGATGCGCCATGCCACTACGACCATCGTCACGACGCAAGCGGCCACGATGATTGCCACACCCCGGTACACGTCGTCGAGAATCCACGGTATAAGCAAGAGTGAATAAAGTGCTGTCAGCCCTATCCACGTCGCGAGCACCGGATCGACGCGGCGCGAACGCCCCAGCAGAACGGAGCGGCGTCTCGGCGCGCGTTCCTCGGCAATCTGGACTTGAACGATCCGCGCCGAGTATGTCAAAGTGAGGATTGCATACCCGACGATAGGAGGAACGGCATGAGCGAGCATGGCGCACGCTATGCCGAGGCAAACGCCGGCTACAACGTAGCTTCGCAGCGCCGAGGGGCGCTCTCGCTCGTCGTCCGCGTGCTGTATGCGGTCTTGTTGGGAAGACTCGCCTCCGCGCTGGAGCGCATCGCAGGAGCCAGACCTGGAGCTTGCAGATATAGCCCCTCTCAGGTTAACGATTCCGCCGTAAAGCGCGGCCACTACGACGGCCCAATTCTGCGCGGTTGCGGCGAGCGCCGCGTTCATGACCATAGCTTTGAACGTCCTCCTGTATCAGCAACCTTAATACAAACGTGGCGTTAGTGTCAAGCATCCTAATACAAAAATAGAGGCCTACCGAATAAACAGTCCAGTCCGGCCCTAGCCGCCCGATTTTTCGGTCCAAAATGAATATCCGGACCTGAACCCCCACAAATCGATAGATATTTGAACGCGGTGCCGATAGGATGGCGCCTGAGACAGGTCTGCGCGCGAGCACTTCTGTCAGCGCATTTGTCGATGACGCGTTGCTTGTACGCGTCGAAGAATGGGCGGATGAACCTGCGAGCGTCCTCGTATCTGCTGTACAGGTAGGCGTACCGAGCCTCGACGAGTGCGTGCCGTTGCAGAATGTCCGGAAACGTCGTTTTCCGAAATAGGGTGAACCCCTTATCGGGCTCCCTCGTGCGAACGTACTGCTGCCCTAGCGCAAATCGAATCAAGGGTGAATTCGGAAACTGCTGGTAGCCCCGCTGAAACCGCTCCAGCGCTATGTTGTCGCGGCCACCCTCGAACACCGGTAACCCCATAGATGTGAGACGCGCGGCGAGTTCGCGCACGGTCGGCGAATGTAACGACGGTCCGTCGGCAAAACAGACGTCGCATTCGCGTCCTGCCCGTTCTTCCCAGTCGTAGGCCACGTGCACGCGCGTCAAAAAGTCGCGGAGTTCGTGGCAGGCCGGCGACCGGCTCTCGCCCGCGATCGTACAGACCGCCGCCGGCGTATCGATCGCGATGTGCTCGACGAACTCCACGCGCCGCGCCATGTTCGCCAAGACGACGTGCGCGAACGACTGCGCCTGGTGCATCATCCGCCAGAACACGGTTGGATCGACGCGCGCCAACCGCGCCGCCGAGGTCGCGCGAATCCCCGCGACGGCGCTGGACCCAAGCAGGAGCGGCACTTCACCAAAGGCGTCGCCCGGATCGTGCCCACCGATCGTTTTTAGCTGGCCGAAGATCGTCTTGACGATATCCACCGTCCCGGCGAGCAAGACGAAGAACCGCGGGCTTTCCCCCTCGCACAGGACCCAGTCGTCTTGAGCCACGCGGACGTCGGCACTATTCTTTGCAAAGAACGCAACGTGCGCTTCGCTGCATCCCGCAAAGACCGACAGGTCGCGAAGCTCGCCGGCTGCTACCAATGCGGCGCTCCGTGCTTTCTACTTGCCCGGCGACGCCATCGTCGCGCGCGCCTCTAGCGCCTGCTTTGCCAGTGCCGCAAGAGCCTCCAGGTGCGCGCGAGTCATTTCGTCGGGATTGGAACGCCGCAGCGCGGTCGCGGCGTCGTTGGCAAGGTACTCGAGCTGCAGGCGCGCCAGCGCTTGGGCGTCGGGCGGCGTGCCGGCCGCCGGAGCGGTCCACAACTGCGCCAGGCGCTTCGCGAAATTCATCTGGGCGTTGCGGCGCACGACCCCGTCTTTGCCGGCGGTCCCGTTTTCGATGTCGCCGAAGATGCCGCCGCGGGTCCAATCGAAAAGGTCGGTGAGCGTCATGGTCGTGCCCTGCGCATATTTCGTCGACAGGTCGTCGATCCGTGCGAGGGTCAGCGGCGCGTACAGCTCGTCGAGCGCCTGATTTTGCGCCGCGGCGGCAATTTGAACGACCGCGACGTCGTGCCGCGGCGACGGGTCGTAAACCCAGGCCGCATTCGGCCCGAGCGAACTGACCTCGCTGTACGTCAGGTTCCGCAGCACGCGTGGGCTAAAATGCCAAGCCGCATCGGAGAACAGCGCGCTTTGAAGCGTTCGCCACGCCCGGTGCTCGTCCGACCGCGAGACCGGCTGCAGCGGCGGCGCGCTATGCGGATCGCCCGCGTCGGCGCGCGAGAGATACTCGCCGCCGATGATATGCGCCGGCATCACGGCGAACCGGACGTAGAAGCGCAGCGGCAGCAAAAACGCCCGGCGCGCCTCATCGTACGACTCGCCGTTTTTTGGGAAACGCCGGTCGACCGCATTCATGAGACCGTGCAGCATCGTCAACTGCATCTGCTCCCACGCCAGGGGATGGTTGGTGAGATCGTCCTGCTGAACGCGCGGATCGACCGCGTGGCCGTTGTTGAAAAACGCATCTTCGTCCGACGCAAAGCGATAGGTCGGGTCGGACCAGCGCGACGCCAGGCGATTGAGCGTGGGGACCTCCGCCTCGGGCGTCGTCGCGTTCGGAACGTTTTCGTAGCCGAATCGCAGCGCGTAGTAGTCGTAGGGTCCGAGCACGAGCTGCACGTAGTCGCCTTGTCCCGTGCCCTTGGGCCAGACGTTGATGGGCGCGTACTCCATCACCGACGTCGCCACGCCGTGCGTGTGCGTGAAACTCGGATCCTGCAGTTGGCGCGCGGTGTAGGCCATCGAGCCGATGAAGTTATGCTGGAGGCCGAGATCGTGGCCGGACTCGTGAAGCACGACCGCCCGAATTTCTTTGAGTGCGAAGGCTCTTTCGAGCGTTTCGCTGTCGGGCAAACCGCGCGCCGGAGCGACGTAGTAGCGATAGTTACGGCCGTTCAAACCCTCAACCGCATCCACGTTGATGCCCGCGTTGATCTCTTCGCCGGTGCGCGGGTCGGTGACGATCAGCGCTTCGGCGCCGTACTGCGGAATCGGCGCGTCGAACCAGCTGACCATATTGTGCCGGATGTCGTCCACGTCGAAGCTCGGGTCGTCGGGCTGCTGCACGACCTTTACGGCGTCCAGGATTCCGATCCGCATGAAGGCGTCGTTCCAGGTCAACAGTGCGTCCCGAACCGTGTCGCGATATGCGGCCGGAACGTCGTTGCTCAGCGTGAAAACCAACGGGTTCTTGGCCACCGACGGGCGCCCCGGGTTCTCGGGCATGAAGTTCCAGCGGCTGAGATAGTACACGTTGCGCGACGGATTTTTGTCGCTTTGGAAATCGAGCAGCGGCTGTTCGAAGTACCCGACCCGCGGGTCGGCGATGCGCGGCATGTATCCGTCCTGCGGCGCGGCGATGAAATTGTAGGTCATCTTGACTTCGATGCTGCGCGGATCGGGCGCATTGTCGATCGTGTCGGGCGACTCGCTCGCCCACGTTTGACTAACCCGAAGGATCGTGTTCTTCGGGAAACCCTTCGCTTCGCTGAAATACGACCGCGACGCGTCGAGCTTGTATCCATGTGCCGGGCTCTTGGCAATCGCATCAAACTGCGCGCCGAAGTTTGCAACGTCGCCCAGGAACGACGCGGCCGAAACGACGACGGACGTCGGCGATTCGGCGGCGATCGGCACGACCGCAATCACCGAGCTCGGGAGCGACGCCTGCGCGGCGATCATCGCCGGCGTGCCTTTATCGACCCGCGCGAACGTATTCGGCCAACGCATGACGACCGTGTCGTCGACGCGTTCGAAGTGTATGATGCGGGCGGGGGCCACGTACGGCTCGCCAGGCGCGGGGCCGAACCCGCCCAGACCGGTTGCCGGAACGGAGGTCTCGATAAAGTCCTGGCCGAGTTGGCTTTTGAGCAGCACCAGGTACACTTTGCCGCCCTTGCGCAGCACCGAGATGAGACCCGACGAGACGGTCGCGCCCTTCGCAAAGGTTTCATAGTCCGCCGGCGCGCCGCTCGGAGCTGCGCTTGCCGGCGGCGATGCCGCGCGCACGGAAACGGGTAGCAGTAAAAGCGCCATCGCTAAGGCGATGCAGAGCCGATCAGGGCGATTCATGAAAATCCTCCGTCCGCGCGGCGTTCGGCAGGCGTCAAAAAACTTCATCCCGGCGCGACCCTATCGGCGCGCTCACGCGCGACCGCGCCGCGGAGGACGATGTAGCCGGCGAGGGCCGCCAGCGCCGAGCCACCGAACACGCCGAGCTTGGTTTCGGTGAGGAGGACGTCGGAGCCGAACGCCAGCGCACCGATAAACAGGCTCATCGTGAACCCGATTCCGCCCAGCAGCGCTACGCCGTACATCATTCGCCAGTCCACGCCCCGCGGCAGCGGCGTGATGCCGGTCTTTACGGCGATCCACGAGAATCCGAAGATGCCGATCTGCTTGCCGAAGAACAGTCCGGCCGCGATGCCGAGCGGCAACGCGCTAAACGCCAGCGACGGGGTCACGCCCCGAAAGGAAACGCCGGCATTAAACAGCCCAAAAATCGGCAGACTTGCAAAAGCGACGTACGGCTGCAAGGAGCGCTCGAGTTTTTTGACGGCGCTCATGGGAATGGTCAGCGCCAGCGCCACGCCGGCCAGCGTCGCGTGCACGCCCGACTCGAGCACGCAAAACCACATGACCAAACCGACCGCGACGTAGACCGGCAGCCACGACACGCGCAGCCGGTTCAGGACGGCGAGCGCCGCCAAGCAGGCGATCCCGGCGAGCAGCGCCGGAAGCACCAGGTCGGCGGTGTAGAGACGATCGATGGCAAGAGGATTCCGCCCAGCGCGGCGCGCCCAAACGTGGACAACTCACCGTCGAGGACCTCGCGTTTGATCTCCAAACCGACGATCAGGAAGAATACGGCCATCAAGCCGTCGTTGACCCAGTCGTGCGCGGTCAGGTGAATGCCGTAGATGTCCGTGCTGAACCCGAGCTTCAGGTGGAGCAAGTCGCCGTAAGACTGCGCCAACGGCGAGTTCGCCCACACTAAACCCGCAATCGCTCCGGCAATCAGAGCCAGCCCCCCCGACGATTCACCGCGCCGGAACGCGCTTAAAACATTCTTCACCTTCTTACGGTACCTTGAACGTCGAATCTTTACCGGGAACCGTTTGGAGGACGCGCGACATGGCCGGCTTGACGATCTTCAGAAACCTCGCCGATGCGGTTCGGATGGGATACGAGGTGTACGACCGCACCGCCGAGGGCTATCTCGTACGAACCCGGACCGCGCGCGGATGGGCGCTGGCCCTCGTCATCGCGGGGCGTCTGTAGAACCCGGACCGGCTTTCAGGATTCCCGCCGCCCGGCCGACGTCTTCGAACGCGGCGAGGGCGCGATCCATCTCGCCACGGGTGAGCGCGGCGCTGATCTGCACGCGAATGCGGGCCGTTCCCTCCGGCACCACCGGAAACCCGAAGCCCGTCACGAACACGCCGCGTTTTAAAAGCATGTCGCTCATCGAGATCGCAAACGCCGTTTCGCCCACGAGGATCGGAACGATCGCGCTCTCGCCCGCCAGCGGTTTGTAGCCGATCCGCTCGAGCCCGGAGCGAAAGTATTGCGTGTTAGCGCGCAGCTTCACGACGAGTTCCGGATGCGCGTCGAGATATTCGATCGCTTCGAGCGCGCTGCACGCAACGGTCGCCGGCAAAGCGTTTGAGAAGAGCTGCGGCCGCGAGCGCTGGATCAAGGTGTCGATCAAGGCGGCGCTGCCGGCGACGAAGCCGCCCGCCGCCCCGCCCAGCGCCTTCCCGAGCGTGCCGGTGATGACGTCGACCTTCCCGGTGAGGCCGAAGTGCTCGATCGTTCCGCGCCCGGTCTTGCCCATCACGCCGGTGCCGTGCGAGTCGTCGACCACGACGATCGCGCCGTACGTACGCGCTAACGCGACGATCTCGGGCAGTTTTGCCAAATCGCCTTCCATCGAAAATACGCCATCGGTAACGACGACCACCGGGAAGCAATCGGACACCGCCTTGAGCTTCGCCTCCAGCTCGCCCATGTCGCTATGCTTGTACCGCTCGCGCCGAGCCTTCGACGCGAGCCGCACGCCGTCGATGATTGAGGCGTGATTCAGCTCGTCCGAGACGATCGCCGCACCCTGCTCGCAGATCGTCGCAAAGAGCCCAGTGTTGGCGTTCCAGCAGGCGACGTACGAGAGCGACGCCTCGGTCCCCAGGAATTTCGCGATGCCTTCTTCGAGCGTGCGGTGAATGTCGAACGTTCCGCAGATGAAACGAACGGAGGCCGTGCCGGCGCCGTACCGCTCGAGCCCGCGTTTGCCCGCCTCGACGACTTCGCGCCGGTCGGAGAGGCCCAGGTAGTTGTTGCTCGAGAGCACGATGACGTCGCCGGCTTCTTCCATGTGAACTTCCGGCCCCATCGGCGTGGTGATATGGCGCAGATGTTTGTACGTGCCCGCCCGTTTGAGCGTCTCGAGGTCGCCACGCAACTTGTCCTCAAAGGCTTGATTCATGGTTTCGCGATATCCCCCTTAAAATCCAGCACGATCTTGGCGGCTTCCCCGCTGCGCATGAGTTCGAAGGCGCGGTCGAACTGCGTGTATGGCAAGACGTGCGTGATGATCGAACCTAGGTCGATGCGGCCGCTCTTGACCAGCGCCTGCGTTTGGTACCACGTCTCGAACATCCGGCGACCGTTGATGCCCAGCACGGTGAGCCCTTTGAAGATGATGCGTTCGGCAAGGTTGATGTTGACCGCGTCGCTCGGGATACCCAACAGCGCCGCGGTTCCGCCGTTGCGCACCATCTGCAGGCCTGCATCGATCGCCACGCCGCTACCCGACATCTCGAGCAGCACGTCGGCACCGTCACCGTTCGTGAGCGTTTTGATCTCCTCGACCAAACCCGGTTGCGTGGCCAGGAACGTGGCATCGGCGCCGAGCCGCTTGGCGAGTTCCAGCTTGGCGGGGTTGACGTCGATGGCGTACACCGACGCCGCGCCGGCGGCACGCGCGACTGGAATCGCCATCAACCCGATCGAACCGACGCCGGTAATTACCACGCTCTTGATGCTTACGCCGGCCGCCATCACGGTATGCACGGCATTGCCCAGCGGGTCGAAGATCGCCGCGTACTCGTCGGGGATCGCCGGGTCGAGTTTCCATACGTTGAATTCCGGCATCGCGACGTATTCGGCAAACGCGCCGTCGCGATCGACGCCGATGATTTCGACGCGCTCGCAGATGTGCGCGTGGCCGGTGCGGCATAGAAGGCAGGTGAGATCGGCGATGTGTCCTTCGGCCGAGACCCGGTCGCCGATGCGCACCGAACGCACCGCGTCGCCAACGGCCGCGACGGTGCCCATGAACTCGTGCCCGACGACCAACGGCGGCTCGATCCGAGCCTGCGCCCACGTATCCCAGTTATAGATGTGTTGATCGGTTCCGCAGACGCCGGCTTTCTCTACGTGGATCAGCACGCCGGTCGGGCCGATCGACGGCACCGGGACGTCGGTCAGCCTGAAACCGGGCCCCGGGGCCAACTTTGAGAGCGCCTTCATCGAAGTCATGACGGCCCCAAGTATTGCACTTGGGGCCGTCATGGTCATCCTAGCCGCAGTCCTCTTAGCAACCTGCTAGAAGTCGTATTCGAGCTGCGCGCGGTTGTATTTGAACAGCGCTAGGCCACCGAGATACTGCGCGCCGTTGGCCGATCCGGCTGGGCACGTCGTGCTGGAGCCACCGCAGAACGTGTTGCCGATATTCCGAACGAAGTAGCGATCCCGAAGCATGAGGCCCTTATAGGGGCCGCTGCCTTTGTACGGACCGAACCGATACGTCCCGTCGAGATTCCATTCAGTGGTGCCGGCCGCCGGCGCCGCCGCGTTGCCGTAGTCGAGCCATCCGTAGCTGGCAAGGAATATCAACCGCTTGTTGTTCGACGTGTACGTGGCGGCCAGTTGTTCCGAAGTGCCGGGCGAGCGGCGTTCGACCATCCCCTGCGATCCGTTGGTCGTGAAGAACGGATCGGCCGTGTAGTGTCGGTGTACGGGCTCGCCCAGCCGCCGTAATACACGTTGGCCGTACCATCGGCATTGTTGGAGCATTGCGCGGTGCCGCCGTTGACCAGCGGCAGGAAGTAGGCCAGCGTCGCGCCTTTGGCCGCGATCTGATTGGTAGCGCTGCTGCACGTCACCCCGTGCGGCAGCGTGACCGTGTCGCTTCTCCACGGCAGGCTGTCGAAGCCGAACGTGAGCAGGATGTTTTTCGTGACGTTGGCGCCGATTCGCGCGCCGATGACCTGACTGTCAGATTTTGCCAAGATAGGAGGCGCCTGCGTTGCTGTCGGTCCCGCCCTGCATCTCGATGAACGGCTTAACCTTGCTCTGATTCCAAACATACTTTCCGTCGAACCACCAAATGTTCATCAAGGCGCTGACGCTGTAGAAGTACCCATCGAGCGTCAGACCCGTTGGAGCGTTCGCATAGCCGGCCTTGGCGTAAAAGAACCCGTTGATTGCAATGAAATTGCCGCCCGGAACGTAGATGTTGGCCGGCAGGCCGGAGTTGCCGGCCGGATAGCTCGTGAGCAGCGTGTTGCTTTGGAAAACGTTGCTGGTACGGTTTTGGAATTGAATCATGTCGGCCGCTTCGAACGTCCAGTTTTTTACGCCGCCGTACGTGACGTCGGCGCCAACTAAATGTAATTGCGACCGGCTTTTTAGAAGTCGTACTCGATCTGGGCTCGGTTGTACTTGAACAGCGGCAGGCCGCCCAGGAAACTGCACCCGATGGCCGCCCCTGCCGGGCAGCTCGAGCCGGATGCCCCGCAAAACGAGTTCGACTGCGCGCGCTGGGCGTACCGGTACCGGAGCAGCAGGCCCTTGTAGCGTCCCTTGCTCACCGGGCTGAAGTGGTACTGACCGTCGAGCGTCCACTCGTTGGTGTTCTGACCTACCAGCGCGTTGCCGTAGTTGTACCATGCGTCGCTGGCGGTGAACGTCCATTTCTTGTTGTTCGAGAGGTAGGTAGCCGCGAGCTTCCACGAGGTGCCTGGGGCGCGGCGGTCGGCCATGCCCTGCGAGATGCTCGTGGTGAAGAACGGGTCGGTGGCATAGTTGTCGGTATACGGGCTCGCCCAGCCGCCGTAGTACACGTTGGTCGTGCCGTTCGGATTGGTGAGGCAGACGCCGGACTGGCCGGACGAACCCCCGTTTCCGGGTAGGAAGTATCCGAGCGTCGCGCCTTTTGCCGAAATCTGGTACGTGCTGTTGTTGCAGGTCACGCCGGCCGGCAGGACGACGTTGTCGTTCTGCCACGGTATCGAGTCGAATCCGGCGGTAACCAGGATATTGGGCGTGACGTTCGCGCCGAGCTGCACGCCGATATCCGAACTGCGGATTTTCCCGATGTACGACGCGCCCGCGTTGCTTTCAAAGCCGCCTTGGAGTGCTATGAAGGGCTTGAGCTTGTTCTCGGACATCGTGTACTTGCCGTCGAACCACCACATGTTCAGCAGCGAGGACACGGCGTACAGGTACCCGTCCAGCGAGTAGTCGGCGCTCTTCGGCGCGTAACCGACTCTTCCGTAGAAGAATCCGCCGGTGTTGATGCCGCCGCCGCCGGGAACGTAGATGTTCTGACCCATTCCACCGCCGCCGGCCGGGAAACTCGTCAGCAACGTGTTGCTATCGAACGTCGAGCTCGTGCGGTTCTCGAACTGGAGCACGTCGGCGGCTTCGAAGGTCAACGCGTCGCCGAGCTGATACGCGACGTCGACGCCTTGATACGCAACCGGCTTGAGGCGCGTCGCGTCGTAGGCGCCGGCCCACGGCGAGCTCAAGAGCTGATCGCCGATCTTTCCGCTGACGCCGTACGCTTTGTAAGCAAGATATGCTTCGGGGAACGTGCTAAGCGCGAATCCCGGCAGCGTGTCGTCGGGGTTCGTGTTCGGTGGCGATTGCGAAACGCACGGCTTGCCTTTGGCATGCGTGCTCGCAACCGTACACGGACCGCTGATCGGGTTGGCGTAAAAATACGAACCGCCGACGTACCATCCACCGCCCGCGAAATGGTAATCCGCGTGAACGTCGATGGCGCTGTTTAACGTTGCCTGATTGACGCCGTTTGAGTTGTACTTCGCACCCGGTGAAAAGTTGAATTGCGTACCCGGATTGTTCGACGCGTTCTGCCGCGTGAAGTAATACGACCGGACAGAACCGTTAACGGTGAACGGGTTGGGCGTCGGAGCGGGGTCGGGTGGCGCGGTCGCCGCCTTGGGGGCCGGTGTCGCCAACGTTTCCGCCGACGCCCAAGACGGGCTCGCCAATACCACCGCCGCCATCAAGAAACCGGCGCGCACGACTAGAGAAAGCACGATGAGGAATCTCCTTGCGGGATTTTGTGGAGGAACCGTTCTTAGTCTATCCGCGAACGATTAAGCCACACTTAAGCCCGCCTTAAGACCGTTGGCGCTCCCCCGCTAACCGTACCGGCCGGTGATGTAATCCTCGGTGCGCTTGTCTTGGGGTTTGGTGAAGATCGACGAGGTCGTGTCGGTCTCGATCATGTCGCCCAAGAGGAAAAATGCCGTATAGTCGCTGATCCGGGCGGCTTGCTGCATCGAATGCGTGACGATGACGACGGTGTAGTCGCGCTTCAGCGCCTCGATCAAGTCCTCAATCTTGCTGGTGGCGATCGGGTCCAGCGCGGAGGCCGGCTCGTCCATCAGGATCACCTCGGGGTCGACCGCCAAACACCGCGCGATGCAGAGCCGCTGCTGCTGGCCGCCCGAAAGATCGAGCGCGGACCGATTGAGCCGGTCTTTGACTTCATCCCAAAGCGCCGCGTGACGAAGGCTTCGCTCGCAGATTTCGGCCAGCACGGTGGGACGGCGCTCTCCTTGCACGCGCGGGCCGTACACGACGTTCTCAAAAATGCTCTTCGGAAACGGATTCGGGCGCTGAAAGACCATGCCGATTCGATGGCGGATCGTTACCGGGTCCACGTCGGGCGCGTAGATGTTCTCACCGTCGAGCAGCACTCGCCCTTCGACGCGCGCGCCGGGGGTTAGATCGTGCATGCGATTCAGCGCTCGGATAAACGTGGATTTCCCGCATCCCGACGGTCCGATCAGCGCCGTTACGCGCTTCTCGCGCATGTCGAGCGTCGCGCCTTTGATCGCGTGAAAAAAGCCGTAGTAAATATTGAGCCGCTCGGCTTTCAATTTCGTTTGGGTAGAAGTTGCGGCCGGTTCCGGCCGAGTTAAAAACATCGCGGCGTCCCTTCGTCGGCGGGCGTTCCGGCGCCCCCGCGCGATCGCGGCGATGGTCCTACGCCGCCCCCGGCGGCTGCCCGGAGGCGGCAGAGTCGGTCATCGAGTCGAGATACCACTCGCGAACGTCCTGCAGCGTCACGTCGCGACACAACTCCTCGAGCACGGCCAGGATGTGCGCCCGCATCGCCCGCTCGGTTGCGTCGTTTCCACCGCGAACCGCTATCCGCGTCATGCGTCCAGCTTGCCACAGGGAGATTACGGCGGCTTTATCGCTTGATTAACGACCACGCTGGAAATGCGGTCACGCCTGGCGCTTAATGCGCACGATCGGAAGACGGATCGTGAAAGTGGTGCCGCGCCCCAGCATCGACTCTGCCGAAATCGCGCCGCCGTGCGCGTCGACGATGCCTTTGACGATCGCCAGACCGAGCCCCGCGCCGCCCTGACCGCCGTCCTCGCGCTTCCGCGAACGGTCGACCACATAGAACCTTTCGAAAATGCGCGGCACGTCGCGATAGGGAATGCCTTCACCGGTGTCGCGAACGCGCACGACGGCGTCGCTGCCGCGCGCGTCTAGTTCGATCGTGACGCGGCCGCCGGCGGGGGTATGGCGGATCGCGTTGTCGATCAGATTGACAAAAACTTGGGCCAGCCGGTCGGGGTCGGCCTCGACTTGAACCGGCCGCAGCGGGAGAAGTTCGAGCTCGACACCTTTGGTGGCGGCCTGCGGCTCGAACGAGGCAACGATCGGATGTGCGACCTCTTCGAGATCGATCTCCCGCAGCGCCAGGGTCAGCTGTCCCGACTCGGCACGAGCCTGTTCGAGCAGTTGCCGCACCAGGGCGGCGAGGCGGTCGACTTGCGTGAGCGCCTGCGGAAGGAACATATCGCGCACCTCGTCACCCGGTGCGGCCAGGACGGTCTCGAGCATCAGCTTAATCGACGAAAGCGGCGTCCGCAGTTCGTGCGAAACGTTGGAAAGAAACTCCTTGCGGGCCCGGTCGAGCCGCGTCAGGGCCGTTTGATCGTCGGCAAAAACCGCGACCAACCGCGGATCCTTTCCGCTGCCGACCACGGGATACACCGAAACGCGGTAGACGCGCTGCCCTTCCGCACCGGTAAGCGTCAGCGGAGCGACCGACGCTTCGCCCCGCAGGGCATCGGTGATGCGGCGCTCCACGTCAACGTTCGGAATCGCTTCGATCACGTGCGCGTGAATCGCCCGATCGGCATCGAACCCGAAGATGGCCCCGGCCGCAGGGTTGGCGAATTCGACGCGATGGTGAACGTCCACCAAAACGACGCCGATCGGAAGCGCGCGCACCAGCCGCGCGAACGCGCCGTCGGCAGCGGGATCGCCGATCGCAACCGGTGCCGCGGCCGGCGGCGCCTCCGCCGGCGCGCGCCTCCGGAACGGGCGCACGAGCAACGCGCCGCAGACCAATCCGACCGCCGCCGCGGCTGCAAGCGGCAACGCCCACTCGAAAACCGTCACGACTTCGCGGACCCTAGGACTTGAACATGTAACCGCGGCTGCGCACGGTCAGAATGTGGCGCGGCGCACGCGAGTCTTCTTCGATTTTTTCCCGCAGCCACCGGACGTGGACGCTGACGGTTTGCTGTTCGCCTTCGAAATCGTATCCCCAGACTTTGTCAAGCAGCGTCTGACGCGTTACGACGCGTCCGTTGTTCTCCATGAGCACGCGCAGGAGCGCGAACTCCTTGGGCGCGAGGGAGACGCTTTCCCCACGGACGGTGAGCTGGTGGCGAGATGGGTCGAGAACGATGTCGCCCAGCGCGATTGCTTCGTCGTGTCCGGACTGGATCGGAGCTTGGCGGCGCAGCCGCGCTTTCACGCGAGCGAGGAATTCGTGGAGGGCGAACGGTTTGGTGACGTAGTCGTCCGCACCGAGTTCCAGCGCGAGAACTTTGTCGATCTCCTGATCCTTCGCCGTAAGCATGATGATCGGTACCGAGCTGAACTTGCGGATCTCTTTGCACGCCTCGATGCCGTCGAGCACCGGCAGCATGATGTCGAGCACGATCAAATCCGGCTGCTCCCGCTGCGCGGTGGCGATCGCCCCGCGGCCGTCGCCGGCCGTGACGACGGCATAACCGCTGCGCTCTAAGTTGAACCGAAGCGTCTGCAGGATCGCAGACTCGTCGTCGACGACCAAAATCTTCTTGTTGAAGTCCGGGGTCTTGACGAACGCGCCGCGGGCCGGCTTCGTCTCCAGCGATCCGCTCATACGATGCGGCTATTGCTCATACGATTTAGCGACGGC
>JBDTDR010000124.1:0-5203 GCA_039922955.1 Candidatus Tumulicola sp.
CGGAGCGGCCGTCAAAGACGCGGGCTCCAACCTGGCCGGCATCGGGATCGGCTCGCCCGGAAACATCGACGCTACGTCGGGCGCGGTCCTCTACAGTCCGAACTTCGGCTGGAACGACGCACCGCTCGGCGAAACGCTGCGCACGAAGTTCAAGCTGCCGGTTTTCGTCGGCAACGACGCGCGCTGCGCGACGCTGGGCGAATACGATTTCGGTGTGGGGCGAGGCACCAAGGATTTCGTCCTGCTGACGCTCGGAACCGGAATCGGCGGCGGCATCGTCGCAGGCGGCAACTTGCTTCTCGGCAACCGCTGGGGTGCGGGTGAAATCGGGCACCACCAAATTCGGCCGTTCGACGGGTTCGTCTGCGGATGCGGGAAGGTCGGATGCTTTGAGGCGCAGGCTTCCGGAACGGGATTGATCCGGCACGCGTTTGCGGTCGAGCCGTCGTTTCCGCGCAGCGGGCTGCTCGACGTACCGCGCGACAAGCTTAGTTCCAAGAAGATCCGCAAGGCGGCACAGGCGGGCGACCGGCACGCGCTGGCGGCCTGGGAGAATTTTACCGCCGATCTCGCAATCGGCCTCGCCAACGTCATCGCGTTCGTGAATCCGGAAACGATCGCGCTGGGCGGCGGGGTTTCGACGGCCGCCGATTTCATGCTCGGCGCGATCCGCGGACCGGTCGATGCGCTCACCACGATGGTGCCGAAGGGATCGACGAAGCTTGCGATCGCGAAGCTGGGGAACGACGCCGGCCAAGTCGGCGCCGCAACCATGGTTTTCCGCGGCGGCTTCACGACCGGCGATGCGAACGTCGCGTAAGCTCGCGCCGGCTTCTGCTTTGAATCTCACGCAAAACCCTGGAGGGAGAACGAACACATGTCTAAGCGCAACGTGATCGCCGCGTCGATCGCCTTGGTCGCCGTCGTGGCCGCGGGCTGCGTCGCGGCCGAAACCACCGCGTCGCGGTCGAGCGTACCGACCGGCGACATTCACAAAATCCGGCACGTCGTCATCATCATGCAAGAAAACCGCTCGTTTGATTCGTACTTCGGCACGTTCCCCGGCGCCGACGGCATTCCGATGAAGGACGGCGTTCCGACGGTTTGCGTTCCGCAGCCACAAAACAACGCGTGCGTGCAGCCGTTTCACGATCCCGCGGATCGCAATCGCGGCGGCCCACATAACTTTCATTCGTCTCAGGTCGACGTCAACGGCGGACGCATGGACGGCTTCTTTACGTCGATGCGGGGAGCGGCCCGCTGCGCGACGTACGGCGACCCAAGCTGTGCCGGCCGCGGGATAGCCCGCGACGTTATGGGGTATCACGATGCGCGCGAGCTACCCAACTACTGGAAATACGCTCGCGATTTCGTGCTTCAAGACCATCTCTTCGAAAACGTCGCGTCGTGGAGTCTGCCGCAGCATCTGTTCATGGTGTCCGAATGGTCGGCCCAGTGCCCGCAGCTGGGCGATGCGATGAGCTGCACGAACGAACCCGAGAATCCCGACCCGCCTCTCGATTTTCGCCGACGGGATCCGGCGGCGCACGGGCCGGGGCGGCCGGACTATGCCTGGACCGACCTGACGTACCTGCTTCACCGCAAGCACGTCAGTTGGGCGTACTACGTGATGAGCGGAACCGAGCCCGACTGTGCGAACGGCTTGGAAACGTGTAGACAAAGGCCCCAGACGTATCGCACGCCCGGGATTTGGAACATCCTTCCGTCGTTCGATACGGTCAAGCAGGACGGCGAACTCGGCAACGTGCGCGAGCTACGGCAGTTCTACTCCGCCGCCAAAAGCGGGGCGCTCCCGAACGTCGTTTGGATTGCGCCGGCCGGGAAATACAGCGAACATCCGCCGGCGTCGGTGAGCGCGGGCCAGGCCTACGTGACCGGGTTGATCAACGCGATCATGAAGAGCCCGGACTGGGACAGCACGCTGATCGTCTTGAGCTGGGATGACTGGGGAGGATTCTACGATCACGTGCCGCCGCCGACGGTGGACGAAAACGGTTACGGGATACGCGTTCCCGGCATCGTGATCAGTCCGTACGCGCGCCGAGGTTTCATCGACCGCCAGGTGCTCAGCCACGATGCCTACGTGAAGTTCATCGAGGATGACTTTCTCGGCGGCGAGCGCATCGATCCCAAGACCGACGGGCGGCCGGATCGCCGTCCGAACGTCCGCGAGAACCAGCCGCAGCTGGGGGACTTGCGCGCCGACCTCGACTTCACGCAATCGCCGCGCGCGCCGGAGATTCTGCCGAACGGGACGGTTTGGAACGGCATCAGCGCCGTTCCCGCGACGCCGTAAGCGCCCGCCGCTTGGGTCTTTAGACCCCGGCGGCCTGGCGGAGCGGGCCGGCCGGCAGACCGTCCTGCGCCGGGATCGTTCCGGTTTCGACGATCTGGGCGATGAGCTCGGCGATTCGGCGCGAGCTGCGGCGCGGCGCGACGATTTCTTGATTGTGGCGGATGGTTGCGAGCCGTTCGGGGGTGCGGATCATCGAGCGCACCGCGTCGACGACTTCGGCGGCGCCGTGAATGGCCACCGCCCCGAGACCGTTGTGCCGGACGAAGTCGACGTTACCGCGCTCCTGGCCGGGAATATAATCGTACACGACCACCGGAAGCTGGGCGGCATTGGCTTCGGCTAGGGTGCCGGGACCGGCCTTGGTGACGAGCAGATCGACCGCCCGGAAATACTCGGGGATCTTGTCGGTGAAACCGAGTACGTGCATCGGCGTCGGCAGACTCCCGGACATCTCTTCGAGTTTCTGCTGGAGGTGGTCGTTGCGCCCGCAGACCACGACCATATGAATCGCTAGGCGGGCGCGGGCCAGCGCCAGCGTCGTCGAGAGCAGCTTCCCGCCGCCCTCGCCACCCGCCATCAGCATGACGACCATGGCGTCGGTGGGGAGCCCAAGCTGGGCTCGCAGCTCGGCCGGCGTCCCCGTCACATCGTCGAATTTCGGGTTGATCGGATGGCCGAGCAAGCGCAGCCGGGCCGGTGAAACGCCGCGTGAAAGGGCCCGCTGATAGACTTCGCGGGCGGGCACGACGACGGCGTCGGCGTCGGCCATCAGCCACGACTCGTGAACTTTTCCCAGGTCCGTAATCACGGTCACGATCGGAACGTGCTGCATCGCCGCGTCAGCGCGGGCTCGCAGCGAGGCGTGGTTCAGAAGCGGGTGAACCGAGATGATGACGTCGGGCTGGTAGCTGATGAAGAGATCTTTGAGCCGCTCCCGGTAGAGCGGTTCGCAAAAGCGTATCAGCGCCTTGTAGCGCCGGCGCCCGTTGGTTGCGTAGTAGAGGGCGCCATAAACGGGCGGGGCATAGCGAAGGGCCATGCTGTAGCCGAGGCCGAGCTGCGTGAGCGGGAACGAGCAGTGGGCGGCGACGTCTTCGACGCGATGCTCGAAGGCGTTGGGCGTCTCGATCTCATCCAGGGCCGCGGTGATGGCATTGGCGGCGCTACGGTGACCGCCGCCGGTATCGGAGATCAAGAACATTGCCCGCTTCGTCATTCGCCCTCCCGTTTTAGGCTCGCGCCGGCGCCCTCCCCGGATTGCGGCGACCGGCGGCGTTTTGCGTCCGCCGGCTCGTCGGAGCGAGTTTGGCGAGGAGCGCTCGGGCCGGGGCGTCATAAAAGCGAAAGATGTCGCCAAACTCGATATCGGGGTTTCGGTGATGGCCGTCGTGGTCCTCGGGAAGCACGACCCAAAGACGGCGAAGGGTCGCTCGAAGCCAGCCCGGGGTCTTCCAACCCAGGTCGGTGGTGTGACGCCACCAAACGTGCAGCTGCCCGAGCGCCAGGCCCAGCAGAGCGCCTTGCCACGACAGTCGCGCGAGCATCGCCGCCACGGCCAGGTAGGGCAGAGCCCCCAGGATCCCGTCGAGCAAGACCGGCGCGTCGAACGACAGCACGGCATGATCCCAGTAGGAACGGCGCCGGTCGTGGTGGGTGCGCAGGTGGAGCGTGAACCACACGTGCTGCGGGACATGATAGAAAAACGTCGAGGCGAAGTCTCCGGCGACCAGGGTGATCGCGGCGGCTGCGGCGATAAGTACAGCGCTTGAGATCATCTGTAACTTTGATACTCGCGCTGCTTCTGAGTGGTTGCACGGCGGAGAACGTTACGCCGACGCGCGCGCCGTTCGCCGCCCTGCCGCAACTCGATCGCGCCCGCAACGCGGTATTGAGCTGGCCGTTGCCCCCGAACGTCGACGCGTTGGCCGGGGCGATGCCGTTGCGCGACGGCCGGCCGGTCGCGCAGCCGGAGCTGGCGATCGCGCGGGCGATCCTCCACACGAATCCGCGCATCGCGCAAACCTATGCGCTGTTGCTCGCGATCGACACCGCGCAGGCGGCGCGCGCTCGCCGGCTCCCGCCGGAGTTTCTCGGCGCGGCGCTCTTGCAAGAATCGGCGTACGACGTGGAGGCGCTTTCGTCGGCCGGCGCCGTCGGCATCGCGCAGTTCATGCCCGAAACGGCGGACGGCCTCGGCGTCGACCCCTACGATCCGGCGGCCGCGATTGCCGGCGCCGCCGAACTCCTGGGCGGCTACGTGGCGGGCTATCGCGGGATTTACGACGATCCGTACGCGGCCGCGCTGGCGGCTTACAATGCGGGGCCGGCGGCCGTGCAGCGGTATCGCGGCGTGCCGCCGTACGCGGAAACGCGCGAATACATCGCGCTCATATTCGACCGGTGGGCCCGGATCGCGGCATACGAGCGATAGGCGGCCGCCTCCCTGGGGTGGAAGCGATAGGCGCAATCGAATCGCAGAGAGGATCTTTGATGAAGTACCCGCGCTTTTCCGTCGCATCGCTGCTGCTGGCCTTGCTGGCTCTGAGCGGGTGCGGTCTGACCAACAGCCCGGCCGACAAGCTGACGTTCAAGGCGCCGGGTGGATGGCAGGGCTCTCCCGGCATCATGGGCTTCATGCAGTTCTGGAAAGCGCCCGGCAAAAACAACGAAGTGCTCATGCTGTTTAAGTCGCCGAAGCCGCTTGCGACCACCGAAGTCTTCAGCAGCGCCAACTTAAAAGACGCGCGAGTCGAAGCTCAGAAACCCATCACCATCTGTGGAAATCAAGCGGCCCAGTTCTACAAGGCTCAAGGAACGTCGACGGGCGGCGCCGACAGCAACGTGGAGATGGTCATGACCAACGCCGGCGGCACGACCTACCTCGCG
>JBDTDR010000125.1:0-7384 GCA_039922955.1 Candidatus Tumulicola sp.
CGTCAACGGCCGCCGCCTTCGAGAACGCGATTGCGCGCCTGCTCGGCGTGCGAACCGACCCCCAACGCGACGTGCTGGTGCTCGGCGATTCGCGCATCTACTCGGGGCTCGACCCGGCGATCGCGGCGGCGGCGGCCGGCGGCCGCCTGCGCTTTCTGGATGCCAGCGTTCCCGGCACAACGCCGCGGTGCTGGTTTTTCTTCGCGCGCGCGATCGACCCAGACACGAACCGTTTTCGCGCCATCGTCATTCCGGTCGACACCTACGGCGACGACGACAGCGCCATCGGCAGCATCGACGGCGACGAGCGCCAGATGGACCTGCACTACATCGTCTTTCGCGCCGGGCTGCGCGACATTCCGAAGGTCGCCGCGTCGTTTCCCGATTCGCGAACGCGCTTGAACGTCGGCGTCGATCTACTCCTGCGCGGACCCGAATTGCGGGATGACGTGCAGGCTCTCGCTGCCGATCCTGCCGCACGCCTGCGCGCGATCGCCCAAGCGCGCGCCGCGGACCCCTACGATCCGTTTGCCGCCCATCCGCGCGCCGAACCGCTCACCGGGTTGCGCGTCGACTTCGCACGCGGCCGCATTGGGTATCCGCCCGGCGTTTCCGAGGCCGAACGCCATGAGATGGAGCTCCAGGTTCTCCGAATCGCGCGCCCGAGCCCGTCGTACGCTCGCTACCGCCGCCGCTGGCTCGGGCCGATCGTGGAACGCTACGCGGCGGCAGGCGTACCGGTCATCTTCGTCCGTCTGCCCACGCGGCCGGTTCATCGAAACACCGCAGCGGGGCCGTCCGGCGGATCGCTGTTCGAGTTTGCGCGCAACGACGGCGCGCAACTCCTTCCCCAAGCTCCGTATCTCGCGTTCGAACGGCCGTCGCTCTTCACCGATCACGACCATCTCGATGCGCGGGGAAGCGTCGCCTTCAGCACGCAGCTTGGGCGCGATGTGGCGCGTGCGCTGTCCGAGCCTTCCGTTCGACCCGCGCACGCCGCGCCACGCGACCGGGTCGCCGACGTACCCCGCGGCGCGAGCGCAACGCCGCCTCTCCGCGCGCTTCGCGACGGGCTCGCCATCGGCGTGCCGCTGCCCTTTCAGTCGTACGAGTTCTGGCTGTTCTTTGCGCTGGTGGCTGCCGTCTTTTATGCGGTTGCGGGACGTCTACGACGATTCGTGCTTCTGGCGGCCAGCTATTACTTTTACGCACGGTGGAATGCGTGGTACGTGATTTTTCTGTGGGCGCTCACCGTCTCGGACTACGCTCTCGCCATCGCGCTCGAGCGCACCTCACCCCGCGTACGAAAGATCGCGCTGATGGCCGGCGTGGCAGCGAACCTCGTCTTCCTCGGCACGTTCAAGTACGCAAACCTCGCGAGCGGCACGATTGCGGCGCTCGTGGGAATGCACGAAAACCCCTGGCTGGTGAGCTTGATCGTGCCGATCGGCATCAGCTTCCACACCTTTCAGAGCATCTCGTACTTGGTCGACGTATACCGAGGGAAGATACGCGCGGTGCGCGATCCTTTCGACTACGCGCTCTACCTCGCATTTTTTCCGCAGCTGCTTGCCGGCCCGATCGTTCGCGCCGGTCTCTTCTTTTCCGAACTCTTCGCGTGGCGAAAACCGAATGCCGCGGATGTCGGCTACGGATGCATGCGCGTCGCTTTCGGCCTGGCCAAGAAGATCGGCATTGCCGATCAGTTTGCGCCGGCGAGCAACGCCTATTTCGACTCGGTCGCAACGCATCCGGGAGCGCTGGCGGCGATCGGCGCGATCTTTGCATTTTCGATGCAGATCTATTTCGATTTTTCGGGCTATAGCGACATCGCCATCGGTTGTGCGCGCCTGTTCGGCTTCGTCTTTCCCGAAAACTTCGCGCAGCCGTATCTCGCCACGAGCATTGGCGACTTTTGGCACCGCTGGCACATCACGCTCTCCACCTGGCTGCGCGACTACCTCTATATTCCGTTAGGCGGCAGCCGCAACGGTCTCGTCGAGACACTGCGCAACCTCATGCTGACGATGCTGCTGGGAGGACTGTGGCACGGATCGCAATGGACGTTCGTCGCGTGGGGCGGCTTCCACGGCGCGCTGCTCTCGGTCGAGCGCGTGCTGCGTATCGGGAGGCCCGGCGACGATCCACGCGGGCCGTTCTATCTGCTGCGGATTGCCCTAACCTTCGCGGCGGTCAGCCTTGGGTGGGTCCTCTTTCGCGCGCCGGGCTTCGGCGCCGCCGTCCACGTTTATCGCGAACTCTTCACCGGCGGCTGGCAAGGCTGGCCGCTGCACGGTTGGCCAGGCGTACTCGGCGCGGGCATCGTGCTGTTCGCGCTCGCGCGCATCGCATCCACCCGCTGGAACCTGAACCTTTCGTGGAACGCGCTCCCGTTCGCGGCGCGCGCCGCCACGCTGGCCGCGCTCTTGGTCGCACTCGAGTTGTTCTCGTGGCCGGGTGCGCCGGCGACCTTTATCTACTTCAAGTTTTAGCAGGTTGCTAATGGGCGATGACGGGCTCGAACCGCCGACATCCTCCTTGTAAGGGAGGCGCTCTCCCAGCTGAGCTAATCGCCCTCGACGCGTTAGTTACGGTTTTGCTTCGGCGATCTTCTTTTGCAGCAGCGCGATCGCGGCGCGCAGCTGGGCGTCGTGATCGATCTCGCCGAACTGCGCGTCGCGATTTTCGTCGATGCGAAGGTCGGGTTCGATGCCCCGCAGATTGATGTCGTGACGCCGCGGCGTAAGATAGTGCGCGGTCGTGATTTTAATCGCGGCGCCGTCGGGTAGCGGGGTGAGCGTCTGCATCACGCCCTTGCCGAACGTCTTGGTTCCGACCAAGGCGCCGATGCCGTCGTCCTGCAGCGCCCCCGCGGTGATCTCCGAAGCGGACGCCGTATATTGATTCACCAGAACCGTAACCGGCATCGCGACCGACGTGTCGTTGTCGGCTCTGATCGTCGTAGCGTGATCGCCGCGCTCTTCGACAGTTAGGAGCGCCTTATTCGCGATGAAGCGCGAACTGATGAAAATCGCCGAGTCCACGTATCCCCCGCCGTCGTTACGAAGGTCGAGCACGAGCGCCTTCGCACGTTGATCCTTCAGGCGCGTAATCGCGGTATCGAACTCGGTCGGCGTTGCCTTTCCGAACGCCCGCACGTACACGTAGCCGATCGCACCCGGCAGCATTTTGAACACGACCGTCGGCGGCTGCACTTCTTCGCGCCGGATCGTATAGGCGGCATCCGAAGCACCGGGCCGCACGACCCTCACCGCGACGATCGTACCGGCCTTGCCGCGCAGCAGCTTGCTGGCCGCCTCAACGGTTAGGCCTTTGGTCGGGGTTGCGTCGATGGCCGTCAGCTCGTCGTCGGCGTGCAGACCGGCGCGATCCGCCGGCGTCCCCGGCACGACGTACGTAAGCCGGATCGCTCCGGAAGTGGCATCCGACTCGATCATCACGCCGATGCCGCTGATGCGTTCGGGGTCGAGAGCTTCGTTAAACTGTTTGAACTCGTCGGGCGTAAAAAACTGGGTGTAGCGGTCGCCGACGGACTTGGCCATCGCGGAGATTGCCGCGTAGGCAAAATCGGTGGCGGCGCCGTGGGCCGCCGCCGCCGATGACGCGATCGCGGCGTCGAGTTCGGCCATCGTCGCGTCGCCGCTCGCCTCGACCCGCAGAGCCGGCGGCGCGATGGACACGCCGTGCTTACGGGCTTCCTGGGCGAGCGCATCGCTGGCGGAAGCCAGCAGCGATTGCGGGTCGACCGGTTGATAGGCGCTCGAGGTCAGCAGGCGGTAGCTCTCGTGGACGTCGGCCGCGACCCGCGACGGCAGCGCCGGCCCGGGCGCCGCGCCTAGGCAAACGAAGGACAGGACCACGAGCGCGGTTTGAGCGCGCATACCAGCTGGCAATCTCGGCATCGTACCTTCTCTATCGGCGGAACGCGCAAAAAGCCCCGTCCGTTTCAACGAGGTCCCGTCAAAAGGCACGTCCGTATGCGATGAAGGGTCCAGCGTAACCGAAAAACCCGATTCTGCAAAGGGCCAAGAGCATGCCGGCTCCCTCGGGCAAGCCGACGGCAGTTGCCTAGGAGTTTGTCGGACTCCTAGCGCGCCGCAGCGCGCCGCAGGCGATCCATAATGGCGATACCTAAGCCCCGTTCGGGCAGCGGGTCGACGTCGATCCGCTCGAGACCCAGTTCGTCGAGTTCGTGCAGCGTTGAAAAAAGCCGCGCCGCGGCTTCGCGCAGATCCTCGCGTTCGGAGAGCAGCCGAACGTAGGCGTACCCCGCGGCTCGCCGCGACAAAGACATCCATGCCGCCCGTGCGCGCTCGCCGGCTGGAACGCTTTCGAGATCCACCAAACGCATCGGCGTGCGCGGCGCGTAGTGGTGCGGTAATCGCCCGGGCGCCGACGGCGCGCTCCCGTCGGACCCCTGGACCGGAATCGCTTCACGGAGCGCCGATTCAATGAGGTCGATCGGGATCGCGCCCGGCCGAAGCAACACGGGACTCGGCTCGAGCGCGACGATGGTCGACTCGAGACCGTGCTCGGCGGGGCCGCCGTCAATGATGAGGTCGACCCGTTCGCCCAGCATCGCGCCAACGTGTTCCGCGCGGGTCGGGCTGAGCCGTCCGAACGGGTTCGCGCTGGGCGCCGCCAGCGGTACGGCCGAGCGTTCGAGCAGCGCGCGCGCGATTGGGTGGGCCGGCATGCGCACGGCCACCGTCGGCAAGCCGGACGTCACGAGTCCGGGCACTTCGGGCCGCTTGCCAAGGACGAGCGTCAGCGGCCCGGGCCAAAACCGCTCGATCAACGTACGGGCCGTTTGCGGAACGTGCGAAACCACCCGAGCCAACATCGCTTCGTCCAAGACGTGCACGATCAGCGGGTCGAATGCGGGCCGCGCCTTGATTTCGAAGACGCGTGCGACGGCTCGCTCGTCGAACGCGTTCGCGCCGAGACCGTACACGGTTTCGGTTGGAAACGCGACCACGCCGCCGCTGCGTAACGACGCCGCGGCGCGATCGAGGTTTTCGGGCGTTGGGGCAACCAGCGGCATGACGGTTTCTTCAGCTGGGGACGTGCAATCGGCCTTCCCCGACGAAAACCGCGCTGCCGCCGACTTCGATGTTCTCGGGCACGTCGCCGTTCCAGCGCAGGCGGACGTTGAGCACCGACGGGCGTCCCATCGCGACGCCCTGCTCGCTGACGAAGCGGTCCTGGTGCCCGAGCGCGCCGCATCGCGCAAGGTACGCGTACAACGGCCCGGTCGCACTCCCGGTCGCGGGATCCTCCGCAATGCCCGACATCGGCGCAAACATCCGCGCATACGCGCCGTCATCGGTTTGCGCGAAGAAATAGATGCCGTTGATATCGTCCCATCCGAGTTGCGCCCGCACCGCCGAAACGTCCAGCACCGCCCGGTCGACCGCCGCCTTGCTGGCGAGCGGTACGTAAAGAAACGGATTACCCGCTCCGAGCATTTGCGGCGGCAGATCGCCGCGCACGTCGGCCAGACCGACGCACAGGATCGAGGCGGCGTCTTCGCGCGCGATCTCCCGCCCGAACGTCACCGGCGGCGTGGTAAGCCACGCCGTAGTCGGAGCACCGCGATCGATCGCAATCGGAACGTCGCCGATGCCCAGGCGTAATGCGAATGTCGATTCACCCGAGCCGGCCCAGTGCAGGCGATCGACGAGCGCGATGGCCGTACCTATGGTCGGATGGCCGGCGAACAGCACTTCGCGGCCCGGCGTAAAGATGCGCAGCTCGCCGGCCACGTCCTCGCCGCCACGTGAAAGAAAAACCGTTTCAGAGAGATTGAGTTCGCGCGCGAGTTGCTGCATGGTCGCATCGCCGAGTGCAGCTTCGGGAAAAATCGCGAGCGGATTGCCGGCGAACGCGCGATCCGTAAAAACGTCGAAGAGCAGATAGCCCACTTCAGTCATCATCGATACGGTAAATGGCGGCCGGGACGCTCCCTTCCTTCCTCGGAGGGGAGGAAAAGGGTCGCGCGCAGGATAGTTACGGGCGTACCGCCGGCGTTCGGCGGACTACACGAAGGGGCTCGTTCGTGATGTCTTCGCATCCGCTCGTATCCGCACTCGCAGGCGCTGCGTTCGCGGTCGGTCTTGCGAGTTGTTCGGGCGGCGGTGGTGGGGAGCTGACGCCATCTCGGCATGCCACGTCGATTTCGCCGGATGCGCTAAGCACCAAGTACATTAAGCACATCGTGATCGTCGTTCAAGAAAACCGAAGCTTCGACAATTTCTTCGCCACGTTCCCGGGTGCCGACGGTGCGACGTACGGCTACAACCACGACGGCAAACAAATCCCGCTCAAAAAGCAGGGTCTGCGCGCGAACGATATTAACCACGGCTGGGAAACGTACCTCACGGAGTGCGATCTGCAGGGCAGCACCTGTAAGATGGACGGATTCGACCTGGTTCAGTTCAACGGGAATCAGCCAGCCGGTAACTACCCGTACCAATACGTCGATCCGGCCCAAATTCAACCGTACTGGATCTTAGCGCAGCAATACGTGCTCGCCGACCACATGTTCCAAACCCAAGGAAGCGGCAGCTTTACGGCTCACCAGGATCTCATCGCCGGCGGTACGGCGATCGACGCAACGGCCAGCCTCGTCGACTACCCGTCAAGCTCGAGGAGCTGGGGATGCGACTCGCTGCCGGGTACGGTGACGTCGCTCATAACGGTGAACGACGTGTACGAGAAGGGCGCCGGGCCGTTCCCGTGCCTAAACTATCCTTCCGGAACGATGCGCGACTTACTCGACGCCAAACACGTCACGTGGAAGTACTACGCGCCGCCATACACGTACGATACCGTCGGCGCGCTGTGGAACGCCTTCGCCGTCGTCGACGCGGTGCGACACGGTCCCGAGTGGAGCACCAACATTTCGACGCCTGAAACGAACGTCTTCAACGACATCCGGCTCGGGCGGCTTCCCACGCTGTCGTGGGTGATTCCGGAGCGAGCGAACTCCGACCATCCGCGAAAGGCGGGGTCGGATGACGGCCCGTCGTGGGTGGCCGCGGTCGTCAACGCGATCGGCACGAGTCCGTATTGGAAGTCCACCGCGGTCGTCATCGTGTGGGACGACTGGGGCGGGTTCTTCGATCACGTCGCGCCGAAGCAGTACGGTTCGGGTGAGCTGGGATTCCGCGTCCCGGCGCTCATCGTCTCGCCCTACGTGGGGGCCGGGAAGGTCTCCCATACGAATTACGAGTTCGGAAGCATCCTGAAGTTCGTCGAGCGGACGTTCCTGCTCGGCTCGCTGGGAACGACCGACGTGCGCGCGGCATCCATCGGCGACGTATTCCAGTTCAAGAAGCCGGCGCGAAACTTCGTGCCTATC
>JBDTDR010000126.1:0-19275 GCA_039922955.1 Candidatus Tumulicola sp.
CTTCCGTCACCCAGGAAGGCCCGCCTGCCGGTGCCAATGGTCGTCAGCCTAAGAGGTTTGCGCGCGGGAAGCCGGTTCGATGCCGGCACGGTCGCGCCACTGTAAGCGGGGAGCCGCCCGAACGCCACTGCCCCTCGAGGGCGGGAAGGCACGGGCACACGGCTACGATCCGCAAGTCAGGATACCGTCGCAAACCGCACTTGCATAATCCACCTCGCGTAAAAGGAAGGGATTGCGATGCTCTCATTGATTGCGGCCGTCGTCGCGGCGGCTGTTTCTTCTCCGACCCCGTCGCCCACGGCGTCACGGGTGCCGGAGATCGCGCATGTCGTCACCAGCGACCGCTCCGACGAATCGCTCGCGCGCGCGACCCGGGTCACGTACGTGGTGACGCACGACCAAATTCTGCGCAACGGCTACCGGACGGTCGGCGACGCAATCGTCTCGGTTCCGGCCGTCGAAGTGGAAAGCTACGGCGCGATCGGCTCCAACGATTCCTACGGAATCCGCGGAAGCTCCTCGGCGCAGGTGCTGGTGCTGGTCGACGGACTGCCGGCGCCGGGATCGTTCGCCAACAGCGTCAACTTAGGAACGTTTTCGACGGCCGGCGTCGCGCGCATCGAGGTCGTCGAGGGCGGTGGCTCGACGCTGTACGGCGCCGGCGCCGTCGGCGGAATTATCAATATTATCACCGATCGGTCGCCGCAAACGTCGGGTGCGCTGCGGTGGGGGAGTTTCGGCGACCGCGAACTGCAGGCCGGCGCTGCGGGTTTTTCGTTCGAACGGATTGCGGCAGCCAACGGCTATCCAATCCCGGCGTACAGCATTTCGGGCGTGCCGCAAGCGAGCGCCCGGGAGAACAGCGACTACCAAGCGACGACGATGCGATACGGCGGGCAGCGGTCGATCGGCGCGGTCGACGCCGAGATAAGCCTCGGTATCGGTTCGAGCCACATCGGAGCGCCCGGGTTTTATCCGTACGTCTCGAGCACCAGCCGGCAGGACGAACTCGACAAGGACGGAGTCCTTACGCTACGGACGAGCGGGCGACACGCGACGACGACGCTGCAGTTGGGAGGCGCGCTGCAGCAGATTGCCTTCAACTGCAACGAAGCGATCGATGTCAATTCGTGCTTTCAGCCGTCGGCATCGCTGAACCTGGAGTCGCGCTTGAGCCTGGGGTTGCGCAATGCGGTAGACGCGGGAACGCAGCGAATCGTATATGGAATAGATCTTTCGCGCGGCACGGTCATGACCAACACCGGCGGAGGGGCGATTCCGGTTGCGCCGGGCTCGACGCCGCCGCCGCCCATCAGCAGCGATGCGCTCGTGCAGACGGCGGCGTATTTCGAAGACGTCGCCGACCTATCCCGCGGTTTGCGGGCCTACGCCGGCGTTCGCGGCGAACGTGACGGCTCGCTGGGCGGCGAGGTCTCACCATCGCTCGGTCTGGTTGCGTCGCTGTCGAAGACGCTCGCGGTTAAAGTAAACTGCGCGACGGCGTTCCGCGCTCCCAACGCTACCGAACTCTACTATCCTGGGTACGGCAATCCGTCGCTGCATCCGGAACGCGCTCGCGTCGGAGACGTCACGTTCACCGGATCGACCGCGCTGGGAAGCGTCGCGGTGGGGTGGTTCACGAACCACACGAGCGATCTCATCGTTCCGGTTCTCGTAGCAGTCTATCCGTCGAAGTACGCGTACATCTACCAGCCGCAGAACGTCGACCGCGCGCTGATGCAAGGCCTTACGCTGGACGTAAAAACGCTGCCCTACCGCAACCTTAGCTTCACGCTCAACGCGACCGATCTCTACGCGGCGCAGAATCTTAGCAACGGTTCGCGCCTGCCCAACGATGCCGTCTTTACGGTCAACGTCGGATTACAGGTCGCCGCGGCACCGAAAGGCGCGTTTGGCGGGGCGGGCATTTCCGAGCGCCTCGTCGGAAATCGCGGGGCGATCGACTACGCGCAGCCGCTCTTCTTTCAACCGGCGGCGTACGCGGATCTCAACGCCTTCCTCGATTTGCGGATCGACCGGCGGCTCGACCTGTCCGTACGCGGCTACAATCTCGGGAACGAACGCTACGCCGCCGTCGCGGGCTTTCCGATGCCCGGGCGCGCATTTGCGCTGGAGTTGCGCGCGAAGTGACGCTCCGGCTCGCCGGGTTGATCGTCGTCGCGATCGCGGCGGCCGGCGCGAGCTTGCTGGTCGGCGGGACGGCGCTTTCGCTGCACGACGTGACCGATGCGCTTGCGCATCCGCATGCGACGGGAGCCGTAAACACGATTGTGTGGCAGCTGCGCTTGCCGCGCGTCTGCATTGCCGCAACGGTCGGCGCTTCACTCGCCCTGTGCGGCGCGATGCTCCAGGGCATGCTGCGCAATCCGCTGGTGGATCCGTACCTCACCGGCGTGAGCGCGGGCTCGGCCGCCGCGATTGCGATCGCGATTCTGGCGGGCGTCACCGCGCCCTTTACCCCGGCGATCGGATTCGTCGCCGGGCTCGGCGCGGCGCTGCTGGTCGCGGCGCTGGCCCGGCGCGGCAGCGGCATCGATTCAAACCGGCTGATTCTGGCCGGCGTTTCGTTGTCGACCCTGTTTGCGGCGATCGTGACGCTGGCGATCGTCCGCGCGCAGTCGAACGACTACGCGACCGCCATCGTCGCGTGGCTGGCGGGCTCGATGGCGGGGCGCGGTTGGCACGATCTCGCTACCGCCGCTCCTTATGCGGCGGCCGGCGCGCTGCTGTCGATTTGGGCGGTTCCATCGCTGAACGCGCTGCGCGTCGGCGACGTCCGCGCACGCACGGTCGGCGTTGACGTGGATCGCATGCAGTGGGTGATTCTGGCGGCCTCGTCGCTGCTGGCGGCAAGCAGCGTCGTTTTGGCCGGAATGGTGGGCTTCATCGGTTTGATCGTACCGCACATCGCGCGACGGCTCCTCGGCTCGGACGCGCGCGCCTTGCTGCCGGCATGCGCGTCGATCGGGGCCGCACTCTGCATGCTTGCCGATGCGGTTTGTCGGTGGATCGTGGCACCGGCCGAGCTGCCCATCGGCGTGCTGCTCGCGTTCATCGGCGTACCCGCATTTCTGTACTTGTATCTGCACGGCGAGCGCGCGCGATGATCGAGCTACGCGACGTGACGCTTCAAATCGGCGGCAACGTCTTACTGGAGAGCATCGACGCGCAGTTTGCCCCACACGAGTTCGTGGCGATTCTCGGCCCGAACGGCGTCGGCAAGACGACGCTGCTGCGGACGATTGCGGGCCTCCACCGCCCCAATCGAGGAAGCGTTCGGATCGCCGGCACGGACGTTGCGCATCTCGGGGCCATGCAACGCGCGCTGCGCGTCGCCTACGTCACCAGCGATGAGGTGCTGCCCGACGCGCTGCGGGTGCGCGACGTCGTTGCGATCGGCCGTTTCCCGCATCACCGCTGGTGGCAGTGGCACGAGCGGGTAGACGACGACGCGGCCATCGAGCGGGCACTCGAAGCCGTCGGGATCGCCGCGTTTTCGGAGCGCCTTTTCTCGACCCTGAGCAGCGGCGAGCGGCAGCGCGTATGGATTGCGCTCGGGCTGGCCCAAGATACGCCGGTCCTGCTGCTCGACGAGCCGACGAGCCACCTCGACGTGCGCGTCGCGCACGAGATTCTGGCACTGCTGCGCGCGCTCGCACGCGAGGGGAAAACGGTCGTCTGCGTGCTGCACGATCTGAACGAAGCGGCCGCGTACGCGGATCGCATCGCTTTGCTCGGCGAGAGGCGCCTTCTCTGCGCCGACCCGCCGGACGCCGTGCTGGCCGGCGATCTGCCGGAGCGCACCTACGGCATCGCGATGGAGCGGGTAAAACTCGCCGACGGCCGTCTACGGGTCTTCGGCTGGAGGCTCTAGGAGTTTGTTAATGTGGGGATCGCGGGCGGATGTCGCTGCCGAGGACCCAGCCTCGCTGGTTGCGGCGAGGGCCGGTGTTGATGACGATGCCGACGGCATTGTCCGGAGCGTTGATCAAACGCGGCAGCACGAAATCTGAAACGCACGTCTCGACCGTCGCGCGCGTGCCCGGCGCTACCAGCCAGGCGTGCGGCAGCAGCTGCTGCGCTTCGTCGAACGATGCCGCGTGATAGTCGCGCAAGCGAAAACGTGAGTCCCAAACCAGGACGTCGGGGTCGTCCGTCTGGCTGTAAAGCACGACGCGGGTGCCGCGGTGAATATTGCACTGCGCGAGCGCCGGCGGAGCGAACGCCAGGACGGTGCATAGTGCCAGCAGCAGCGCGATGCGGAGGTTACGCATCCGCTTCCCCCGCCCCGTTTACGCGAACGACGAGAATCGCCAAATCGTCGCGCAGGCGATTGCCGGCGATCCTACGGACCTGGACCACCAAATCGTCGGCCAGCGCTTGCGCCCCCTGCGGCGACCCGGCGATCAGGCGCATCGCGCCGGACTCGTGAAGCAGGCTGCCGGACCGATCGCGCGCCTCAGTGAGCCCGTCGGTAGCCAGGACCACCGTATCGCCGGCCTGCAGCGCGATCGACCGAGTCTCGAAGGGTTCCTCCATCACCCCGAGCACGGGGCCGGTTACCGGGAGCAGCTGCACGCTATCGCAACGTCGAATGAATGCCGAATCGTGCCCGGCGCTCGCATATCGAAGGTCGAAGCTGTCGGTGTCCAGGACGCCGACAAACATCGAGACGAACAGATACGGGTTCCGAACGGCCAGGGAGAAGGCCGCGTTGAACTCGGCCAAAATCGCGCCCGGCTCGCGGTGCCGCAGCGCCATTCCGCGAATCGTAAACTTAATGAACGCCGTGAGGACGGCCGCATCGACCCCTTTGCCGCTCACGTCGGCGATGAGGAGCAACGCCAGCGTATCGGAGAGCCGGTAGACGTCGAAGACGTCGCCGCCGACGGCCAAGCCGCGACTCGCCGAGCGATATGCGGTTCCGACGTCGCAGTGCGGCAGCGGCACCGACTCGCTGCGAAACGCGCGCTGCAGGATTTCCGTCGTGGTCCGTTCTTCCTCGAGTTCGCGGTCGAGACGGCTACGATAGCCGTTAAACAAAATCGCCAGTAGCCCGAAGAGCAGCAGCCAGAAAGCGCGGACGTACGAACTACGCTCGAGTTGAGCTTGCGTGCTGCGCGCGAACGCCGCGTTGGAGGTTTCCAACTCGGAACGGATCGCCGCAACGATGCGGGTTTCGTAATCGGAGAAGACTTTGTTGCGCTTATCGATTTCCGCTAGCCGCTCGTTGGGATGGCGCAACAGCGGCGTAGCGACTTCGTCGCGCCACTGATTCTGAATCCGCGCATACTCGGCGAGCAGCTGTTGGATGCGCGCCAAACGTTCGGGTTCCAAGGCGGCGCGGATCGATCGGCTCATCCCATCGTAGGCGACGGCGGCGGCTCGGTACTGGTCAACATAGAACGCGTCGTGCGTCAGCGAATAGCCTCGCAAGGCGTTTTCTTCGACGATCTGTAGCCGCAAAAGCTCTTCGAGCGCGATCTGCGCCGCCTGAATCCGCGACTGGTGCGAGAACGTGTCGGCGATGCTCGCCCGTGTTTGGAAGGCACCCTGAACCGCAATGGTGAGCGCCACCAGCAGAAAAGCCGTCAGCAACAGCGTCCCGGTGATGCGCGGCAGCGGGGCGAGCGTCCTCACGGAAGCGCCCGCGGACGATCCGCGCCCCTAGGTTTTGCGATACGTCCCTCCGAACAGGATCGTGGCATGCAAGGCCGAGTAGATCCTGGTATTTTCAAGTCCTACGACGTTCGTGGAATTTATCCGGCTGAATTGAACGACGACGTCGCCTACGGGATCGGGCGCTGTTTCGTTTCGATGCTCGATGCGAAGCGAATCGCGGTCGGCCGCGATATGCGCCCCTCCGGGCGCAAACTCTTCGAGGCGTTCGCCCGCGGTGCGACCGAGGCCGGTGCCGACGTTCTCGACATCGGGATGGTTTCGACCGACGCGCTCTATTTCGCGGTAGGAAAATTTGGCCTGGACGGCGGCGTGATGATCACGGCTTCCCACAATCCGGCGCAGTACAACGGCATGAAGTTCACGCGATCCGAGGCGCAGGCGATTTCGCTCGACACCGGCCTCGCGGAGATTCGCGATCGACTCCTCGCCAGCAACATCCCGCCGAAGGCCGCGCGTGCGGGCGGCATAACGACCCGCAACGTTCTCGACGATTTTGCCGAGCACTGCCTTTCGTTCGTCGACGCAGCAAAGATTAAACCGCTGAAGATCGCCGTGGACGCGGGGAACGGCATGGCCGGCGAGACGGCACCGCACGTGTTCAAGCGACTCGGCTGCGAGGTCATTCCGCTCTACTTCGAACTCGACGGGAGCTTCCCGAATCATCCCGCTAGCCCGATCGAACCCGAGAACATGGCCGACGTTCAGGCAGCGGTGAAAACGCAGCGCTGCGATCTGGGCGTCGCTTTCGACGGCGACGCCGATCGCATGTTTATCGTCGACGAGAACGGGTCCCTGGTAGACGGCAGCACCGTGACCGCCCTGGTTGCGCTCAACACGCTTAAAAAGTATCCCGGATCGAGAATCCTTTACAACCTCATCTGCAGCCGCAGCGTCCCCGAGCTGATCGAAAAGGCGGGCGGCGTTCCCATCCGCTCGAAAGTCGGCCACTCGATCATCAAAGCCGTGATGCGCGAACGTGACGCCGTTTTCGGCGGCGAGCACAGCGGGCACTTCTATTTTCGCGACAACTGGTATGCCGATTCCGGAATGATCGCGCTCCTGCAGTGTCTCGAACTCTTCAGCGAAGCAGCGCGACCCGTGAGCGAGGTCATCGCTCCGATCGACACGCGCTTCCGGTCAGGCGAAATCAACAACGCGGTCAAAGACGTTCCGGCGAAACTCCGGCAAATTCAAGATCGCTACAAGGATGCCGAAATCGACCACCTCGACGGGGTCACGATATCCTACCCGCGCTGGTGGATGAACGTCCGGCCATCGAACACCGAACCGCTGCTGCGCCTCAACGTCGAAGGCGACACGAAGGAACTCATGGAGCAGCACAGCGACGAGGTTCTCTCGCTGATCCGTTCCTGATCGCCACCGATGAGTAACGTTGACGCCGATGCAATGCGCCGCTACGAGCGGACGCGCGACGATCTCGTCGCTCGCCTGGCCGCGCTCGAAGGTCTTCTCGAGCAGGAGCGTCGCGCGGCGGTTCAATATGCGCGACTGCGCCTCGAACGAGGAAAGTTCGTACTCGCGGTGGTGGGCGAGTTCTCGAGCGGCAAATCGTTTCTCCTAAACGCGCTGCTCGGCAAATTTCGCTACGAAGAAGCGCCCGGCGCGCGACGCGTTGCCGGGTTGTTGGCGACCGACATCAATCCGTCGACGGCGACGATTACCGAGCTCGAATATGGCGCGCGGGACGAAGCGACCGCGTTCTATGAGGACGGCCGCACGGAGCGGATTCCGCTCGACGCGCTCAATCGCTTCGTTGCGGTCGGAAAAACCGAGTCCGGCGCCCGGCACGACGCGACCAAGGACGAGCGCGACGCGCCGGTTCGCGTGAGCGTGAAAGCCGACTCGCCGTTTCTCGAACGTGGTTTCGTCGTTGCCGACACGCCCGGGCTCGCGTCGATCAACCCGGCGCATCGGCGCGCGACCCTGCAGTTTCTGCCCACGGCCGACGCCGTACTTTATCTGATCGATACGCAGCAGCCGTTCACCGAAGGTGACGCCGCGTTTCTGGGCATCATACGGCAGCACATCGATTCGATCTTCATCGTTCAAACCAAGATCGATCTGTGGGAACAGCGTCAAAGCGACGGCCGCCCCGCCTGGGAACATGCTTACGACCGGATCGCGCACCTCGCGGCCGTCCACGCGCCCGGCACCTACGTCTACGCACTCTCGGCCCGCGAATACGCGCAAGGCGTGCTCGACGACGACCCGGCGGCCGTCGAGCAGAGCCGCTTTCCGCGGTTTCTCGCGGCTCTGGATGCGTCGCTGATCACGCGGACGGGTCGCGCGCGGCTGTCGCGCGCCTGCGAACGGGCGAGCGTTGCGGCGGCCGACGAAGGCGCGCAAATCGAGCGCGATCTCGCGATGCTCGCGCTCGACGGCACCGCACTGCGCGCGCAACGCGCGACGGTCGTGCCGCATCTGCAGGAACTCGACGCGCGCGCCCACGCGCAACGCGACGTGCTGCTGGCCGAAGGCCTAGCGGAGCGGCGAAGCCTCGACGAACGCGGACGCTCGCTCGCCGCCGACCTCGAGCGGGGCCTCGCGCAGGCCCTCGACACCGCGGATGTCGCGCGTTTGCGCGACCGCGAACGCCTGCACCTCATCGTCGACCGCGCCGTCGCGCACGTCGCCGGCGAGTTCGCGCGCGGCGCTGCGGACGCGGTCGTGGACGACATCGACGCGGCGCTGCACGACGCGCGCGCGCTGGTTCCGCTTCGGTGGATACCCAATGACGCCGCGGCGCACGCGTTCCACGCCGAGCCGGGCACGAGCCTGTGGAGCGGCGACGTGCGGGCGGCGATTGCCGCCACCATCGTTCTCGAAGCGATTGGAGGCCCGGCCATCGGGCTGGTTGCCGACATCGCGACCCGCTTTGCGGCGCGCCCACCCGGGGCGTACATGAAACGCGAACTCGTCGCCGACTTGCGAGCGGAGATCTTCCCCCGCCTGCATACGGAGATCACGTCGTTTGCAGCCCGCGTTGGCTCGCGCCTGCAGCATCTCTACGACGATCTCGCCCAGGCCATCGCAGGAGCCGTGGTTGCGAAGCGCGACGCCGATCTCGGCAGCATCGAGCGCGCGCTCCAAGCGCATGCGGCGAGCGAGCAAACGGCCCGAACCGCGGCGCTGCGCAAACGGCGCGAGGCCGTCGAGGGCGCGGCCGCGCAGGCGCGCGACGTTCTGCGGCCGCTGATCGAGCACGCGGTCGAGATCGGACCGGCCGATCCCGGCCCGGCGGTCGTGCGCGCGGCGCATGCCGACGCCGCGTTCGACCCCTTTTCGTATAATCGCGGGTTGCGGCCGGAGCGCTGGCGCGTCGCCGTGCTGGGCGCGCTGCGCCGCGGGAAGTCGAGCCTCATCAACGCTTTCGCCGGCCGCATCGCGATCAACGACGACGTTGCCGGGAGCGTGCGGTTTCCGATTCACGTTCGGTACGGCGAGCGCGAACAGGCTTTCGCGTTGGAAGACGCCGGACAGTGGCGCGAGATCCCGTTCGATCGCGTTGCGGAGACGGCCGTCGAAAGCGCGGTGCTGGTGCTGGTGCCGTGGAAGCTGCCGCACGAGCTGGTGCTGGTGCACGCGCCGGCATTTGATTCCGGCGACGCCAACGCCGAAGACGTCAACGTGATCGTCGCCAGCCATGCAAGCGAGGTGCTGTGTTTGTTTTCTCGCCAGCTTTCCGATCGCGAACTCGATCTCTACGAGCGTGTCGCGGAATTCGGGCGTCCCATGCTGTTCGCGCACACGATCGCCGACAACGAGGCGCCGAACGAGCGGCGACACGTCGTCGAGCTGGCTCACGAGTACCTCAAGGCGCGCAACGTCTCGGCCGAGCGCATCTTCGTCGTCTCTTCGCACGAATACGATGCGGCGCGCAAGGCCGGCCGGGCGCCCGCCGGCTGGAACGAAACCGAAGCGCTCCGCGCCACCCTGGAAGCGCACGCCGAGGCGCACATGGCCCGGCTCGAGCGGCGGGCGAAGGCTCACTCGGCGAGCCGCGCGGAGGGCGTGGAAGCGCCCCCCAAAGCGCGGCCCCAAGACCGATTTCTGGGCCGGCTTTTTGGCAAGGGGCGCTGACGCCGGGTGCGTCGAACGCTCGACTCCGCGGTCACGCTCCCCAGCACGTCCTCACGCGTCGAAGGAGTTACGAGAACGTCTAACCGGTCTGTACTAGGACCCGCATTCATCGCGATCGGCGATGGAACGTCAACCTTCGGGCGCATCGCGGTCGAAGACGGGCGCATCGCCGCGGTTCTCCCCGCCGACGGGCCGACGGATTACCCGCTCCCGGGCGGCTGCAGCATCGCACCCGGCCTGATCGACGTCCACACCAACGGCGCCGGCGATTTTCTTTTCAACCGCGACCAAGGCTACGCCGTTCCGGTGGCAACGGCCGAATACGCCCGCATGGGAGCGACCGGATTCGTAGCCGGCGTGATGACCGCCCCCTTTGAATCGATGCTGCACGCGGCCTCGGAAATCGTCGAAGCGGCCAACCAGCTCGAAGAGGACGACCCACGCGGAGCGCGCTGTTTGGGGGTGCACTTCGAGGGGCCGTTTCTCAACCCGAAGTTTCGTCGCGTGCATCGCGCCGAGTGGCTGCTTCCCGCCAGCCCGGCTCGCGCGCGTGAGATGATCGACGCGTGCAAGGGCGCCTGCCTGTTGGTCACGATGGCGCCGGAAGTCGAGGGTGCGAGCGACACGGCGCGCGTCTTCCTAGAAAACGACGTAGTCGCCTCGGCCGGTCACACCGCGGCTCGCTACAGCGAAGGGCTGCTCGCAATCGGTCTCGGGTTTCGCTCGCTGACGCACGCGTTCAACGGTATGCCGCCGCTCGATCACCGCGACCCTTCGATACTTGCGGCGTTCGTCCAGGATCGCCGCACGCTGGTGCAGCTCATCTGCGACGGCATTCACGTCTCGCCGGTCATGGTCGACCTCCTCCATCGGACCCTCGGCGACCGCATCGTCCTCGCGACCGACAACATGCCGCCGGCCGACTCGGGCTATCACATCGAAGGCGGCGTCATGCGTTCGTCCGACGGGACGATTGCCGGCAGCGCTTTGCGCATCGACGAAGCGGTTCGAAACTACATGTCGTACGCGCAGATTCCGTTCGCGCAGGCGATCATCGCGGCGACTTACGCTCCGGCGAAGCTCATTCATCACGACGGCGAAATGGGCCGGATCGCGCCGCGTATGCGCGCGGACCTCTCCTTCTGGGACCAGGACTACGCGATCGTCGGGACGATGGTCGGCGGCCGTTTCGTCTACAGCCGCGCGGAGATCGCCGCTTAATCCGTCTCGCTCGCTCGTTTGGAAAGGCAGCATGCTCGCGGTCGACCACATCCATAAGGAATTCGGGTCGGCGCGCGCCGTCTCGGACGTTTCGTTCGAGGTCCCGGACGGCTCGACGTTCGGCCTCATCGGCCCAAACGGAGCCGGCAAGACGACCACGATGCGCATGACGCTGGGGATACTCACGCCCGACGGCGGCACGATAGCGTGGAACGGCCAGCGCGTCGACGGCCGCATGCGGCGCCGTTTCGGATATCTTCCCGAAGAACGCGGACTGTACGGTAAAATGAAAGTCCGGCACCAGATCGCTTTTTTTGGGCGGCTGCACGGTTTGGCCGGGCGGGACGTCGCCGGGCAGACGAACCTCTGGATCGAGCGCCTGGGTCTCGCGCAGTATGCCGATCGGCCGTGCGCCGAACTGTCCAAAGGGAACCAGCAAAAAGTGCAGGTTGCCTGCGCCGCCCTGCATCGCCCCGAGCTCTTGATTCTCGACGAACCCTTCGCCGGGCTCGACCCCGTCAACGCACAAAACCTCCTGGAGATCCTCGACGACCTGCGAGCGCACGGGACGACCCTCGTGCTGTCGTCCCATCAGATGTGGCAGCTCGAGGATCTTTGCGATCGCTTCTGCATCATCGTGGGAGGCGAAAACCGCCGGTCGGGAACGCTGGCGGAGTTGCGAGCGGCGTGGCCCACGCGCGTTCTGCGCGTCGCGCCCGGCAGCTCCGCGGTGCGCGGCCTGCTCGACCGGATCGACGGCGCTCGATTCGTGGGATCGACCGACGGACGCATAGAGTACGAGATCCCAGCCGCGACCGCGTTGCCGCAGGTTTTGCGTTCGTTGGTCGATACGGACGCCGTGACGACGTTCGAAGCGGTCGAGCCGTCGCTCCAAGATATTTACCTGCGCGCCATCGACGCCGCCGCATGATCGGCGACTTTCTTACCGTCTTCACCGCCGAGTTCGGGCGGCGCATCCGATCGCGCCCGTTCCAAATCGGCGTTTTGCTCGGCGTTCTGGGCATTCTCGCGTTCACGAAGCTGCCGTTGCTTTTGGCGAATGCGTTCGGCGAAGCTGGATCGTCGATCGTGCTGGCCGGAGACCGCGAACTCGTCGAGCGCGCCAAACCGCTGCTCGAGCGCGACTTTACGGTAGCGGCAGTCGAGTCCGGAGCGCGCGCGCCGGCACTCGCGGATTTAAAGGCGCACGGAGCCGCGTCGTGGGTTACGCTCCAAAGCGATTCGCACGGCGGTATGCGGTTCGATATGTATTCGAGCGATTCCCAGAGTTCGACCGCCAAGTCGATCGCCGGCGACCTAACCTCGCTCAATATCGCCGTTGCGACATCGCTCCCGCGCCAACGCGTGCACGATCTGCTGCGCGTCCCCTACACCGTGCACGCCCTGTCCTCGAGGTTCTCGTCCAGCCGCGACGCTACGAAGGCTTGGAGCGTGAGCTATCTGCTCCTGTTAGTCCTCTACATGCTGATTCTGATAAACGGTCAACTATTGATGGCGTCGGTCGTCGAAGAAAAGACCAGCCGCATCGCCGAACTGCTCGTCGCGTCGATTTCGCCCATTCCGCTCCTGTACGGAAAGATCGCTGCGGCCGTCGCGGCCGGCCTGATTCAAATGGTATGTTGGATTCTCGCGGGCGTGCTATTCGGCGGCGGCGGTTCGCACGCCGGAGCGGCGAGCGACGTCCCGGATTTTAGCGGATTGCTCGGCGGCTCGGTGTCGGCCCTGGAGGCGATCGCCTTTGTCGTGCTATTCGTCCTGGGGCTATTGCAATATGCGATGCTCTTCGCCGCCGTGGGCTCGCTGATCAACCGCACCGAGGACCTCGGCAGCGTCTCGCTGCCGATCGTCTTACCGATTATCGCGGGGCTGCTGATATCGATGTCGGCGCTCCAAATGCCGGATTCGAACTGGGCCGTAACGGCTTCGTTCGTCCCGCTGCTCTCGCCGTTCGTTCTCTTCGCGCGCATCGCGATGAGCCAGATTCCGGTCTGGCAAGTCGCGCTGGGTTTCGCAATCAACTTCGCCACCGTGTATTTCGTGGCGATGCTCGCCGGAAAGCTGTATCGCGTCGGCATGCTGCTCTACGGCCGGCCGCCCTCGCTGTCCCAAGTCTGGAACGTTCTGCGGACCTAGTGGCCCACTAGCGGGCTAGGAGCTCGCGCCGCCGAGGTAGGCGGCGACGACGGCTTCGTCGCCGAGCAGTTGGGCGGCCGGCGCTTCGCGAGCGATCGTACCGTTTTCCAGGACGTACCCGCGGGTCGCGACGCGCAAGGCCTGACGCGCGTTCTGCTCGACCAGCAAAATCGTCGTTCCGCGCGCGTGAATCGTTTGGATGACGCTGAAAATCGTTTGCACGAGGATCGGAGAGAGTCCCAGCGACGGTTCGTCGAGCAACAGCAACCGGGGAGCGCTCATCAGGGCGCGCGCGATTGCCAGCATCTGCTGCTCGCCGCCCGAAAGGGTTCCGGCACGTTGAGCGATGCGCTCGCGCAGGCGCGGGAAGATCGTCAGCGCTTCTTCCAGACGCTGCGCAAAGACGGTGCGTGAGGCCAGGGCGTAGGCGCCTAACTCGAGATTCTCGCGGACCGACATCCGGCCAAAGACTCGGCGCCCTTCCGGAACGTGTCCGATTCCGAGCAGCGCGATGTCGTGCGGCGGAACGCGCGCGAGCGACGCTCCGTCGAAACGAACGTCGCCGGAATGGGGGCGCACGAGGCCGCTGATGGCGCGCAACGTCGTCGTTTTGCCGGCCCCGTTTGCGCCCAAGAGGGTGACGATTTCGCCGTCGTCAACGTGCAGCGAGATGCCGTGAAGCGCGCGCACCCCCCCGTACCGGACGTCGAGGCGCTCGATTTCCAGCAGGCTCACGACGCGGCCGGGCCGAGATACGCTTCGATGACGCGCGGATTCGCGCGCACCGACGCGGGCGAACCGGCGGCGATCTTTTCACCGTAGTCGAGCACGGTGATGCGTTCGCACAGGCGCATCACCAGGCCCATGTCGTGCTCGATCAAAAGCACCGTCGTGCCGCGGTCGCGAATCGCCCGAATCAGCCGCGCCAACTCGTCCTTTTCGGTGGGATTCATGCCGGCTGCGGGTTCGTCGAGCAGCAGCAGCCGCGGCTGGCTTGCCAGCGCACGGGCGATCTCCAGACGCCGCTGCGCCCCGTAGGGCAGATTGCGCGCGAACTGTCCTTGGCTTTCGTGCGGGAGGCCCACGAAGTCGAGCAGCTCGAGCGCGCGCGCGCGCGCCGAAGCCTCCTCGCGCCGTTCGCGCGGCGTGTGCAGCAGCGAATCGGCCAGCGATGCGCCCAGCTTCGAGTTTTCGCCGATGAGAACGTTTTCTATCGCGTCGAGATACCCGAACAGGCGCAGGTTTTGAAACGTTCGCGCGATGCCTCGGCGCGCGATGCGATAGGTCGCAAGCCCGTCGATGCGTGCGCCGTCGAAAGCCACCTCGCCCGCATCGGGGCGATAGACGCCGGTGACGATGTTGAACAACGTCGACTTCCCGGCGCCGTTCGGCCCGATGACGCCGTCGATCGCGCCGGCCTCGACGCTCAGCGAAAGGTCCTTGAGAACCGTGAGACGCCCGAAGCGCTTGACGGCACCGCGAAGTTCGAGCAGCGCCACGGACTAGGCGGCGCTTTCCGCCGGCGGCGCGGTGCGCAGTTCGGCCCGCCGTTCGCGATTGGGCAGCACGCCTTCGGGCCGGAAGAGCATTAGCGCCACCAGGAGCGCGCCGTAAATGAAGAAATTGTAGTTGGTGAGATCCAGGTTGGTGTGCAGCGTGCCGTTGACGATCGCGTTGATCTGCGGCAGAACGACCCCGTTGACGAGCGCGAGCACGACCGCGCCGACGACGACGCCGCCGACGTTCCCCATGCCGCCAAGCACCACCATCGAGAGGATCAGCACGCTAACTTGAAATCCAAACAGGTCGGGCGAGACCAGGCTCAGCTTGGCCGCAAAGATTACGCCGGCTAAACCGGCGATCGCCGCGCCTAGCGAAAATGCGGCGAGCTTGACGCCGGTCGCGTTAATGCCCATGTGGCGCGCGGCGAGTTCGTCCTCGCGAATCGCCATCCAGGCTCGCCCCAGACGGCTGTCGCGGACGTTGTTCGCGAACGCGATCACGATCGCGAGCGCCGCCAGCGTTACAAAGTAATACGGCGCGGCGTTCGAGCCGAACGAACGCCCGAAGAACGTCGGGATATCGAGCGCGCTGATGCCGTTCGGACCGCCGGTGTACTTCGTGAGGTTTTGAAAGACTTGCGGAACGATTAAACCGAAGCCTAGCGTTACGATCGCGAGGTAGTCGCCGCGCAGCCGCAGGGTTGGGATGCCCAGCAGCAACCCGAAGAGCGCCGCGAGCGCCGCGGCGACGAACAGCAGCACCCAAAACGGGAGATGCAGATCGAACTGCGGGCTGGCCAGCATCGCATACGTATAGGAGCCGATAGCAAAGAATGCCGCATAGCCGAGATCGAGCAATCCGGCGTATCCGACCGTGACGTTGAGCCCGAGCGCGAGGACGGCGTAGAGGCCGATATCCACCAGGGTGTTAAGCGACGCATCGTTGCGCACGATCCACGGTGCGGCGAGCAGCGCGATCGCTCCGCCGATCCGCAAGACGGCCTTGGCGCGCCGATCGTGAAGGCGGGCGCCGGCGACGATCGCGATGACGACGCCGAACGTATACGCGTAGATCATACTTTCTCGGGCACCGCTTCGCCGAGCAAGCCGGACGGCCGGAAAACCAGGACGAGGATCAGGATCGCGAAGACCGTCACGTTGCTCCACTGGCCGCCGATCTTCCAGGTCGCAAACGACTCGACGATGCCGATGAAGAATCCGCCGAGCATCGCGCCGGCCAGATTGCCGATGCCGCCGAGCACCGCCGCGGTGAAGGCCTTGAGGCCGGCGGAGAAGCCGTTGAGGAACCAGGTGGATTGATAGTAGACGCCGGAAACGAAGCCGGCCGTCCCGGCGAGGAGGCCCGCGATGAGAAACGTGATGGCAATCGTCCGGTCGACGTTGATGCCCATCAGCGATGCCGCCTGGCGGTCTTGTGCGACCGCGCGCATCGCGCGTCCGGTGCGCGTTCGTCCGACGAAAAGTTGCAGGGCAAACATCGACACGATCGCGAGCGCTACCACGAACGCCTGCTGTGCCGAGACGTCGAGCAGCGACAAGTGCATCACCGGGTTCGGGAAAACGGCCGGGAAAGGCAGCGGCGCCGAGCCCTTCCACGCCTGCATCGCGTTCTCAAGGATGAACGAGAAGCCGATGGCGGTGATCAGCGGCGCCAGGCGCGGCGCGTTGCGCAAGCGGCGGTAGGCGATGCGTTCGAGCAGCATGCCGATCAAACCGCAGCAGACAGCGGCGATCAGGAGCGCGAGACCCGCGTCGATCACCAGCGCGGCGCCGTGGAGTTCGCCCGAGACCCCCAGCGCGCCGAAAACGGCCAGCGCGAAGAACGAACCCAACGTGTAGATGTCGCCATGGGCAAAGTTGATCAGCTCGACGATGCCGTAGACCATCGTGTAACCGATCGCGATAAGCGCGTAAATGCCGCCAAGCGAAATGCCGTTGACGAGTTGCGCCCAAAACTCGTGCATGCTAGGCGGGGTTATCGTGCCTTGACGTTGATTTGATCGATGAAAACCGATTTTCCGCTTTTGATCGCATACAGCGAGAGCACCGGTTCTTTAACGTCGCCGTTTGCGTCAAACGCGATCTTTCCAATCGGGGTCGAGAGTCCGCTGGTTTTGGCGACGGCCACCAACACGCGTGCGCGATCGGGCATCTTGTTCCCGCTCTCGGCGATAGCGCGCGCGATCGCCGCGATCGCAACTTGCGCGGCAGCGTAGGCGTTGGCGCTGTAGGGGCCGACCGGCTCGTGATACGCGGCTTGATAGTCTCGAATGAACGCCGCGGCCGACGGCAGCTTTTCGGCGTTGGGTGCGGCAACCGTATAGTACGTGCCGTCGGCGCGCGCGCCGGCGACGGTGGCGATGTCGGGAATGCCGTCACCCCCCATGAACGCAACACCGCCGAGTCCGACGTCGAACATCTGCTGACGGATTAGCCCCGCGCCGGTACTGGTGGTGCCGCCGTAAAAGACGAGGTCCGGTTTCGTTCCGGCGATCTTGGTGAGCAGCGATTTGAAGTCTTGGGTATTCTTGGCGATGTGGTCGTGGCCGAGCACGCTGCCGCCGAGCTTGCGATAATCCTGCTCGAAGACGTTGGCCAGGTCGAGGCCGTACGTTTCGTTGTCGTCGATGATGTAGGCGCTCTTCAACCCGAGCTTGCGCGCGAAGGCGGCAGCGGCGGCGCCCTGCCGCGCGTCGGTCGTGCACACGCGGAAGAACGCGTTTTGGGTCGGATTTACGCGCCGCAGCTTTTCGGCGTCGGGGCCGATCGTCAGCCCGTCGCTGACCGTTGACGGGCTGATTGCAACCAGCCCGGCCTCGTTGGTGATCGGAATCTGGGCCGCCGCGACGTTCGAGTTGTACGGGCCGAGGACCGCGAGCACGTTTGGATCGGAAACGAACGTGCGCACGTTGGCGACGCCCTGCTGCGGGCTATGAACGCCCTGCACCGCATCGTCGAGCGTAACGGCTTCGAGCTTGAATCCGCCGGGGAGCGTCTTCTTGCCGGCTTGATCGATTGCCAGCAACATGCCGTTGAGCGTGCTGCGCCCAACCGACGCGTCGGCTCCCGAGAGCGGCAGATCGATGCCGATCTTGATCGTGCTTCCGCCCGCTCCACCGCCCGAACAGGCGGCCGAGTTCAGGCAAAACGCGAGAGCCGCGATGGAAGCGGCCAACCTGCGGATCAGCATACCGGGCGGATTAGCCCCCCGTCCGGGGTTCCCTACCGCGTCCGCCGCGCCCTAACAACCTGCTAAAGCGCGAACATGCTCTGCAGCGCTCTTAGAACGGCGCTCAGTTCGTCGCGATCGAGCTCGCCGGCGTAACGCCGGAGGCGATCCGCGGGGCCGCCGTAGCCAGCCAATCGCGGTCTTCATCGTTCAAGTCGAGCCGATTGCGGAAGGGCGGAAAGCGTCTCGGCCCAACCCTCTCGCGGATGCATCGCCGATTTGCGAACCTCGAGATGATCGTCGACGATTTGAATCTCGACCGCGCGCTCGATGCCAAGCTGCGCGAGGAGCGGATTGGGGATCACGATGCCCTGGGAGTTGCCGATTTTTTGCAACGTCGTTCTCATCGTTGGAACATTGTGCCATACTGCTAGCCTAACGGTCAAACATTGTTGCTAACGTTACGCTCGACGAACCTCCCTACGAAGGCGCGAGTTCGCGGACGGCGGCGGCGTTGAAGTAGGTGGCGCGGGGATGGTGCAGCACCATTGCCGCGGTGGATTGCTCGGGAACGATTTGGAAGCCTTCGGTGAGCGTCACGCCGATGCGCTGCGAAGCTTCGAGAAGGCGGAAGGCGATGGCATGCTGCGCGACGTCGGGGCAGGCGCCGTACCCCCACGAGTAGCGCTTGCCGCGGTCGTCGGTTAGGCTTAGCTCGCGCCGGATGCGGCGGTGCGTATATTCGGCCAGCGCCTCGGCGCTCTGCACGGAGAACCCGTGGAGGAAGTACGACTCGCTGTAATCGCCGGCGGCCTGCAGCGCTTGCGTGCGCGCCGTCGCTCGCGCACCGACCGTGACCACTTGCAAAGCGACGACGTCGGAGGCAGCGCCGCTTTCGGGCTCGCGAAGATAGTCGGCAAGGTTCAAGTGTTCGCCGCCGGGTTGGCGGGGGAATTCCATGCGCGCAATTTCGCGTGACGGATCGAGCGGATCGTAGAAGATGACCTCGTTGCCGAGGCCGGCGGCCGGGAAGTATCCGTAGGCCGCGCGCGGCTGCAGGAAACCGTCGCGGAGTGCGGATTCCTGGTAGCGTTTCAGACGAGGTTCGAAGTCCTCGCGCAGGAGACGGTCGTAGGCTTCCCCTTTGGTGTTGGCCGCGCCCCACGAGAGACGAAAAAGGCTGCGCAAATCGAAACACGGCCACACGTCGCCCAGATCGATATCCGCGAGGGTTCGGGCGCCCCAGAACGGCGGCGACGGAACGCCGGCGCGCTCGGCCTTCACGGCCGAATATGCGGTTGACGGCGCCGCGGCGGCCGGAGCGTTGCGCTGCCGGTCGCGCTGGGCGAAGGCGTCCTTTTTGGCGCGCTCGACGAGCGCGCTGCGGCGCGGCGAACCGCTCGT
>JBDTDR010000127.1:0-20715 GCA_039922955.1 Candidatus Tumulicola sp.
AGCAAGTCGACTACGCGGATCGCCGAACGGCGCGGTGAGAAGCGGCGGCGTGCATCGGCGGCGACCGACCTGCCGTAGCGATCGCGTGCGTCGGGGTCGGCCAGCAGGTGCGCGATATGTCCGGCGATTTCGCCCCGCTGCGCCACCAGCGCAACGTCCGGCGCAAACAGCGTGGAAAGCTCCTCGCCGGCGACGGCGACCGTCGGCAGCTCCGACTGCGCGAGCAACACGTTGCCGAAAGCGCTCTCGTCGGTGAGCCCGGCCTGCAATATGCAGGCAACGTCAATCTTCGCTCCCGACGCGTTTACCAGCGGCGCGACGACCGCGGTCCGGTCGCCAAATTGCGCGACCAGCTCTTCTACGCCGCCGTTTTGCGCCAACACGACGAGCCGCAAGACGGCGTCGCGGGCGACGAGTTCGCGGATTGCCGCGATCGCTTCGCTCTTTCGATCCGCGCAAGCCGCCTCGAACCCGGCGACCGCGACCGTCGAACAGTTGGGGTCTAACGAACGCCGCAGCGGGAGATCGTCAACGCGCCCGACTGCGGCACACGGCAGCCACGGAACCTGCCATGCGACCGCGCCGCGCACGGACATGACCGCCGGTGCCCCGGCACGGCGCTCGATCGTCACCCCCGGCGAAGCGTCCTCCCGCACTTGCGTAAACCATTCGAGCGCGGCGCTCTTTCGAAAGCGCCGATCGAGGCGATGCCAGGCACGGACCGCGCCACGCACGACCGGGTGCCCGAATCCGCGCAGCGCGTTTTCGAGGTCGGCCAATCCCGCGCGCGAAAGCGCCGGCGCGCCGGACGCGACGCCCACCGAGATTGCGCCCACGTCGCCGCGCGCGGTCCGCGGAATTCCGGCAAAACGCGGCGACCATCGCCGGTAGAACAGCCGTTCGTTCTCGGCTTCGCGATCGAATCGCCCGGCCGACGCGCCTTCGTAATGCGCGAAGCGCGCCTCGGCGACATACCGAATCGCGCGGCCCTGATCGCGCGCCCGCAGGCACAAATCCACGTCTTCGAATCCGTTCACGTAGGTCTCGTCGAACCCGCCGCCGTCGACGAACCAACCCGTTCGCACGGCCATCGCCGCACCCGAGACGCCCACGGCGTCGCGCGAGTGCGTGACGTGCTCGAGCGCCGGCGGAAAATTGCGGCACGAGTAGTGCCAGTGCGCGTTGGGCAGCACCACCAATCCGGCGCACTGCGTGACGCCGTCCTCGAAGAACAAGGCGCCCGCCGCGATGCTTACGTCCTCGCGGTCGAACGCGCGGACCATCGGCGTCAGGGCATCGCCGAGCGGATAGGCGTCGTTGTTGAGAAAGAGCACGATCGGCGCTTCCGCTAGGTTCGCCCCGGCGTTGCACGCCCCGGCAAAGTTGCGATTGGTCTCCATCCGCGCGTATCGCACCCATGGAAATGCGGATATTGCCCGCGGCGTTTCGTCGGTCGAAGCGTTATCGACGACGATCGTTTCAAACGGCAACGCGTTCGCACGCAAACGATCCAGCTCGCGCAGGACGCGGGCCGTCAGCCACCAGTTGTCATAGACGGGAATGACGATGCTGAGCTGCGGGTCCATCGGTTATTCGAGTTCGACCGCCTCGATGACGACGGTCGCCTGGCCGGCGGGCCGCTGCACGACGGCGCGATCGCCCACCCGGTGACCCATCAGGGCTTGTGCGTAGGGCGAAACCCAGCTGATCGTCCCGCGAAGGGGATCGGCCTCGTCTTCGCCGACGATTCGCAGCCGAATCTTTGCGCCGCGGCCTTCTTCGCGCGCGACGACGGTGGAACCGAAAGCGACGACGCCGGGCGCACCGGCACGCGGGTCGACGACTTCAGCGCTCGCGACGCGCTCCGCGTAGTATTCGACGTTGCGCTCGTCGGCCGCCGCGCGCGCGCGCGCGAGTGCCTCCTGCAGCAACGCCAGGCCATCCGGCGTCACGTAGTTCGAGTTCCCGCTCACCGGTCGCGACGGCGGCCGCTCGGGGCGATCGTCGTCGTCTTTGACGAACGCGCGGCTCACGAGCTAGGCCGTCCCAACGCGGATCTGCTCGAGCAGCTCGCGTTTGGTTTCGGGCACCATCGAGCGCACGAAGACGATCGTCACGATGCACAGCGCCGCGTACACCCAAAACGTTGCGGGGCGCCCGAGCCGATCGACCATTGTGAGAAAAAACTGCGATACCAGGAAGTTTCCGACCCAGTTTGCCAGCGTCGACAGCGACATCCCGAGGCCGCGCGCCGGCAGCGGAAAGACTTCCGAGATCAGCAGCCACACGATCGGGCCCAGGCTAAACGCGAAACATCCGACGTACACCATCATGCTGACCAACGCAATCGTGCCGAGCGACCCCGAGAGATGCGGCTGGGAGAACGCGACCGCAAGCGCTGCCAGCGCCACGAACATTCCTGCCAGGCCGGCGTAGAGCAGCGGCTTGCGCCCGATTCGGTCGACCAGGAAAATCGCGACGAGCGTCATCAAAACGTTCACCGTGCCGACCAGCGTTTGCGCCAGGATCGACGCCGTAGCCGAGGAGATGCCCGCCATTTGGAAAATCTGCGGCCCGTAGTAAATGACCGCGTTGATGCCGGTGACTTGCTGCAAAACGGCGAGCGTTACGCCGATAAACAAGGCCAGGCGTACCGCCGGCGCCTTGAACGCCGCAAAGCCCGTGCTTTTAATTTTCAAGCTCTCAAGGATCGAGCGCTCCTCCTGCACCGAATCGTCGAGATCTTCGGCGATTCGTACCAGTTCGTCGCGCGCGCGCGAGTCGTGCCCGATTTTGAAGAGGTAGCGCGGGCTCTCCGGCATGACGATCATTCCAACGATCAAAATCAGCGACGGCACGAGGGCCAAGCCGAGCATCCAGCGCCACTCGCCGCCGTGCGCGAAGATATAGTCGACGATATAGGCCGCCAGAATGCCGACCGTGATCGCAAACTGGTAGAGCGAAACCAGCGCGCCGCGAACCTTAGCGGGAGCGACCTCCGAAATATAGAGCGGCGAAACGACCGAACTAAAACCGATGCCGATGCCGACGACGAACCGGCCGGCCAGCAAAATGCTTTCGCCCGGCGTGAACGCCGATACCAGCGCGCCGATCAGAAAAATCACGCCGGCCAGCAACAGCGTTAGCCGCCGGCCGATGAGGTCGGCTACGGAGCCCGCGACCGCCGCGCCGAGGACGCAGCCGATCAGCACGACGCTGATCGTAAACTCCTGTACGTGCGTCGTCAGCGCGAGGTCTTTGCTGATGAACAGGATGGCGCCGGAAATTACCCCGGTGTCGTAGCCGAAAAGCAGTCCGCCGAGAGCGGCAACGGACGCAACTAGGAGGACGTACGGCCTCATGGGAGCGCTTTTGTGACTAGCCCTCGAACGCTCCTCCCGTATGGAAATAGCCGCCGCGCTCGAGTACGTGCGAAAGCACGCGCTCGAAGCGTTTGTCGTGACCCGCGCCGGCGAGGTGCTCGCGCAGGAATACGCCGCCGGGTTTGGGCCAACAGCCCCGCACGCGCTGTACAGCGGAACGAAAAGTTTTTGGGGCGCCGCGGCCCGCTACGCGCAGGCCGACGGACTGCTCGAACTCGACGAACCGGTCGCCGACACGGTCGCATCGTGGCGCGACGATCCGTGGAAGCGCCGAGTGACGCTGCGCATGCTGCTCGCGTTGACCGCCGGGTTTGGTTTCGGCGGTCTGGGAAAGGCGGTGCCCACCTACGATCGCGCTCTCGCGCTGGCCTTGAAGAACGAACCCGGCTCGACCTTCACCTACGGCGGAATCGCGCTGCAAGTTTTCGGCGCGGTGCTCGCGCGCAAGCTCGAGCCGCGGAAACGCACGCCCCAGCAGTACCTTTTCGAACGCGTCTTAGATCCCGCCGGCGTTGCGGTCGCGGCATGGCGCACGCTGGCCGACGGAACGCAGCCGTTGCCCACCGGCGCGTCGCTGACCGCACCCAATTGGCTGGCGTACGGGCGCTTCATTTTGCGCGAGCGCGGCGCATTAGGCGACTGTTTTCGCGGATCGCCGGCAAATCCGCGGTACGGCCTGGGATGGTGGCTGGGCGGCCCCGCCGAGGCGCCGAGCGATCTGGCGTACGCGAGCGGTTCGGGCGGCCAGGCGCTCTATCTCGTTCCCTCGCTCGACCTCGCGGTCGTGCACTACGGCCGGAGCGCCTCGTACAAACACGACGCGCTCCTGAAACGGCTCTTCAGGGCGAAATCGAGTTTACGCCCTCGAGCGGTTTGAGAGCGGCGCTCTTAAGCCGGGTTTGCAGCGGTGCGAGGCTCGCGACGAAGGCGTTGTATTTTGCAAACGCCGCGCCGTACGCGTCGTCGAAACGCGCTGCGAACTCGAGGAGCGCGGGCGTCGGCGGTTGATTGCCGCGGTTGAGGAATCCGCCGCTCGGACCGTCTTCGCGAAGCGCACCGGGCCGCTGGATTGAATCTTCGTCGTTGTGATAGTCGGCCGTAAAGAGTGAGAAAATCTCGCCGCGCGCCGTTTGCGCGGCCGCGATTTGCGAAACCAGCGACGTGTTCCCCGCAGTCGCTGCCGCGTGCGAGGCTGACGCGAGCGATTTACCGATTGCGTCGAGATTATTGAGCGCTTGGTCGACTTTGCCGTAGTCGCCGAGATATTTCGCTGCGAACGCATGTCCGGCTTGGTAATCCGCTTGCGTCCACGCATCGCGCGGATCTGGTTTCACGACGACGTTCTGCGTCAGCGTTTTCCCATCGAGCACGATCCGCACCGCGTAGGTTCCCGGCACGACCAGCGCGCCGACCTTCGGGCCACGGTACGCTTCCCGCGCCGCGCCCAGCCATAAGACGGGGCCGTTCTCGCGGAAGTCCCATACGTAGCGATTGATGCCGGCTTTGTTGGTGACGTCGGAAACTTCTTTACCATGCACTTTATGCGTGCCCGCGATGCGGCGAACGACCGTCCCCGTGGAATCGAGGATCTCGATGGCGGGCGCTTTGGCTTGCGGCTTGCGCTGGTAGAAATCCACGATCGCGCCGGCCGGCGGGTTAGCACCCGCAAAGCGCGTGTACGCGCCCTCATCGTTGGAGTGGAAGTGATACTCGTACGCGGCCCGCGGCGCGAACAAATAGGTTCCGGCCGCCTGCGCCTGCGGCAGGTTTTGCAGCGATGCGAGATCGTCCATGATCCACAGCGAACGCCCGTGCGTCGCGAGCAGCAAATCGTCGAACTGCGGCTGGATCCGGATGTCGCGCACGGAGACTTGGGGGAGGTTCAAGCGGAAGTTCTGCCAGTGGCCGCCACCATCGTAGGAGAGATAGAGGCCTTGCTCGGTTCCGGCGTACGCGAGATTCGAGTTCGTCGAATCGCCCCGGACGGTGCGCACGTACTGGTCCGGCGGAAGCCCGGCTACGATCTTCGTCCAGGTCTTGCCGTAGTCGTGCGTAACGAAAAGATAGGGCGCGTAGTCACCCGAACGATGCCGGTCGATATTGGCGTACGCCGTTCCCGCAATCAGGGGAGACGGCGCGACGGTTTCGATCCGTCCAAACGGCGGGATGCCCGGCGGGGTGACGTTCTGCCAGCGTGCGCCGCCGTCGCGCGTGAGCTGCACCAGCCCGTCGTCGGTCCCGACCCAAATCTCGCCTTTGTTCAGCGGCGATCCCTCGATCGAAAGAATCGTATCGGAGTATTCGGCTCCCGAAACGTCGTACGCGAGCGGTCCGCCCGCCGGCACTTGATGCTCCTTGAGATCTAACGTGAGATCGGGACCGATCGGCGTCCAGTGCCGGCCGCGATCGGTCGTCTCGAAAACGACGTTCCCACCGTACCACGCCACCCGAGCGTCCCACGGCGCAAACGCCACCGGCGAGTCCCAGTTGAACCGGTACTTGCGATCGCCGACGTTAAAATCGTTCTTGGCAAAGTCGAAATACGGAATCACGAACCGGTTGGTTTGCGCCGCACGGTTGAAGATCGAAATTCGTCCGTCCTGAAGATCGGTCCAGATCAGATTTGGATCGGCTGGATCGGGAACCGCCCACATGCCGTCGCCGCCGATCACGTCGATCCAATGGTCGTCTTTTATTCCGTCGCGGTCGAGGGAGTTCGACGGCCCGCAGAACGCGTTGTTATCCTGCAAACCGCCGCAGACGAAGTACGGGTTCTCGTTCGACGCGGCCACGTGATAAAATTGACCGATCGCGAGATTGCGCGAAAACGACCAGTTCTTTCCACCGTCAACGGTCAGCGCGTAGCCGCCGTCCTCACCCGCGATGATGCGCGCCGGGTCGTTGGGCGCGATCCAGATGGCATGGTAGTCAACGTGAACGTCCTTGGCGATCTCCTCGAATTTCTTGCCGCCGTCTTTGCTTTCCGAAAGGGCTTCGGAGACGGCGTACACGTGATTTTGATTGCGCGGGTCCACCGCGATATGCGAAAAGTAAAACGGTCGTTGGTCGACCAGCGTGTTCTTCGAGATCATCGTCCACGTCGCGCCGCCGTCGCTCGAACGCCAGAGAATTCCGCCCTTGGCTTCGATCAGCGCGTAGATCCGCCGGCCGTTGCTGGGCGCGATCGCCAACCCGATGCGGCCGGTGATGCCGTCGGGCAAACCGTGACCGGTCAACCGCCTCCACGTTTTGCCGCCGTCGGACGACTTGTACAGCCCGTCGTCCGGGCCGCCGCTGGTGAACGTCCACGGCCGGCGCCGAAACTCCCACATGCCGGCGAACACCGTATCGGGGTGTTGCAAGTCCATCGCGACGTCGCCGGCGCCGCTTCGGGGGCCGGCATAGAGCGTTTTGTTCCACGATCTTCCGGCATCGAATGAAACGTACACGCCGCGATCGGGCGAATCGGCAAAGACGTCGCCGAGCGCGCCGGCCACGACGTGCGCCGGATTCTTCGGGTCGATAACGATGCGCGAAATGTGGCGGGTGGCCCGCAAGCCGACGTTCTTCCATGTCTTGCCGCCGTCGGTCGATTTGTACAGACCGTCGCCGTAGCTGACGTCGTTGCGCGGATTGCTTTCGCCGGTGCCCGCGTAGACCACGTTCTCATCGCGCGGATCGATCGCAACCGCGCCGATGGATGCTACCGATTCCTTATCGAAAACCGGCTGCCACGTCGCGCCGCCGTTCGACGACTTCCAGACCCCGCCGCCGGCCGTTCCCAGATAGTAGAGCCGATCGTCCTGCGGCGTGCCGGCGACGGCCGCGACCCGGCCGCCCGAAACCGCCGGTCCGATCGACCGCCAGGTGAGATTGCCGAAGCCCGCAGCATCGGCGGGCGCCGGCATCGGTGCGAGCAACATCGGCGCCAGCAGCATCGCCGCCCCGATGAGGGCGCTCCCGGCGAAGCGGCGGCGGTTCACTTGAAGTTCGCGACCGCCGGCGCCGTCAGCGCTTTCATCCCGGCCTGTTTCAACGCGGCGTTGACTCCCGGCAGCACGTTCTTCACGAAGGCATTGTAGCGGATGACGCCGTCTTGCACTTGTGCGTGGGTGCGAACGAGATACTGCACGACGGGCTGCGTGAGCAGCCCCTGCGCTCCGAAATACGCCCCGAACAGATCCTCACGTAGCGCACCCGGTCGCTGAATGCCGTCTTCGTCGTTCTGATAGTTCGCCGTCAGAAAGTCGAAGACGCTCGCGCGCGCCGTGAGCGCGTCAGCGAGCTTCGAGAACAGCGCGGCGTTCGCGGCTTTCTTCGAAGTGCCGGCCGCCTCGTCGATCGTCTTCTTCACGGCGTCGAGGTTGTTGAGCATGGCGTCCACCACCGAGAGCTGGTCCTGCACCTTCATCGCGGCCGCAAAAGTCCGTTCGTAATCGGCCTGCGTCAGGATCGAGCGCGGGTCGGCTTTTACGACGAAACGCTGGACGTACGTATGACCGTCGAGGGTCATGCGCACGGCGTACGATCCGGGCGGAACGCCGGGTCCGGAGTCGGGACCTTGGTAGCGCTCTTTGGCCGCTCCGAGCCATTTCATGGGCCCGTTAACGCCGAAGTCCCAAACGTACCGGTTCAGGCCCACCTTGTTCGTGATGTAGGGCTTGTCTTTGCCGGCGACCTTATGCGTGCCCGAAACCGTTCGGATAACGCGTCCGTGCGAATCCAGGATGTCGAGCTTGGGAGCGTTCTTTTGCGGCTCCTTCTGATAAAACGTTACCACCACGCCGTTGGGGGGATTGTCGGCCGCGTAGTTGGTGTAGGTTCCTTCGTCGTTTTCGTGCTGCGACCACTCGTACGAAACGCGCGGCGCAAACAGCCACGTACCGCGCGCTACCGCCTGCGCCAAGCGCTGCACCGGGTTCATGTCGTCCATGATGTAGACCGACCGGCCGTGCGTCGCAATTACCAGATCGTTCGCCTGCGGCTGCATGCGAATGTCGTGAACGGAGACGGTCGGCAAATCGTTTTGGAACGATTGCCACTTCGCGCCGCCGTCGAAGGAAATCCAGATGCCTTCTTCGGTTCCGAGGTAGACGATGTTCCGATCGCGGATGTCCGGCCGAATCGCGCGGGCCCACTGATCCTTTGGCAGTCCGTTGACGATCTTGGTCCAGTGTTTTCCGAAGTCGTGCGTGACGAACGCATACGGCGCGTTGTCGCCGATATAGTGCCCGTCGTTGATAGCGTAGGCCGTACCATCCGCTAAAGTCGAGGGCGCCACGGTCGCGAAGCGGCCGAACTCCGGCGCGCCCGCGGGCGTAACGTTGCTCCAGTGCTTTCCGTAGTCGCGCGTCAGCTGCACGAGGCCGTCGTCGGTTCCGACCCAAATCTCGCCCTTCGCCAGCGTCGAGCCCTCGATATCCAGCAGGGTGTCGCTGTACTCGGCTCCCGAAACGTCGTGCGTGATCGGGCCGCCCGACGGCTGCTGATGGGCCTTCACGTTGCGCGTGAGGTCCGGGCTGATTTTCGTCCACGTCTTCCCGCGGTCGGTCGTTTGAAAGATGAGGTTTCCGCCGTACCACGCGACCCGCGGATTCCATGGCGCGAACGCGATCGGCGATTCCCAGCTGAAACGGTACTTGCTGGTGGACAAGTCGTACGATTCTTTCGAGTTCTGCAGATACGGCGCCACAAACCAAGCGTCTTGCGTGACCCGATTGTACACGACGAGCGCGCCGTTCTCGGAGTCCGCCCAGATCCAGTCGGCGTTGTCGGGCTCGGGAATGCCCCACTCGCCGTCGCCGCCGACCGCAGCGATCCAGTGCTTGTTTTGGATCCCTGAGGCGTCCAGCGAATTCGACGGTCCGCACCAGCCGTTATTGTCTTGCAGGCCGGCGCAAACCGTGTACGGATTGTCGTTGCCGAGCCCCACGCGATAGACTTGACCGATCGGCAAGTTCGCGGAGAAAAACCAGTTCTGCCCGCCGTCGAGCGTGAGCGCGTAGCCGCCGTCCTCACCGACGATCACCCGCGCGGGATCGTTGGGCGCGATCCAAATGGCATGGTAATCGACGTGCACCGGGTCGGCGATTTCCTTGAACTTCTTTCCGCCGTCCGTACTCAGTGCGAGCGCTTCGGAGACGGCGTACACGCGATCGGGATTCTTCGGATCGACTTCAACGTGCGTGAAGTAAAACGGTCGCTGATCGACCAGCGTGTCCTTGCTCACCATCGTCCACGTGGAGCCGGCATCGTCCGAGCGCCACAACAGGCCTTCGCTCGATTCGATCAGTGCGTAGACGCGGTTGCCGTTGCTCGGCGCTACCGCGAGCCCGATGCGTCCGACCGGAGACGACGGCAGGCCGTGAAGGGTCAGTTTGTTCCAGCTCGCGCCGCCGTCGGTCGATTTGTAGAGGCCAGCGTCGGTCCCTCCGCTGGTGAACGTCCACGGCCGACGCCGGAACTGCCATACGCCGGCATAGAGAACGCTCGGATTCTGCACGTTCATCGCGAGATCCGAAACGCCGCTCATCGGCCCTACGTACAGCGTGTGTTTCCACGTTTTGCCGCCGTCATCGGTGACGTAAATGCCGCGGTCCGTGCTGTCGGCAAAAACGTCGCCCAACGCCGCCACGATCACGTGATTGCGATTGTGCGGGTCGACGATGATTCGCGAAATGTACTTACTGCCTTTGAGGCCGAGATTGGTCCAGTGCTCGCCGCCGTCGGTCGTCTTGTAGATGCCGTCGCCGTAGCTCACGTCGTTGCGCGGATTCGTCTCGCCGGTTCCGACCCAAACCGTTTGATTGTCGGTCGGATCGATCGCGACCGCACCGATCGCGGCGACCGGTTCCTTTTCGAAGACCGGATCCCACGTCGCGCCGCCGTTCTCCGATTTCCAAACGCCGCCGCCGGCACTGCCCACGTAGTAGAGCTTGGGATCGGTCGCCGATCCGGCCACGGCCGCGACGCGCCCGCCGGCGGCCGCCGGGCCGATCGCGCGCCACATCATGTTCGAAAAGGGCGGCCCCGGGGTGGGCGTCGGCGAGGGCGTCGGGGTCGGCTTCGCGGGCTTGGCCGGCGCCGCGGACGTTTTCGGAGCCGGCGAAGCCGGAGCCGGCGTGGACCCCGCGACGGCCGGGGCCGTGGCGGTTGGAGCCGTCAGGGTGGCGGCCGGTGCCGGCGAGGCGGACGGCGTTTGAGCGCACAACGGGGCGCAGGTCAAAAAAACGACGGCCGTGGCAGCCGACGCAACGTACGGTAAGCGACGAGTCATACGCGCTCGCTCCCACCTCCACGCGCGCGACTCCTGCGCGGCTGCATCAAAGATGCATCAAACGGCCGCCACAACCGTGTCACCCTAAGCGAAGCGCCGCAGGCGCGCACGTGTCACCCTGAGCGAAGCGCCGCAGGCGCGCACGTGTCACCCTGAGCGAAGCGCCGCAGGCGCGCAGTCGAAGGGCCGCTAACGATTTTTTTCGCCCGCGTGCAGCCGCGCTTCGTAGTAGGGAACGTTCCGGTGGATCGCCCACCACTGCGACACGGCGATCGCGCCGCACATCACGACGAAGAACGCGATCAGGCCGATCGTCCAGGCGCGACGGGCTTGGTGCGACATTTGTTGGCGGCTCACGAGGCTCGAGTTTTTCCACAGAACCAAAAACTTCCCCGGGGAGGCTCGGCCGCAGATCGGCTTGAAGGCCCTCAACAAATGAAGATGTTCGCCTACGTGGCGGCGGTAGGTGCCGTCTTTGGCCTCGCCGTTGCCTCGAGCGTGCCGGCGCGGGCCGCGCTGCCGCCGCTGCAAGCAACCCCCGCGACGATCGCCGTCTACGCCTCGGTGCTCCATCACATCAATCCAGCGCTTCCCAAATGGCAAAGCCGCGATCTCGCGCGCCGCGTACTGGTCAACGCCGAGCGCTGGCGTCTCGACGCGAACATGCTCGTCGCGATCGTAACGGTCGAATCGCGCTGGCACACGCATGCGGTTTCCAGCGCGGGCGCGATCGGCCTCGGCCAGCTGATGCCCGGGACGGCGGCGCATCTCGGCGTCAACCCCCGCAACGCCGGCGAAAATCTGTCCGGCGCCGCCCGCTATCTCAGCGGCCTGATGCATCGCTTTGGATCCAACCACTGCGATCTCGTCTTTGCGGCCTACAACGCGGGGCCCGACGCGGTTTCCGACTACGGCGGGATCCCGCCGTTCGGCGAAACGCAGAACTACGTGGTGCGCGTCATGGGTACGTGGCAGCACCTTTCCAAGACGGTGCGCCTGCCACCCGACGCCTACGCCGCCGCGCGCGGCCCGGACGCCGAATACTGGCTGGATGCCACCGTAGCCGCCCGCTAACCGCGCAGCTCGCGCGAACGAAGAATCTTTTCGACGGCGTCCGCCAGATGGTGGGCGCCGTCGATCTTCATCGGAATGGCGCCGGCATTGCGCGCCGCTTCGACGTCGCTATCCCGATCGCCGACGACGGCGCACGCCGCCGGCTCGACGCCGAGCGCGCGCGCCGCATCCAAGATCAGCTTGGGCTTGGGCTTACGGCACTCGCAGTCGTCGCCGGGCGCATGCGGGCAGACGAAGAACCCGGCGAACGGGCCGAGCAGCTCCTCGACCCGCCGATTGACGGCATCGACTTGATCGATCGTAATGTATCCACGCCCGACGCCGCTCTGGTTGCTGACGACGGCTAACCGCAATCCGGCGGCGCGCAATCGGTCGAGTTGCTCGCGTGCGTCCGGCGCAGCCTGCACCTTGTCCGGGTCGCCGTTAAACGGCACGTCGACAACCAGCGTCTCGTCGCGATCGAACAGCACCGCTCTAACGCCGAGGCCGCCCGTCGAAGCGTTCAGGTCGACACGGTCTCGGGCACCGGCACGTACACGTCGGCGCCCGCATCCAAGAACTCGCGCGATTTTTCGGCCATGCCGCGCTCGGCGTACTCGCGCACTTCCTGAGTGATTTTCATCGAGCAGAAATGCGGCCCGCACATCGAGCAGAAATGCGCCACCTTGGCGCCGGGCGCCGGCAGCGTTTCGTCGTGGAACTCTCGCGCGGTATCGGGGTCGAGCGAGAGATTGAACTGATCTTCCCAGCGAAACTCGAAGCGCGCCTTCGAGAGCACGTCGTCCCAGTGCCGGGCGAACGGATGGCCTTTGGCGACGTCGGCCGCGTGGGCGGCGATTTTGTAGGCGATCACGCCGTCTTTCACGTCTTTTTTGTTCGGCAAGCCGAGATGTTCTTTGGGCGTGACGTAACAGAGCATGGCCGTGCCGAACCAGCCGATCATGGCCGCGCCGATCGCGCTGGTGATGTGGTCGTACCCCGGCGCGATGTCGGTCACTAACGGTCCGAGGGTGTAAAACGGCGCCTCTTGGCAAATTTCGAGCTGCTTGTCCATGTTTTCTTTGATCAAATGCATCGGCACGTGGCCAGGCCCCTCGATCATGACCTGCACGTCGTGCTTCCACGCGATCTTCGTCAGCTCGCCGAGCGTTTCGAGTTCGCCGAACTGGGCGGCATCGTTGGCGTCGGCGGTGCATCCCGGGCGCAGACCGTCGCCCAGAGAAAACGCGACGTCGTACGCCTTCATGATCTCGCAGATGTCGTCGAAATGCGTGTAAAGAAAGTTCTCTTGGTGATGGGAGAGGCACCACTTGGCAAGAATCGAGCCGCCACGCGAAACGATGCCCGTGATGCGGCTCGCGGTAAGCGGCACGTAGCGGAGCAGTACGCCGGCGTGAATCGTAAAGTAGTCGACGCCCTGTTCGGCTTGTTCGACCAGCGTGTCGCGGAAAAGATCCCACGTAAGATCCTCGGCTTTGCCGTTGACTTTCTCGAGCGCTTGATAGATCGGCACGGTGCCGATCGGCACCGGCGAGTTGCGCAGAATCCACTCGCGCGTTTCGTGAATGTTCTTCCCGGTCGAGAGGTCCATCACCGTGTCGGCGCCCCACTGCGTCGCCCACGTCATCTTTTCGACCTCTTCGTCGATCGACGACGTGATCGCGGAGTTGCCGATGTTGGCGTTGATCTTCACCAGAAAGTTCCGCCCGATAATCATCGGCTCGCTCTCGGGATGATTGACGTTGGAGGGAATGATGGCGCGCCCGCGGGCGACCTCGTCGCGCACGAACTCCGGCGCGAGCGCCTCGCGAATCGCGATGAACTCCATCTCGGGTGTAATCTCGCCGCGACGCGCGTAGTGCATTTGAGTGACGTTGGCTCCGGCCTTCGCGCGGCGCACCGGCGCGCGCGTCGGGAAACGAATCGCGTTCAGTTCCGGCATCGCCTCGCGACCGCGGCGGTAGACCGACGACGGATTGTCGAGCGATACGGTGTCGCCGCGCGCTTCGATCCACCCCGCGCGCAACGGCGGCAGGCCGCGCCGAATGTCGGTCGTCGCCTGCGGATCCGAATATGGGCCGCTCGTATCGTAAACGACGTGCGTCGTACCGTCGGTCAACGCAATCTCGCGTGCGGGCACGCGAATCGACCGATGCGATCCCTGCAAATAGGTTTTCATACGTTCCTCCCTTCGCCGGCATTACCCGGATCAGGTGCTTGCGGTCGGCGAGTATGGTGCCCGCCCTCTCAGCCCGCCTAAAGCGAGCTCCCGCTCACGGGTACTTATCAAACCGCGCAGTAAAACCCCGTCGAGAGGACGGCCGGATGCTCCAAGAACGCCCGCAGACGCTCGCGGGCCCGTATCTGCTGCTCGGCGGCGCACAGTTGGCCGTCGGCGCGGCCGCGATTTTTGCGCGCTTCGCATTGGAAGGCGCGGCGCCGCTCGCGGTTGCGGCGTCGCGGCTGTGCATCGCGGCGCTCGTCTTGCTGCTCGTTGCCGCCCTTCGCGGACGACGCGGCGGAGCGGCGCCGCTCGACCGGCGGCAAGCCGGCGTGTTGTGCGCGGCCGGCGTCGCGCTGGCCGTGCATTTTGCCGGCTGGATCGCGTCGCTCGAATACACGACGGTGGCCATATCCACGCTGCTGGTCGCGTCCACGCCGATTTGGACGGCGCTCTACGATGCGCTCGCGCGCCGGCACGCGCTGTCGCGGCTCGCTTTGGTCGCCTTCGTCACCGGCGGCATCGGTCTAGCGGCGGTCGTAGGCTTCAATCGGACGCCGCCGCCGGAGGCCGGGCACGCGTTGCTCGGGGCCGCACTGGCGTTGGCCGGCGGCCTCGCGATGGCCGCCTATCTGCTGCTGGTTCGCCACGTCCGCGGCGCGCTCGACACGCGCACGATCGTCACGCGCACCTACACCTGGGCGGCAATCGCGCTCGTCGCAGCCGCAGCGATCGCGCGTCAGCCGCCGCCGCACCTTACCGACACGATCGCTTGGGGAGGGATTTTCGCGATGGCCCTGATCTCGCAGTTGCTCGGCCACACGGCGATCAATGCCAGCCTGCGCTGGTTCTCGCCCAGCGCCGTTTCGTTCACCACGCTGCTCGAGCCGATTAGCGCCGCGATTCTGGCGCTGCTCATCTTCGGTGAATCGCTTTCCGCCGCGGCGCTCGTGGGCGCGGCGATTCTGCTCGCTTCCATCGGGCTAATGCTGCGGGAAGACCATTGGCGGCAACCAGACGCGTGATTGGACCGGTCCACCCGCAAGGGATTGGCCGGGCAAACGGAATGACCGGCAGGCTATGACGTTCGTTCACGATCCCGATCCGGCGGAAACCCAGGAGTGGCTCGAGGCGATGCGCGCCGTGGTGGCCGTGGAAGGGCCGGACCGCGCCCGGGAACTGATCGGACGTCTCGTCGACGAAGCGCAACGCGGCGGCGCGCACGTGTCGCTCGGACTCGAAACGCCGTACGTCAACACCCTGCCCGTCGAACTTCAGACGCCGATGCCCGGCGATCGCGAACTCGAAGCGCGCCTGCGCCACTACGTGCGCTGGAATGCGTTGGCGATGGTCGTGCGCGCGAACAAGCTCAGTTCGGAACTGGGCGGACACGTCGCTAGCTTTGCATCGGCGGCCACGCTCTACGACGTCGGCTTCAATCACTTCTTTCGCGCGCCGTCGGAGACGTTCGGCGGCGATCTCGTATTCTTGCAAGGACACTCCGCGCCCGGCTTTTACGCGCGCGCGTTCCTCGAAGGCCGCATCACCGAGGCGCAGCTCGACAACTTTCGCCAGGAAGTCGGCGGGCAGGGTCTCTCGTCGTACCCGCACCCGTGGCTGATGCCGGAGTTTTGGCAGTATCCCACGGTTTCCATGGGTTTGGGACCGATCATGTCGATCTACCAGGCCCGCTTCATGCGCTACCTGCACGATCGCGCGCTGATCGACGCGCAAGACCGCAAGGTGTGGGCGTTCCACGGCGACGGCGAAATGGACGAGCCCGAATCGCTCGGCGCCATCTCGCTCGCTGGGCGCGAAAAGCTCGACAACCTGATTTGGGTGATCAACTGCAACCTGCAGCGGCTGGACGGCCCGGTGCGCGGCAACGGCAAGATCATTCAAGAACTCGAGCGCGTCTTCAAGGGTGCCGGCTGGAACGTCATCAAAGTCATCTGGGGAAGCAAGTGGGATCGTTTGCTGCGTCAAGACACGAGCGGACGCCTCGTCCAGGTCATGACGGAATGCGTCGACGGCGACTACCAAACGTTCAAATCGCGCAACGGTAAGTACGTGCGCGAAGCGTTTTTCGGGCGTTACCCGGAGACGGAGGCGCTGGTCGCCGATTTGACCGACGACGAAATCTGGGCTCTGCAGCGCGGCGGCCACGACTCGATTAAGGTGTACGCCGCCTACAAGAGCGCGTTCGAACACCGCGGCCAGCCGACCGTCGTGTTGGCGAAAACCATCAAGGGTTACGGCATGGGTGTGGCGGGCGAAGCGCGCAACATCGCCCATCAAGCCAAGAAAATGGAAGTCGAAGCGATGCGCGCGTTTCGCGATCGCTTCTCCATTCCGGTGAGCGACGCCGAGATCGAGAAGATCCCGTTTTACAAGCCACCCGACGACAGCACCGAGATGCAGTATCTGCGCGAGCGCGTGGCGACGCTCGGTCAACTTCCGCAGCGGCGACGCACGTCCGCGTCGCTGCCGGTGCCGGAACTCTCGGCATTCGAGCCGCAGCTCAAGGGCACCGGCGAGCGCGAAATATCCACCACGATGGCTTTCGTCCGAATTCTCAATACGATCGTGCGCGACCCGACGATCGGCCCGCGCGTCGTGCCGATCGTGGCCGACGAGTCGCGCACTTTCGGCATGGAAGGGATGTTCCGGCAGCTCGGCATCTACTCGTCGGTCGGCCAGCTCTATCATCCGCAAGACGCGGAGCAGCTCATGTGGTACCGCGAGGACAAACTCGGGCAGATTCTTCAGGAAGGCATCAACGAAGCGGGAGCGTTTTCGTCGTGGCTCGCGGCCGGGACGTCGTATTCAAACCACAATTTGCCGATGATTCCGTTCTACATCTACTACTCGATGTTCGGATTTCAGCGCATCGGCGATTTGGCGTGGGCGGCCGGCGATAGCCGCACCCGCGGCTTTCTGCTGGGCGCGACGTCGGGTCGCACCACGCTCAACGGCGAGGGCCTGCAGCACGAAGACGGCAGCAGTCAAGTCGCGGCATCGTTCATCCCCAACTGCAAGAGCTACGATCCCACCTACGGCTATGAGGTCGCGGCGATCATCCAGGACGGACTGCGGCGCATGTTGACCGATCAGGAGGACGGTTACTACTACATCACGCTGCTCAACGAAAACTACGCCCATCCGGCGATGCCCGAAGGCGCGCTCGAGGGGATTCTGCGCGGGATGTATCTGCTGCGCGACGGCGGCGAATCGCCGAAGAACGAGCCGCGCGTGCAGCTCTTTGGGTCGGGAGCGATCCTGCGCGAAGTCCTCGCCGCGGCGGACCTGCTCGAAAAAGAGTGGAACGTTCGCAGCGACGTCTGGAGCGTAACCAGCTTCAACGAGCTGCAGCGCGACGGCGTCGCCGCGCGGCGCTGGAACTTGCTGCATCCCGAAGACGCGCCGCGACGCTCGTTCGTCGAGGAATCGCTGGGCGGCCGCCCAGGACCGGGGATCGCCGCCACCGACTACATTCACACGTTTGCCGAACAAATTCATCCGTTCGTGGGGCGGCGCTACGTAACGCTCGGAACCGACGGCTTCGGACGAAGCGATTATCGCCGCAAGCTTCGCGAGTTCTTCGAGGTCAATCGCCACTTCGTGACGCTGGCGGCGCTCAAGGCGCTCGCGGAAGAAGGGACGATTCCGGCGGCAACCGCCGCCCAGGCCATTAAGAAGTATCATATCGATCCCAATAAGCCCAATCCGATCACCGTTTAAGGAGCCGAAGGTGAGCGACACGATCGATATCCGCGTCCCCGACATCGGCGACTTCAAAGACGTGCCCGTCGTCGAAGTGCTCGTCAAAGCCGGCCAAACGGTCGCCAAAGAAGCGCCCATCTTGGTGCTGGAGAGCGAAAAGGCGTCGCTGGAAATTCCCGCGCCGGCGGCGGGGATAATCGGCGAGATCATGGTGAAACCCGGCGACAAAGTTTCGCAGGGAAGCGTCATCGCAACGCTGACGGTCGGGGATGGAACTCCCGCCGCCGCACCCACCGAACCCGCGGCTGCGGCGGCACCGCAACCGCCGCAACCGCAACCGCCGCCGCCGCCGCAGGAACGGCCACCGTCGCCGGCCGCGCCGGTTCCGCAATCCCGGGATGGTGCCATGGTGCATGCGAGTCCCGCGATTCGGCGGTTTGCGCGCGAGCTCGGTCTAGATCTGCGCGGGCTCGACGGCAGCGGCCCGCGCGGGCGAGTCACCCGCGACGACGTGCGAGGTTTCGTCAAATCGGCCTTACAGCGCGGCGCCGGCTCGGCGGCCGGCGCTTCGGGGATGCCGGGCGGCCTTCCGCCCTGGCCGAAAATCGATTTCGCCCAGTACGGTCCGATCGAACGCCAGCCGCTTTCGCGCATCAAGAAGCTCTCGGGCCCGAACCTGCATCGCAACTGGGTGCAGATTCCGCACATCACCAACTACGACCGAGCCGACGTCACCGGCCTCGAAGCGTTTCGCCAAACGATCAACGCCGAAGCGAGCAAACGCGGCGGCGCGAAGCTCACGATGCTGGCGTTCCTGATCAAGGCGTCGGCTGCGGCGCTGCAGCGCTTCCCGGAGTTTAACGCGTCGCTCGACGGCGACGAACTGATCTACAAACGCTATTATAACGTCGGCTTTGCCGCCGACACGCCCAACGGCCTGGTCGTTCCGGTGCTCAAGAAGGCCGATGCGAAGGGCCTCCTCGCGATCGCCGCCGAGACGGCGGAACTGGCAGCCAAGGCGCGGGACGGAAAACTCTCGCTCGGCGACATGCAGGGCGGCACGTTCACGATCTCCTCGATCGGCGGCATCGGCGGCACGGCGTTTACCCAAATCGTCAACGCGCCGGAGGTCGCCATTCTCGGCGCGGTTCGTTCGTCGATCGAGCCCGTATGGAACGGCACGGCCTTCGAGCCGCGCTTGATGCTGCCGCTGAGCGTCAGCTACGATCATCGCGTCGTCGACGGCGCCGGGGCGGCGCGTTTTCTCGTGTACCTCGCGTCGCTGCTGGCCGATTTTCGGCGCGCCGCATTGTAACCCGCATTCACCAGATGCGTTTGCAAATCCGGTGCTGGCGAGTGGCGGTTTTGCTATAATAGACAAGTGATTTATGCCGATGATGTAGCGCCGAAGTGACGAACCCGGCGGGTGAAGGCGAAAGCGGCGTTCTTCGACTCGATTTCGACTGCCGGGTGATGGTGCAGTTTCGCGGCTCGGTCGTCACGTCCGATGCGGGTCTGCTCGCCTACCGTGGAACTCGATAATGCGCTCGGATTGAGCGAACTTGCAGGCGAAACACTGGCCGACACGCGCACGGGCAAGAACGGCCAACATGCGTTGGTCGGGCTGCTGCGCCAATCCGTCTTCGGTCGGCTCGCTGGCTACGAAGACGTGAACGACGCCGAGCGCCTGCGCCACGATCCGGCCATGCGCTGGATCGTCGGCGGCAAAGCCTCAAAAGGCGCGCAGCCTCACCCCAGTCAGATGGGTCGTTTTGAAACGAAATCGAGTGTCTCTCGCGGGGAACAAACGACGGGGGATCTGCGTCCCGACGAGCGCGGAAGCGCCGTTCTCGCCGCCAGATCGCGCCGAAATCTGCTCCTCTGGCCGAAACGGGCTGCGCCGCCGAGCCAAGCCGCGCGGTCGGAGCTTGGAAGAGCCCCTTTCGCGTCGAATCCCCAAGTTATATGGAGAATCCCGGCTGAGGTTGCCCCCGAGTGCTTAAAGACGCGATGCCGTTACCACTTGCGCCCCGTTGTTTGCAGGGTACAGGGGCTTTACCTCGCACGGTTTACTCCTTGGCACGCGGCCAAGCCACCGGGATCGCAGAGGGTGAAGACCCGGTCCGGCACCTTTTCCTAAGAGAGACAGGGCATCGCGACTATCGTTTGAGCCATCGGCTTTTCTTCTTCAGGAGGGGTTCTTCATGAAGCGCCTTCACGGTCTCGTCTGGATGTGCCTCGGTGCACCGCTCTTAGCCGCATGCGGCGCAGGCAACAATGCGTATCCCACGATGTCTAACTCGATCTCAAGCCCCAATTACGGTTTTCCGTCGGTCGCGCGCGGGGCTCCGCAGACGAAACGCAAGAATCTTTATGTAGCAAACTTCGCAACGGGTTGCAGAAACTGCGGCAGCACCATAACCGTTTACGCTTCCGGCAGCACATCGGCGCTGCGTACGATCTCTGATGGAGTTAGAAAGCCTGAGGCGCTGGCGTTCGACGCATCGGGTAATCTTTACGTCGCTAATTACCGCCTTAGCTGCCGGGGCTGCGGTGGGAGCGTGACGGTCTACGCCCCGGGTAGCACGTCGGTGCTGCGAACGATTTCGCAAGGGATTAACTTCCCGACGGCCCTGGCTTTTGATGGATCTGGCAATCTCTACGTCGCAAACTGTTGTAACGTGGCATCGCGAGGATATGGAGGAGCCACGGTGTCGGTATATGCCCCCGGCAGCAGCTCACTTCTACGGACTATAACCGCAGGAGTGAACTTTCCCGCGGACTTGGCGTTTGGTCAGCGCGGCTCGCTCTACGTATCAAACTATTACGGCCCCAATGTAACCGTCTATGCGCCGGGGAGCGACAAACTGCAGCGTACTATCTCGCAGGGTCTGTCATACCCCGATCAGTTGGCACTAGACGCTTCTAGCAACCTGTACGTCTCGAACATTTACAGTAACGACGTTGAGGTTTACAAACACGGCAGCGGATCGGTGCTGCGGTCCATCTCTCAGGGAGTGCATCAGCCAACTGCGCTC
>JBDTDR010000128.1:0-6273 GCA_039922955.1 Candidatus Tumulicola sp.
TGAGGAACGATATCGTACGGCCTTGCAAGCCTTGGGAGGGATCGCTGCGCCCGCCGCGCCCGCATCACTGAAATCTTCGCTGAAGTCACAAACCGTGACGCTCGCAACGGCGCAGTCGCGGGTACGCTTTACGATCGTTCCGCCGGCGGGCTTGCCGAAGGACGTCGTGTCGGAAAAAATCGTGACGACTCCGACCGGCGTCTTTTCGAAGGCAACCCATGCTTGGCGCGTGGGATCCCCGGCATTAACCTTTACCTATCGCCGCGCCGGCGGCAACACGTTTGTCTTGCTTGCCGACCGCTACGATCCGCAGGACGGGCTGCCGCCGAAGTACATGTTCGAGGCTCTCGATCCAGCGCCCGACGGACGCCCCGTGCTGGTGAAACACGAGCATTTCGCCTGGCGTAACGGGAGTCAGGTCATGTCGGTCAATGCCGGCGAGGGTCTTAGCGCGGCCGAGATCGGGTCGATCCGTCTCGCAATGCACGGCGTCGCCCTGCTTCGGCGCGAACTGCACGCGCCCAGTTCGGGTACTTCGGGAAAACTTTACCGCCTTAATCCTTAGCGGTCGGTAATCCGGGTCAACCGGCGTAGCGATTCGAATGGACCCGTTATAAGTAAAATGCCATACAGGTGGCATGCAGACGCTGTACGATCGCTCCTATGGAACGATTACCGAAACGAGATACGAAGAGCATCGGTGACCGATCGGAGATGGAAGCGATGGTGGCGTTGGCGCGGGCCGGGTACATTGTCTCAGCACCGTTCGGAGAAAATTCTCGCTACGACCTGATCATTGACAAAGACGGGATTCTCTCGCGGGTCCAAGTCAAGACGGGGCGGCTACGCAACGGCGTGTCGTGCAGAAGTTACGCCGGCGAGATAGAATACTTTGCGGTGTACTGTCCGGGCGGCGATTCGGTCTACCTGATACCGATCTCCGAAATCGCTATCGGCGGCACGCTGCGAGTCGACCCTACGAGGAATGGCCAAGAAAAGCGCATACGCTGGGCGTCGGAGTACGCACTTCGGCGAGAAGCGCCCTCGTAGGAGCGGCGGTTCGCGGTGTAGTATGTAGCCGTTCCAAGATGCCGGCCGTTGTAGCTTAGTGGCAAAGCACCTCATTGGTAATGAGGAGAGCGCGGGTTCAATCCCCGCCAACGGCTCCAGTGTTTGGGCGAAGCGCCGCGTGAGAACGCGGCGCTTCTCGTTATTCCAAACTGCAACGTAGGACCGCGACCTAGCGGCGTTCAATGCTGCCGGCGGATAGGCGTTGCGTTGCATAGCAAGCTCCGTTCGCCCACCTTGATTTGAGAGGAGTTATAGTGAGTCTTTCGCGTAAACGGTTGCTCGAGACGGCGGCGTCATTTGGGCTTATTGCCGCGACGAGCGCGACCGTGCGGGCCGCCGCAGCCACCGCAAACACGGTCGCGGCGAATGCCGTTGCCGGTGCCTGGAAACTCGAGAGCTTCGTTATCGAAACGGCCGGCAAGTCCGGAGAGCCGCGTTTCGGCCCGAATCCGGTTGGCTATCTCATCTATACGCCGAGCGGCCGCATGTCGGCAACGCTGATGGCCGCGCATCGTTCAACGCTCCAATCGCCCAAGGGCGCGACGTCCACGCACGCCGAGCTGACCGAATCGCTCGCCGATTTTTTGGCATACGCAGGCCGATACGAAGTTCGCGGCAACCACGTGTTCCACCACATCGAGGTGAGCGTGTTCACAAACCTCGTCGGTACGACGCTCGAGCGCGAGTTCACCATCTCCGGCGACACGCTAACGATTCGTACGCTCCCACCGGAAATTTGGGGAACGGCCAATAGGCTCGTCTGGACGCGGACGTAACGCGTTACCAAAGCGCTCCGTCGGCGACCAGGACGTAGAGGATCGGTCCGAGGCCCCAGATGATGCTGACGACGAACCACACCACCTTGGTGAACGTCGAAAGATCGCCGCGCGCGATCAGGTTGATCCACATGAGGATCATCGCGATCGGATGGAGGATGAGCGAAAGCAGAATTTCGATCAACAGCTTCATGCGACCCTATTCGCGGCCGCAACGCTTGCGCGCCTTCGCCGGTTATAGGTGCGTGCGAAGGAAGCAACCCTGCCCGTGATGCCCGCGCTCTTCATCGGACACGGCAGTCCGATGAACGCCGTCGAGAACAACCGGTATTCGCAGGCCTGGCGCCGTGTCGGCAAAACGTTGCCCCGGCCCGAAGCGATCGTCGTGGTCTCGGCGCACTGGTACGCGAGCGGCGTCGCCGTAGCGGCTATGCCGCATCCCCGAACCATTCACGATTTCTACGGCTTCCCGCCCGAACTGCATGCGATGCGATATCCGGCACCGGGCTCACCGGAGCTGGCGGCGCGCGTCGCCGAACTCACGGCGCCCGTTGACGCGAACCTCGACTTTGCGTGGGGGTTGGATCACGGCGCGTGGTCCGTGCTCGTGCATCTGTTCCCCGAGGCCGACATCCCGGTGGTCCAGCTCGCGATCGACGCACGGCAGCCGGCGGGCTTTCACTGGGATCTGGGCGCCGCGCTGGCGCCGCTGCGCGAGCAGGGCGTGCTGATCCTCGGCAGCGGCAATATCGTCCACAACCTGCGCTTAGTCGATTTCGGGGAACCGGGCGGCTACGACTGGGCGGTTCGCTTCGACGAATACGCGCGCGCCGCCATCGAAGCCGGCGACCGCGACGCGCTCGTAAGCTACGAACGGCATCCCGACGGCAAGCTCGCCGTACCGACGCCCGAACACTACCTGCCCCTCCTGTACGCGGCCGCGCAGCGCCGGCCGGGGGAAGCGGTCACCACCCTCGTCGAGGGGATGGAAGCCGGCTCCCTCTCGATGCGCTCGGTTCGCATCGGCTAGCGGCCCCGCCAAACCGCCCGCGGCCGAACCACCTGACTCCGCCGAGCCGGCGTGCGGGCGCAATATCGCATCCACAAGCACTATGCCACGCGTTCTAGGCAGTGCATGACTCAAAATTCACACCCCACCACTTCCGATGAAGCCCCCGAGATTCAAAAAACCGAAGAGCAGTGGCGGGCGGAGCTCGGGCCCGAGCGCTACCACGTCCTGCGCGAAGCCGGAACCGAAGCGCCGCACACGGGCAGTCTTCTCAACGTTCGCGACGACGGCACGTACGTGTGCGGGGCCTGCGGCAACGCGTTGTTTTCGTCGGACGCGAAGTTCGAGTCGCACTGCGGCTGGCCGAGCTTCACGCATCCCGAGCAACAGCAAAACGTCCGGCTCCTCGATGACAACGCCTTCGGCATGCATCGTACCGAAGTGCGCTGCAAGCGCTGCGATTCGCATTTAGGCCACGTTTTTGACGACGGTCCGGGCCCGAGCGGCACGCGGTTTTGCATCAACTCGCGGTCGCTGGACTTCCAACGCGCGCAAACGGCCGAGCGCGGGTGACTAAGGCGAAGCGCTAGACGCGCTTGCCGCCCCAGCGCCGGTCTTGGTGACGTGCGTGATCAGGATGTCGGTTTCGTTGGGCTTGTCGGAGGCGATTTGCACGGCCACCTGATCGCTCTCGCCGCCGCTCTGGAACGACGCGATCGAGCCGTTGCCGCTCGCGACCTTTAATTTCTCGGCACCGGCGGGCAGTTGCCGCTTGTAGAAATCGTAAACCTTGTCGAACGCGTCGGTCGTCCTGAAGGCCGCAATAACGCTCGCGCTCTTGTCGTCGTGCGTCGCGAGGGTTCCCTGGTTCGCCTGCGCGCCGGGATAGACGGGCGCGCCGAGTTTGGCGGCGTCGACGTTTTCGCCGATCGCCGTCGTGGCTTCCTTGGTCTGAACCGTCACGCTCTTATCATCTTGGCTGGTCGTGACGGTGGCCGCACCCTCCCGCGTCTGGACGGTCGATGTGTGCGAGGAACACGCTGCGAGCGCGACGATCGCGAACGGCGCCAGCGCCATCGTAACGAGTTTCATGGAGGCGTTGTTCTCTTTGCACGTCACGCCGAGCCTGCGTGGAGGAGCCGCGGGTGCCGGGCCGGCCGGAGGCACTCTGGAAACGTTGCCGGCCGCCCCGGGTTCTACGCTGCAATGACGGTTACGTCGCAGTTTCCCGCAGAACAATCCGAGTCCGGTCAATTCGTGCGTCAGGAAGACGCGTTTCGCGGTTGGGTGCGCGCCGACGGCAGTTCGGAATACCCCGCCGTTCCCGGCCGCTATCACCTGTACGTGAGCTTGGCGTGTCCGTGGGCGCACCGCACGATCGTCGTCCGCAAACTCAAGCGGCTCGAGCCTGCCATCGGGATGACGGTCGTCGATCCGGTCCGCGACGAACGCGGCTGGCGTTTTTACGAACCGGATCCGATCAACGGTTGGGCGTTTCTGAGCGCGGCGTATTTTGCATCTGATCCCGCCTATCGCGCGCGCGTGACGGTGCCGGTGCTCTGGGACATGCGCAGCCGGCGTATCGTGAGCAACTCGGACGACGACATCATGCGCATGTTCGAACGCGAGTTTGACGCGTTCGGCGACGCCGGCCTGGATCTGTATCCTCGCGACCACCGCCCCGAGATCGACGCGCTCAACGATCGGCTCTACCGCACCGTCAACGACGGCGTCTACCGGGCCGGCTTTGCCACCGGTCAGGATGCGTACGAAGAAGCCGCGTATCGCGTTTTCGAAACGCTCGATCTCATGGAGGAGCGGCTCGAAACGCGGCGCTATCTTTTCGGCCCACAACCGCTGGAAAGCGACTGGCGATTCTTCGTCACGCTGGTGCGCTTCGATGCGGTCTATTACGGTCATTTCAAATGCAATCTGCGCCGGATCGCCGACTATCCCAACCTCTACGGCTACCTGCGGGACCTTTACCAGATCGACGGCGTCGCCGGCACGGTGAACTTCGACCACATCAAGCGGCACTATTACTACACGCACGACGACATCAACCCGACCAGAATCGTGCCGATCGGCCCGCTTCTCGATTTGAGCCGCCCGCACGGACGCGAGCGGCTGGCATAGCCGGCCGGGTTACAACGAATGCGAGCGAGCGAACGTTTCTCAGCTGGATTTACGGACCGATGGTATATCATAGGCCTACTATGAAGAGACTCTGGCTGGCGCTTGCTTTGGCGCTCATCACGTTCCCCGCCGCGGCCGTAGCCGACGGCAGCCCGTCAACTGCCGCCGTTCCGGCCGGCCCCCCAGGCATGACCACGGCCCAACGGCAGGCCATGTTCAAGACGCTCCAGACCTTCTGGGGCCAGGAAAAGCAGTTGCATCAGCAGCTGCGCTCCGCGATCCTCGGTGCGCTCTCGCCGGCGCATCGAACGGCGGTGGCCAGCGCGATCGGCGAACTGGCGATTTCCACCACCCCGGATCGGGCCGCGGCCGCCAAACAGATCGATGCGGTGCTCTCGCCCAGCGAGACGCAGAGCATTCTCACCGCCCATACGTCCTTCGCAACGCAGAGCCGGAAGTTGCACGAGGCGATGCGGGCGGAGATGCGGAGCGAAATGCCGGCCAGGCCGCCAGGCTCCGCGCCGGGACCCATGGATGGATCGATGGGATCTCACGACGGGATGGGAGCGCACGACCATATGAGCGTCGCGAATGCCGATGCCGGAACGGTGTTGCTGATGATCCTCACCCACCCCGAGCCGATGGGAATGGGGATGGGAATGGCAATGGGTCACCATTTCGGGATGACGCCCGACGGCCCACCGCCCCAACCGTAGCCGCCCACCCGCTAAACGCGCGGACCAGCCCTTCGATCCCTTCGCGGTCGACCTCGCTGAAGCGTCCGACGAGGGGGCTGTCGACGTCGAAAACTCCGAGCAACCGTTCCCCGTTCCAAAGCGGCGCGGCGATTTCGGAACGCGAAGCCGAATCGCAGACGATGTGATCGGCGAACGCGTGCACGTCGTCGATCACCACGGTCGCCTGGCGAATGACGGCTTCGCCGCACACGCCGCGGCCGGCCGGCAAGCGCGTGCACGCGGGCAGGCCGGCAAAGGGGCCGAGCACCAGCTCGCCGGAGGCCGCGAGCAGGTAGAAGCCCGCCCAGTTAACGTCGGGAACCTCGTGATAGACGAAGGCCGCGAAGTTCGCCGCATTCGCGACGAAATCGCGCTCTCCGGAGAGAAGCTCGCGGGCCTGTTGCTCTAGCAAATCGTAGGAAACGGGCATGCTGCGGACTTCGGCGCCAGACGAGGTTTGCCGCCTGGCCGGCGCCGATCGGCAGGAGCGAGCCGACGCACACGCGCGCGCCGATCCGTCGATGCCGGCCTCGCCTTTCGATCG
>JBDTDR010000129.1:0-4044 GCA_039922955.1 Candidatus Tumulicola sp.
CCGACCGCGTCGCGCGGCCAAACGTCGCTCCAGGTGAGCCCGCCGTTGGTTGTCTTAAAAACGCCGCCGCCGGCCGCGCCCGCGTAGTAAAGGTAGGGATCGGCATCCGAGCCGGCGGCGGCGGCGGTGCGTCCGCCGGCTAGCGCCGGACCGATGTTCCGCCAGCTCAGGCCATCGGTGGCGTTTTGCGCGAGGGAAGCGGCCGTGGAAAGCGCGGCGAGCGCGGCAACGGGCACGAGCGCGCGCGCGAAGCGCACGCCGGCAGCGATCACTGCGCGTCCATCACGCGCAGATAGTGGCGATCGAACGCACCCAGCAGGCCTTCGGCGTTCGAGTACGGACCGGGGGAGTAGGCGCGCGACTGCAGACCCAGTTGGGTGAGTGCGCTCACCTGCCAGTCTTGGCGGTTCGTCAGATCCCAGAAACTGACGGCGTCGCCCGGATCGAACTCGCACGTCGTCATCGTTTGCGCGTCGAAGAGCCACGCGCAGACGACGTGCGTGCGTCCCGGCGCAACCGGTTTGACGTAATGCACCATGACGTAGTCCGGATGAAGGCTGAAAAGCATTGACGGAAAGATCGTGTAGTAGTAGATCCGATCGAGATCCGCGCCATCGACGCTTCCCAGCGGCGAACGCGTCGTGTGCCCGGTCGTCGTCAGGCTCGTTCCGTGGGAGCGCAGTTCGGAATAGCCGCCCAGCACCGGGCCCTCGGTCAAATCGTTGCGGCCGCTATCGGAGGGTGAGAGTTTATCGAGCTGCGGGTGCACGAGCGGACAATGGTAACACTCCGAATAGTTCTGGAAGACGAGTTTCCAGTTGCATGCGATGTCGTACTCGACGGTGCGCGCGGTGCGAAGGTTTTCCACGTTCCATTTTGCGAAGCGCCCGATCAACGGCGCGAGCGCGCGCTCAAACGGCTCGGGTGCGGGACCGAGATTGAGAAAGATAAAACCCTCCCACAGGGCCACGGCAGCTTCTTTGAGCGGGTAATCGCCGCATTCGAAGCCCGGCACGTCGGCCATGTTGCGGGCGACCTTCAGCGCGCCGTCCAGGCCGTAGGTCCACGCGTGGTACGAGCACTGAATGGATCCTTGGAAATGTCCCGACGCGGCTTGGCAGATGCGCGTGCCGCGATGCCGGCATACGTTATAGAAGGCGTGCACCGCGCCGTCGCGGTCGCGCGTAACGATGAGGTTCTCGCCGGCCGGTTCGGTCGTGAAGAAATCGCCCGGACTCTCGATCGCTTCGGAACGTCCGACGCAGATCCACTTGCGGGCGAAGACCCGCTCGCGTTCGTTGACAAAATTCTCGGGCGAAATGTACCACGATGCGGGAAGCGTCGTGGCTCCGGTGGCGATGGCGGGTTTCGTAAACGTATGCATGCTTCGCGCTCGACCCCTCACTCGTGCAGGCTGTCTCGGGAGCGACTTTCGTCCAGGGATTCCACCGCATTTGACGGAATCCCCTGCGGAGCAACGATTCATTTGGCGTTCCATCCGATGTACCGTCGAAGCCTTCGGGAGCAGTGCGCACTTGGCCGAACGAGAACGTCCTCCAGCGGCGACCCAACCGGGTTTGGAAGCTTCGCTGCCGCGGGCTGCCTACGGCGATCCCGGCTTCTTTGAGCGCGAGCGCCGCGCGATCTTTTGGGATCAGTGGTTCTACGCCGCGCGCGCCGAGCGGTTCGACCGCCCGGGAGCGTTCCACGTCGTCGACGTCGCCGGCGAAAGCGTCATTATCGTGCGCGACGCGGCCGGCGAGCTGCACGCGCACCTCAATCTCTGCCGTCACCGCGGCAGTCGGCTGCTGTGCGGCGACGGCGTGCTGCGCGGCGCGATTCGCTGTCCCTATCACGGCTGGGCGTACGCGCTCGACGGAACGCTGGTGGCGTCGCCGTTCGTCGAACCGGACCAGGTGCCGGCCGGCGCACGGCGCTTGCATTGCGTCGGCGTCGACCGGTGGGGCGGCTTCGTCTTTATCCATCTTTCGCCGGAGCGCGCGCAACGTGAAGGCCGCACGCTAGCGTCGCAGCTCGGCCCGGTTCCCGCGCGGCTGGCGCGCTATCCGCTCGAAAGCCTGAAGATCGCTCGTTCGATGCGTTACGAGATCGGGGCGAACTGGAAGGTCATGCTCGAAAACTACAACGAGTGCTACCATTGCGCCGGCGTGCACCCCGAACTCTGCCGCATCGTGCCGGCGTTCAAACAGCGCGGCGGCGGCGAGCTCGACTGGGAGCGCGGCATCCCGCATCGCGACGGGGCGTGGACCTTTAGTCTGAGCGGTACGAGCGATCGGGCACCGTTTCCGGGCCTTGACGCAAACGAACGCGTTCGCCATAAAGGTGAGCTGATCTATCCGAACTTCATGCTCAGCCTGGCCGCCGATCACGTGGCCGCGTTCGCGCTCTGGCCGGAAAGCCCCGAAAAGACCGCGATCGTCTGCGACGTTCTTTTTCACCCCGACGAGATGGACAAGCCCGGCTTCGACCCGAGCGACGCGGTCGATTTTTGGGATCTCGTCAACAAACAGGACTGGGCGATCTGCGAGAGCGTTCAAGCCGGGATGCGCTCGCGCGCATTCAGCCACGGCTACTACGCGCCGATGGAAGACGCGAGCCTCGACATCCGCCGGTACGTTGCGACCCATTTGGGCGACGACGCCGTTGCCGTGGATGCTTCGGACAACGGCGCGTGACCCGCGAGTTCGACGTTATCGTGCTGGGTTTGGGCGGAATCGGCAGCGGGGCCGCCTACTGGCTGGCCAAGCGCGGCGCGCGGGTGCTCGGACTGGAACAGTTCGAACTCGGACACGCTCGCGGCGAATCGCACGATCACTCGCGCATCATTCGCCTTTCGTACGTTACCCAAGCGTACGTGCGTCTCGCGAAGGAAGCGTATCGTGCCTGGGAGTCGGTCGAGCGCGACGCGGGCGAACGGTTGGTCTTCCGCACCGGCGGTCTGGACATCGGCCCGCGCGACGGCGCCATTCCGATGTCGGGGTACGCCGACGCGATGCGCGCGTGCGGCGTGCCGTTCGAGTGGCTCGACGCCGCTGCCATTCGCGCGCGCTGGCCGGCGTTCGCGATCGACGACGACATCCACGGAATATTCCAGGAAGACGGCGGCATCGTTGCGGCCCAGCGTGCGACGCGCGCCCATCAGCGCGCGGCCGGCGCGTTCGGTGCGACGCTACGCGACCGCGCGGCGGTAACGTCGCTGCGCGATGCCGATGGTGAGATCGAAATCGAAGCCGGCGGAGAACGGTATCGAGCCGCCAAACTCGTGGTCGCCGCCGGCCCGTGGAGCGCGCGGGCGCTGACGTGGTTCGGTTTGCGGCTGCCGCTCGAAGTGACCAAAGAGCAGGCGATGTATTTCAAAGCGCGCGATCTCGACCGGTTCGCTTTCGGACGTTTTCCCGTCTGGATTTGGATGGACGACCCGTCGTTTTACGGCTTCCCCGTCTTCGGCGAGCGCGGCGCGGTTAAGGTGACGCAGGACGCCGGCGGATTGCCGGTGGATGCCGACACGCGCGGTTTCGACGAGGATCCGGCGATTACGCGGCGAGTTTCCGAGTTTCTCGCGCGCTATCTTCCGGGGGCGCTCGGGCCCCAGCACCTCGTGAAAACGTGCCTCTACACGCTGACGCCGGATCGAGACTTCGTCATCGACGCGGTCCCCGACCATCCTAACGTGAGCGTCGCGATCGGCGCGGGACACGCATTCAAATTCGCTTCGGCGATCGGTCGCATCCTTAGCGAACTCGCGCTCGACGGCATGACGACCAGCGGCATTAGCGACTTTGCCGTCGACCGCCCGATCCTGCAAATGGACACCCCCCCGAAAACCTACATGGTGTAGCACTAGGGATGCCCCGCGGCCTCCCGCGGGAGCGGACGGCGCGAACCCGAAGCCTTTGCCATGACGACGCAGGCGGGCTCGGAACCGCCGGATGCGCGCGAACCGACGGGAACGGTAACGTTTCTGTTTTCGGATATCGAGGGCAGCACGCAGCGCTGGGAAACCAACGGCGAGGCGATGAGCGC
>JBDTDR010000130.1:0-6790 GCA_039922955.1 Candidatus Tumulicola sp.
GCCCAAGAAGTAACCGAGTTTCGCGGCCAACGCGTCGCACCCGAAGGCGCCGTCGTCTTTAACCCCGCCTTCGACGTTACGCCCGCGCATTTAATCGCCGCGTTCGTTACCGAGTTCGGCGTTCTGCGCCCGCCCTACGGGGAATCAATTCCCGATCTGGAGCTGCGTTCGTGAGGTTTTACGACTTCGCCGACAAGCAGCCGGCCATCGGGAAGCTCGTCATCATCGAAGGCACCGAGCGCGAGCTGGCCGATCGCGCGCTCGATCTCATCCTCGATCGGTTACTTCCGGCCGAAGTTCGCGACCTCAACCTGCAGCGATTCGGGCCCGAAGACGTCGGCGACGCGTCGCGGGTGCGCGAGGCCGCGCAGGCGATGCCGTTTTTAGCCGAACGCCGCGTAACGGTCGTCACCGACGCGCAGACCCTGAAGGCGCAGCCGCGCCGAGATCTCTGGGCGGTGGCGCAAGAGGTGCCCGAAGGCAACACGCTGGTGATTGCGGATTTGTTGGCGCCGAAATCGACGCGCCCGCAGGCGTACGGAGCGCTGGCGGGCCGAACGGCGTTGCGCGTAGACACCACCGCCACCGAAGACGCCCGCGCACGATTCGTCGAAGAGACGCTGCGTCGGTTGGACGTCAAGGCGGAGGTGCGGGTCGTTGACGCGCTGGTTCGGAGCGCAGCGGATCTTGCGTCGGTGCGTAACGACCTCGAAAAGCTGGCGCTGGGCGGAAAGACCATCACGTTGCGGGAGCTCGAACGGGAGTCGCTTTCAATCGAAGACCCAAAGGCCTACAAGTACGCGAGCGCCCTGGTCGAAGGCCGCCTCGCCGATGCGCTGGAGATCGCTCACGAGTGTTTTGCCGGCGAGCCGCGCAACGCGCTGATCCCGTTGCTATCGGCGCTGGCCACGGAGTGCGGATATCTATGGGAACTCGCGCGTCCCGGCGGAGAACTGCCGGAGCGCGCGCGCTGGCGCGAACGTACGTTGCGGCCGCTCGCGCGTCGCGTCGGCGAGCGGCGCGCGCGGATTGCTTACGAGCGGGCGGTGCGCGGCATCGAAGCGATGGTTACCGGACGCGCCGGCAGCGATCCCGACGAGCATCGAACCCTGGTGGAGCGGATCAGCGTGGAACTGTCGGGCCTGTCATCGCGCCCGCGACGTGCCGAGCCGGCACAACGTTATTGACCTCAGATGCTCCACTGCCATGCGTTCCAGGATTCGGTGACGGGGTTGGGCGCGAAGCCTTTGAAATCGACGCTTATGGCTTCTTGCTGGCGCTGCCACCAGAAGAAGACGTACGGATTGTCGCGTTCGAGCAGGCGCTGGATGCGGCCGTAAGCGACGGCGCGCAACGCTTGATCGTACGTCGTGAGCGCCTCGCGCTGCGCGGCCTCCATGTCGGGGCTGCAGTAGCGCGCGGAATTGTAGCCGTTGGGCGGCATCATCGCGCACGTGAGCTGCGACGAGTCGTCCGGATCGATGCCGGCGTACCACGGCGCGAGGGTCAGGTCGAACTTTCCGCCATTCACGATGCCGCCCATCGCGGTGGGCGCGTACAGGACGTTCTGCGGGTAGTACTTGATCTCGACGTCGATGCCGATGCGGCGTAACGCCTCCTGCACGAGCAGGCTCTCCTCCCGATGGGTGCTATTGGCGTTCTCCGTAGCGAGCAGGAGGTGCAGCGGCTGGCCGTTCTTGCGCGCGATGCCGTCGCTGCCAAATGCGTATCCGGCCGCAAGGACGAGATGCTTGGCCGCCGCCACGTCGTACGGATACGACTTGACGTTCGGATCGAACGCCCACATCCAGTCGGGAAGGTCTTCGGTTGCGACGTTCTCTTGACCGTGCGTCAAGCGTCGGATGAAGCTCGCCTTGTCGAGCGCGTGGGCGACGGCGCGGCGGATGCGCGAATCCGACACGGCCGGGTGTCCGAGGTTGAACTGCAGCGCCTCGTACCCGTTCATGTTCACCCAGACGAGTTTGGCATCGGGCAGGTCTTTCAGGGTCGGATACGTGCCGATCGAGGCCTGAAACACGTAGTCGATCGCGTGCGTGCGCAGGAGGTTGATCGCGGTGTTTTCGTCGGGAACGATGCTGACGACGACGCGTTCGAGGCCGGGGCGTCCTTTGAAGAAGCCCGGGTTGGCCGCGACCACGATGCGATCGCCGTGCGTCCACGAAACGAACCGAAATGGCCCGTCGCTCACCGTCGGCGCCTGGTTGAACGGGATTGCGTTGACGTTGCCATACTTGGAGAGAACGTGCGCCGGAACGATGTCGTACGGCGCGTCGCTTTCGGCGAAGAACGTGTTGACGAACGGCGCGAAGCGTTTTTTTAAATGCACGATAACGGTTTGGTCGTCGGGCGTGTCGATGTTGCGGACCATGTCGTAGCCGTGATGGGAGATGACGTCGTTGCTCGGATTGAGGATCGCTTGCCACGACCATTTCACGTCGCGCGCGGTTACGGGCACGCCGTCGGTCCACGCGGCCTCCTTACGCAAGCGGTAGGTCACCTGCAAGCCGTCTTGGCTGATCCCGCCGTTGGCCGTCGTCGGGACTTGGACCGCCAGCATCGGCACGGGGTTTCCGCGCGGATCGGCCGAGAGGAGCGGCTCGAACATGAATCGGTCGACGAAGCCGTCGTCGGTGGTCGATGCGAGCAGCGGGTTGAGACTCTTGGGCTCCGCCACGACGGCCACGCGCAGCACGCCCGCTTGGGTCCACGCGTGACGCCCGGAGGGCGCGCCGGACGATCCGGTCTTGCTGCAGCCCGCGCCGAACGCGACGATGGCGAACGCGCACGCGATCGCGCCGGCGTACCTCATAAGTCGCACATACCTGAAAAGCGACGTCGAGCCCTTCGAGAGGCCCGGCGTGGCGTGGGGCGAACGGGAACTTGAATCCATGGACTATCGCACCTACGCCTCACCGTTCTCGTGGAGATACGGTCGCGCCGCGCTTCGCTCGCTTTTCTCCGAACAGATGCGCCGCCGGCTGTGGCGCGCGGTCTGGGTAGCGCTGGCCGAAGCCCAAGGGGCGCAGGGTCTGGTTGCCGAGGCCGAACTCGAGGATTTGCGCGCACACGCGCATTGCATCGACATCGACGCGGCGCTGGAGATCGAGCGCGAGATTCATCACGATCTGATGGCCGAGATTCGCGTCTTTTCGTCGCAGGCCACGGTCGGCGGCGGCAAGCTCCATCTCGGCGCGACGTCCATGGACATCGAGGACACCGTCGAGACCTATCGCTTGCGGTTGGCGCTCGCATGGGTCGGCGAAAGCCTGCACGAGCTGCTGTCGGCATTCGCCGCACAAGTGCGCCGGTATGCCGATCTGGTCTGCATGGGGTTCACCCACCTGCAGCCGGCGGAGCCGACGACGCTCGGATACCGGTTCGCAGCGTACGCCCAAGATCTGTTGATCGACGATGCCAATCTGCGCTTCGTCTTCGAAAATCTAACGACCAAGGGCTTCCGGGGCGCGGTCGGCACCGCCGCCTCGTACGAACACCTGCTGGATCGGTCCGGCCGGTCGGCCGACATCGAAGCCTACGTGCTGGAGCATTTCGGCTTGGAAGCCCGTGAGATCAGCACGCAGACCTATCCGCGCAAGCTCGACTATTTGCTGCTCTCGGGTTTGGCCGGTCTGGGTGCGTCGCTCTCGAAGTTTGCCGCCGACGTGCGCGTGTTGAGCAGCCCGGAGTTCGGCGAAGTCGCCGAGCCGTTCGGCCGCAAACAAGTCGGCAGCTCGGCGATGCCGTTTAAACGTAATCCGATCCTCTGCGAACGCATCGGTTCGCTCGCGCGCCTGCTGTTAGGGTACAGCGATACCGCCTGGCAAAACGCGGCGACCAACCTGCTTGAGCGCACGCTCGACGACAGCGCAAACCGCCGCACGATTCTGCCCGAAGCGCTGCTCTGCGCCGACGAGATCGTGTCGCTGGCGCGCCGCGTCATCGGCGGTCTGCGGATTGAGGAACGCCGGATCGCGCACAATCTGCGCACCTACGGACCGTTCGCCGGCACCGAGGCGGTGATGCTGGAAGGCGTGCGTTCGGGCGGCGACCGGCAAGCACTCCACGAATCGATCCGCGACGCCTCGATGCAGTCGTGGGACGCGCTCGCGCGCGGTCAGGACAATCCGCTCGCGCAGCTGCTCGGGGAAGACCGCGCGCTTACCGCACTGCTCGATCCCGCGGAGATTCGCCGTCTGCTCGATCCGGGAAAGCACGTCGGCACGGCGCCGCAGCGCGCGCGCTTGCTGGCCGATAAAATCGAATCCCTGGAACCGTTTCCGCGGCAAACGGAAGTGACGCTTCGACAAGTTCAGGACGGTTCAACGCATGAATAAGGGTATCGAGATCGCTCGCGGCAAGACCAAAGTGCTGTACGAGGTGCCGGGCCAGCCGGCTCAGCTGGTGGTCGCGCAGACCGATCAAATCTCCGCGGGCGACGGCGCGCGCCGACACGAGATTCCGGGCAAGGGCCGGCTGGCCGCGCAGACGACCGCACGGGTGTTCCGGCTGCTCAACCTGTGCGGTCTCCCGACCCACTATCTCAACGGCGGCGAAGACGACGACGAGAACGAAATGGTCGTGCGCCGCGCCAACATGATTCCGCTCGAGGTGGTGACGCGCGGCGTGGCGGCTGGGTCGTTCGTCAAGCGCAATCCGGCGGTTTCGCGCGGGATGCTGCTGGTGCCGCGGGTGATCGAGTTCTTCGTGAAGGACGACGCGAACCACGATCCGCTGATCGGCCCCGACCAGATCGTCGCGCAGAACATCGCGGCGCCGCACGAGGTCGCGGCGATGACCGAGATGGCGCGGCTCACGTTCGATATTCTGGCGCATGCCTGGCGCCGTCGCGACGTCATGCTAGTGGATCTCAAGATCGAGTTCGGACGGCTCGCCAGCGGCGAAAACCAAGGTCAGCTCGTGATCGCCGACGTGATCGACAACGATTCGTGGCGCATTTGGCCGCAGGCTCGCGAAGATCTCATGCTCGACAAACAAATGTACCGCAATCTCGAAACGGTGGACGACGCGGCGCTCGCCGGTGTCAAGCATGCCTACGAAAAAGTTGCGGAGCTGGTGGGGTCGTTTCCGGTCATGCGGCCCGGCATGGCGGCCGTCATCGCGGATTCGCCGGCGCAGGTCGAGCGCGTCAACGAGATCGTCGCCGCGCTCGGGCAGCTCGGTCTGCCGGCGGTGCGTCACGTCGCGAGTCCCGCAACTACACCGGCGTACGTGCTGCAACTCGTGCAGCAGCTCGAAACGACGTTCGCCCGGCTGGCCTTCGTGGCGGTCGGCGAGCACGATCTCTTGCGCACGATGCTCGACGCGGCCTCGTCGTCACCGGTGCTCGACGGCCGCTTGGACGCGCAGCAGCTCACGCTGCAGTGCGCGAAAGTGTTTGGGCTCGAGGACACCGTGCTTTTCGGACGCACGCTGCTGATGCAGGCCAACGCGCGGTCGAGCGTGATTCACGCCGATACGTCGCTGCAACATCCAACGTCCGCGCCGCCGCAAGGCACCGTCATTGGCTAGCCGGCAGATGACGCGGCCGAACGTCGCCCTGCGCGACGACGAGCTGGCGCGGATCGTGCAACGGCTAGGCCGCGAGCCTACGCCGGTCGAGCTGCATGCCTTCGACGCGCAGTGGAGCGAACATTGCAGCTATAAATCCAGCCGTCATCATCTCAAAACGCTGCCAACAGCCGGCCCCGACGTGGTGCTGGGGCCGGGCGAAGATTCGGGGATCCTCCATCTCGGCGAGCACGCGGGCGAGCGCTATGGGATCGTAGTCGCCCACGAATCGCACAATCACCCGTCGCAAGTCGTGCCGTACGAAGGCGCGGCGACCGGCATCGGCGGGATCGTCCGCGACGTGCTGTGCATGGGTGCGGAGGTGATCGCCGTGGCCGACCCGTTGCGCTTCGGGCGCGTAGACGACCCGGCGTCGCACCAGCGCTACGTTGCGCGCGGCGTGGTGGATGGAATCGGTGCGTACGGCAACGCCATCGGCGTGCCGAACCTCGCCGGCGACGCGTATTTCGACGAAGGTTACGACGACAATTGCCTGGTCAACGTGGTCGCCCTCGGGATCGTCAAGGAATCGGAGATCGTTCACTCGCACGCGCCGCCGGGCGCGGACGGCTGGGACATCGTGCTCGTCGGGAAAGCGACCGATCCCAGCGGTTTCGGCGGGGCATCGTTTTCCTCGCTAACGCTCGACGCGGCCGACGAAGAAGCCAACAAAGGCGCGGTTCAAGTTCCCGATCCGTTTCTCAAAAACGTGCTCATGCGCGCGAGCTATCGCGTGTTCGCGTTGCTGCGCGAGGCTAAGATTACCGCCGGTTTCAAGGATCTCGGTGCCGGCGGCATCATGGGCTGTTCGGCCGAAATCGTGTCGAGCGGCGGCTACGGTGCCGACATCAACCTCGACGAAGTCAACGTTGCGGTTGACGACATGCCGCCCGAGGTGATCGCGGTTGGGGAGGCCCAGGAACGTCTGCTGTGGGTGCTGCCGCCCGAAGTAACGCCCGCCGTGCTGCGCATATATAACGAGGAGTTCACGCTGCCGCAGGTCGCGTACAACGCGCGCGCCGCGGTGGTGGGGCGGGTGACGGCGGAGAAGCGCTACGTGCTGCGTCATCGCGGCGAGATCGTGATGGATGTGGACATCGACTTTCTTACGGGCACGATCGTCGACGACCTACCCTACGTCCGAGCGATTCGCCACGATCCGGACGATCGCGAACTACCGGCGGTTGACGTCGAACGTCTG
>JBDTDR010000131.1:0-11280 GCA_039922955.1 Candidatus Tumulicola sp.
GAGCGCTGCCGCGGGAACCAACTCGTAAAACGGATTCCGCAGGCTGGTTGGGTCCGCCAACACCAGCGCGCCCTGGCCAATGTAGTTGAGCGCGAGGGCCGGGAACACGATGGCCGTCCAAGCCAGCGCGATCGGTCCGCGGCCGAAGTGCGACATGTCGGCGTATAACGCTTCAACGCCGGATACGCACAAGACGATCGCACCGAAGATCGTGATGGCCGGGAACCCATGGTGGGCGAAGAAACGCGCTATATACGATGGGTCGATCGCGAGTAGGATGGCCGGATACTTGGAGATGCCGAGAATCCCCAGCGCGGCGATCGTGAGAAACCAGACAAGCATGACCGGCCCAAAAACGGATCCGATGCTCTGCGTTCCGCGTTTTTGAAAGACAAACAAACCGGCCAGGACGCCCACCGCCAGGGGCACGACGAACGGCTGGGCCGCCGACGTGGCCACGCTCAACCCTTCGACCGACGACAACACCGACACCGCGGGCGTGATGACCCCGTCGCCAAAGAGCATCCCCGCCCCCAGGATGATCAGGAACGTCAGCCAGGTAGCCCTGGGTGGGATGCCGCGTCGTACCGGCGGCAGCACGAACGCGAGCAGCGCGAGGATGCCGCCTTCCCCATCGTGCGCGATGCGCATCACCATTCCGATATAGCGAACGGAAACGATCAGTATCAGCGACCACAAAATGAGGCTCACGACGCCTAGGATATTGTCGTGCGTCGGGGTCACCTTGAGGACGTTCGTAAAGCACTGGCGAAACGCGTACAGCGGGCTCGTGCCGATGTCCCCAAAAACGACGCCCAGCGCCGCGATGGCGAGCGACGGCGCGATCGCCGGCTTACGCGCGTTCAAAACCCGAGGTGAAGGTCCCAAACACCCTCGCTATCCTTGCCGCGCATTACCGTGCGTGCGTTCGCCCGCATCCTTCGCACCCCTGGCAAGGCCGGGCCGGGAGGCTGCTAGTAATAAACTTTCGTTTCCCACAGATGCAGGCACAGCAGCGTATTCACGGGCTGCGACGCGAGGCCGTCGATTTCGTCTTGCGTAACGTCAAACTGTACGTTGCTCGGCCAGCCGCCCCACGGCATCGGGAACGGAATCGGCACCCGCACGTAGTGATACTGATGCGTCGGCGTTTTGAGACGCAGTGCCAGCTGAACCGGCGTCGGTCCGGCGGTCGCCGGATCCGAATAGAGCCAGGCATAATAGGCGTCCTGGTCGTTCTCGACGACGACGTGCGACGGGACGAGGTCGCCCACCGGTTTATTGCATCCGGTCGCATTCTTGTCGAGCAACACGAACGTCGGCGCTACATAAAGGAAGGATTGCGGCGAAGCCCCCTCCATCAGCAGCGGTTCGACGAGCGGGGCCGGACCGGTCGTGAGGGTTTCGTTAATGCTTCGGATGTGATCGGGCAGGAACGTCAGATAATCCGTCGCGGCGCAGCCATATTTCGGGACGCTCACGTCCAGCCGGTAGGTGCCCTGAGGGACGTCGAATTCGGCGACCTTGGGATTGTCGTCATCGCCCCGTTCGAAGCGGAATATTCGATCGACCCGCGGAGTTTTTCGGCGGTCGAGCAGCGCAACGCGCATGGCGATCGTAGTCTCCGGTTTGGCCCGCGCGATTGCGGCACAGAGACCGACGTGTAGGATCGCGTGCGATAAGCCGATCATCGGTCATTCCCCATGAGGCCGTGCTTCGACGGGCGGCGCAGCAGGTCCGCGGCACCGGCACGCGTCCGCCAAGGTGCGTACCGTCGTCGCCTTGAACCGGCAGGTTCCGTTTCGGGTTTTCCGCCCCGATTCGCTGATTCGAAATGGATGAAAGAGGACAGGCGATGACTACTGCAAACACGATCGGAGTCACCGGTATCGACGCGACGTACTACCTTGCTAAGGATCTCGAGCGCGCTACCGAGTTTTATACGAAGCTGCTTGGTTTCGCGCCGACCATGGCTTTTCCGGGCATGGCTTCGGAATGGACCTTTCCAAGCGGCGTGACCTTCGGTCTGTACCGGCCTGAGGAAGACTGGCACTCCGGCTCGGGGGTGATGTTCAACGTGCCGGACGTGTCGGCGGCGGTGGCCGCGGGGAAGGCCGGCGGCGTGAAGTTCGACGACGACGGGAAAATCGAAGACACTCCCGTCTGTTTCATGGCCTTCGCCCAGGACAGCGAAGGCAATACGTTTATCCTTCATCAGCCTAAGGGTTAAACTTTAAGCTTTTTTTTGCCGCTTTGAAGCCGGGCTTGAGAGCGCGTCGAATGAGAACCGGGTGTCCGACGTTCGATTGCAGCGGAACCTCAAGATCCCAGCCGTGCCCGCCTACGAAGCCGTCCGGGAAATTCTGCGGGCGATTGCCGCACAGGAAGGCAACTGGCGCGGGTTTGCGTTGCACATCTCGCTGGGTGACTTGCACCTGGCCGACTTTGGGTACGTCGCGGTCCCGGTCTGCATCGTCGTGGGGAAGGAACACGAGGGCGCGCAAGCGTTTGACTTGACGTTTACCGCGGCTAACCAGCCGTCGTCGTTTCCCACGTTCAACGGCTCGATCGGCATCGACACCATGGGCACCAGCGGTTCCATTCTCTGGTTGGGGGGAGGCTACGACGTGCCGCTGCACGTTTTCGGTAAGCTGCTCGACGCGACGCTAGCCGCCGGCGTAGCCAAGCGCACCCTGAAAAATTTCATCGACGACATTGCGGCCGCATGCACGGCGCTGGTGGAAAAGCACGAGGCCGAGTACGTGCGCTACCGTATGTTCGAACGCTAGGGTCGGGGCACTAGTGCAAACGTGAACGTACTTCGGGTGCAGGCCTGCGTGGTGGGCGGCGGTCCGGCCGGAATGATGCTGGGGCTGCTTCTCGCGCGGGCTGGAGTGGACGTCGTCGTACTCGAGAAGCACGCCGACTTTCTGCGCGATTTTCGCGGCGACACGATTCATCCGTCCACCCTCGACGTGATGGACGAACTCGGCATGCTCGACGATTTCCTCAAGCAGCCGCATCAAAAGGTGACGCAGCTCGCGGGCAAGCTGGGCGAGGCGACCGTCACGGTCGCCGATTTTACGCATCTGCCGACGCGCTGCAAGTTCCTAGCCTTTATGCCGCAGTGGGAGTTTCTCAATTTCCTGGCCGAGCGCGCCAGGCGCTTTCCGACGTTTGCGCTGCGGATGCGGGCGCGCGTCGACGAGGTTTTGTGGGACGGCGAGCGCGTAGCCGGCGTGCGCGCGGAGACCCCCGACGGCCCGCTCGAAGTGCGAGCCGGCATCACCTTCGCGGCGGACGGTCGCGACTCGATCGTGCGCGACCAGGCGCGACTCGACGTCGTCGAGGTGGGTGCCCCGATGGACGTCTTGTGGTTGCGTTTGAGCAAACTACCCGACGATCCGCACGACACGTTCGGCTATATTCGCGACGGCCGCATTCTGGCGCTGATCGACCGAGGCGATTACTGGCAGTGCGCCTACGTCATCCCCAAAGGAACGCTGGCTCGATTGCAATCGGACGGTTTGGAGGCGTTCCGCCAAGAAATTCGGCGCACCGTGCCGTTTATCGGCGGACGCGCCGACGAGCTGTTGGGGTGGGAGGACGTCCGGCTCCTCATCGTGCGCGTAAACCGGCTACGGCGCTGGTATCGCCCCGGCTTGCTGTGCATCGGCGACGCCGCGCACGCGATGTCCCCGATCGGCGGGGTCGGCATCAACTTGGCGATCCAAGATGCCGTCGCGTCGGCGAATATCCTCGGTCCGCGCCTCCTGCACGACGCGGTTCGGTCGCAGGATCTGCATCGCGTTCAGCGCCGGCGCGAGTTTGCCGCCAAGACGACGCAAATGCTGCAGGTTCTCCTGCAGCAGCACGTGATCGGCCGCGTGCTCTCCAGCGAACGCTCGCCGCTGCTCAACGCTCTTCCGGCGGTGGCGCGGCACCTGCCGTTCTTGTCGCGCATTCCGGCGCGGCTGGTGGGACTCGGCCTTCGCCGCGAACACGTCAAGAGCTAACTGCCCGACGGACGATTATTCGAAGCGGAGGGCCTCGATGGGATTGAGTTGGGCGGCTTTCTTCGCCGGATAGTAGCCGAAGAAGATTCCGACCATCGATGCGAAGAGCACTGACGCGAAGATCCACTGCACCGGAATGGACGTGGGCCAATGCGCAAGCTGCGCCACCAAGAGCGTACCGATCGTACCGGCCACGACGCCGACGAGCCCGCCAATCGTCGCCAGGACGATCGACTCCGTGAGGAACTGATGCAAGATCGTCTTGCCGCGTGCGCCAACCGCCATGCGCAACCCGATTTCGCGCGTCCGTTCGGTGACCGACACCATCATGATGTTCATGATGCCGATGCCGCCGACGAGCAGCGATACGGCCGCCACTCCGGCCAGCAGAAACTCCATCACCGCGCCGGTTTGCGACGCGGCTTGCGCGATCGACTGCAGGTTGCGCACCTGGAAATCGTCCGGCGCGGATGCGACGATCCGATGGCGCTGTTCGAGCAGCTGCGTGACGCCTTGCGTAACCGCGTCGATTCCGCTCGAGTCGACGGCCGAGACCATCAATGAATTGACCGTCGTGAGCCCCGTCAAACGCTCCATCGCCGACGTGTATGGAATGAGCACCGCGTCGTCCTGATCTTGTCCCATGGCGCTTTGGCCGAGCGGCGTCAGCGTTCCGATGACGGTGAACGGCGCGCCCTTGACGATCACGGTGGCGCCGACCGGCGATTCACCGCTCGGAAAGAGTTCCTGCACGACGGTCGCGCCGAGGACGGCAACCTTCGCCGTGGCCGCGAGATCGCCGTCGTCGAAAAAGCGCCCGCTAGCGACCGGCCAGGAACGAATGAACGTGTACGTCGGCGCGACGCCGCTCACGGTAGTTTGCCAGTTGTTCTCGCCGGCGACAACCTGGGTGCGCATCGTGACCACCGGCGACACGCTGGCGACGCCGGGCAGTTTCGCGATTGCGAGGCCATCGGCGGGCGTCAGCGTCGACGCGGTGCCGAAGCCGCCGCGAGCGCCGCTCGCGGTGACGCTGCCGGGCTGCACGACGATCAAGTTCGAACCGAGGCTGTTGATGCTGCTCTGCACCGAGATCCGTGCGCCCGCACCGATCGCTACCGTCACGATGACGGCGGCGACGCCGATGACGATGCCTAGCATCGTGAGCAGCGAGCGCGCCTTGTTGCGAACCAGCGCCTGCAAGGCCAGTCGAAGCGTGGCTTTGAGGTTCATGCCGCTCGGTCCGCATTGAGCGCGTCGGCGACGATCCGGCCATCGCGAAAGGTGACGATGCGGTTCGCGTATGCCGCAATGTCGGGTTCGTGCGTCACCAGCATGATCGAGATGCCTTGTTCTTGATTGAGTCGCTTCAATATCCGCATGACGTCGGCGGAAGATTTGGTGTCGAGGGCTCCCGTCGGCTCGTCCGCGAGAATTAATCCTGGATCGTTCACCAGCGAACGAGCGATTGCGACCCGTTGCTGCTGGCCGCCGGACATTTGGTTAGGGTTGTGGGCTTGCAGATGCGCGACGCCGACGAGATCCATTTTTTCGATGGCGATGTGCCGCCGCCGGCTTTCCGGAACGCCCGCGTACACCATCGGCAGCTCGACGTTTTCCAGCGCGCTCGTGCGTGGCAGCAAGTTGTACGATTGGAAGACGAAGCCGAGCCGGCGGCTGCGAATGTCGGCCCGGTCGTCGGCGCTGAGATTTGAAACGTCGGCGCCTTCGAAGCGATACGTTCCGCCGACCGGGTTGTCGAGCAGGCCGACGATCTGCATGAAGGTCGATTTCCCCGAACCCGACGGCCCCATGACGGCGACGAACTCGCCGGACTCGAGCGTGAGGTCCACGCTGTCGAGTGCGACCACCTCGCCCCCGCCCAGCGCGTACACCTTGCGAAGCTTTCGAACTTCCACGACCGGGTTCATCAGTGGATTCCTCGCATAGCCGAGCCGCCTATCGGCGCTGCGCCGATCCCGGACTGACCGCCGGCGCCACGCGGCGTGTGCGCGGTGGTGCCGCTGGAGGCGACGACGACCGCGTCGCCCGCATTGAGTTGCGCCGCCTGGACCGCCGTGACGGCCGCCCGCGTGGTCGTAGCCAGGACGACCCGCACCGGTACGCGCGTCAGTCGTCCGTCGCGCTCGACGAAGATCGATCCGCTCGATCCTGAGGTCACGGCGCCGGCGGTTTTGGCGCCGCCTTGCACCGATCCCCAGGGTGATTGCACCGCTGCGCTTGCGCTCGAGCCGGCCGCGGCGCGAATCGCGCGCGGATTCCATTGCAGCGCGGCGAGCGGCACGACCAGAGCGTTTTTACGGCTCGCAACGTCGATCGAAGCGTTGGCCGTCATGCCCGGCAGCAGCGCGCCGTCGCGATTGTCGACCCGCACGACGACGTCGTAGGTAACGACGTTATTGACGGTCTGCGGGTTGATGCGCACTTGTGCGACCGTTCCGCGGAACGTGCGGTTCGGATAGGCTAGAACGGAGAAGCCGACCGCATTGCCGGCCTTCACGTTGCCGATGTCGGGTTCGCCGACGTTGATGTCCACCTGCATCTTACCGAGATCTTGCGCGATGGCGAAGAGGGTCGGCGTCTGCAACGATGCGGCGACCGGTTGCCCCACGGAAACCTCGCGTGCGACGACGGTTCCGTCGACCGGCGAGGTGATGACGCCATGCGCCAAGTTCAGTCGATCTTCCGCAACGATCGCGCGAGCCGATGCGACGGCTGCTTGCGCGGCTTGCGCGCCCGCCGCCTGCGCTTGAGCGGTCGAACCGCTTTGGTCGGCGGTCGCCGCACTGGCCTGCGTCTGGGCTTGAGCCTGCGCCAGCGCCGCCTGCGCGGCGGCGACGTCGGCCGCCGTTTGCGCGACGTTCGCGCGGTCGGTATCCACCAGCGTTTGCGCGACGTAGCCCTGCTTGAGGAGCGTCCCATCGCGGGTTTCGGTCTTCTGCGCGAGCGTTAGGGCCGCTTGCACCTTCGCGATGTTGGCCTGCGCGGCGGCGACCGCCGCCTGTCCGGCGACGGTGTTGGCGCCGGCGACGCTTACGCCCGAGACCGCGCCGGTGGCGTTGGCCTGCGCCTGTGCGGCTTGCGCCTCGGCTTGGGCGAGGGAGCCCAGCGCCTGATCCAGCTGGGCCGCAAAGGTGCTCGGGTCGAGGCGGGCTAGCACCTGGCCGCGTTTGACCTTGCTGTTATAGTCGACGTAAATCGCCGAAATCGTGCCGGAAGCCTGAGTTCCGACCGAAATGTTGTTCTGCGGGTTGACCGTCCCCGACGCGGTCACGCTTTGGACCAGCGTTTGTTGCGCGACCGGCTCGGTCACGTACTGCACCGCCGAGCGCGCCCGGATTGCGGCCGTTGCCGCGAGTGCGGCGGCGGCGATCAACAGCGCGACGGCGGCGAGGATCCAGCGTGGCCGGATAGCGGTGATCGCGCGGATTCTTCCGCCGAGCGCGGGGAGCGTAGTGCTTGCCATGACGCTTACCAGCATAGGCGGCGCGTCTGACAAAGCGCCGAGAATTTCGCTCCCGTCGTTAAGCCCCGATTAGGTTACAAACCGCCCTTGTGCAATATTCGTCCCGTTTTGACGACTTCGAAGGCCGAGCCGGGCACGTTTTTGAGCGCGTTAAGGTCGTTGTCGTTCCAACACTTTGCCGCCGTTCCGCCTTCGCCTTGGAAGTACCAATTCGAACCATTGTCGGCGACGAACATGCCGTACGTCTTCATGGCGGTCAAAACGATCTTGGCGGTGCGACTGAAGTGCGCGATGTCGTAAGATGCTTTCAAGCGCACGCGCAGGCCCATGGGCGGGAGATTGGGATCTTTGCTATTGCTCGCGAAGTGCGTCGCCGGGTGAATGTATCCCGCTTGCGTGTTTTGCACCGTGAAGCGGAGCGCGTGATCGATAACGCCGGCGGCCACTTCGTCGCAGCGAATCAGGGCGGGCATGATGGGCAGTCCGGCCGCATCGGCCGACGTCCAGCCGTCGGGCCGTAGCTTGTCGGTGTTCAGCGGAAAGATCGCGCCGGAACCGGCGCGCCAGCTCGATCCGCCGTTTTTCGGGTAAGCGCGCCACATCTCGTAGAGTTTGCACGCTCCTTGCTGCAGCACGAGCACGTGGCGATCGCCGGAGGAATGCCGGCCGCCTTCGATCTGCGCGCCGGGCGGGATCGGATACGGCCCGGCATCGCTTTGCGACCGGTAATAGAAACTCACCGGCACGTTCTTCTGCGCGCGCGGGACGATATTGAAGGGGATTCCGTAAGACGGATCGTGCCCAAAATCGGGATGCAGATTTCCGGGAATCGACGCGACGTACTGGTCCGACCTCGGATCCACTGGGTACTTCGAGATGTCGGTGTTCCACCAGTTGTCCGCTGGAAAGATCGCGCATCCGCCCACTACCGGCACCGTGGGACGGACGACCGCGGCGGCCGCACCGCGGGCGATCCCCGCGGTATGCGGGAGCCCCGGCGCACTCGAGCAGCCGCTCAGGAAAACCGCCGCGATGACGACCGATATGGCTCGCATACGCCCACCTTCCGCGGACTCACTACTCGGTGCGGGCAAGCGATTACTGCCCACACCGGCTCGTAGGCAGCCTCGAAGCGTCGTCTAATAGACGGCGGATGATACGTGGAGTTGCGCTCGGCGCCGCGGGGATCGTCGTCCTGCTGATTCTTGGAGCCTACACCGGCATTGAGGCCGGGCTGATGCCCGCTAACGCGGACGGCAAGGCTATGCGCCTGGAGCGCTGGGCGGCCGGCGTTTCGCTGCGCGCAACGCTGCGGCGCGAGGCGCCCAAAACTCCCAACCCGCTGCCGCTCGACGATGCCAACTTGATCGCCGGAGTCAAGCTATACGCGCTAAACTGCGCGGCCTGTCACGGCGCGGCGAATGCAGAACGAAGCAATATTGCGAAGGGACTCTACCAGAAGCCGCCTCAGCTAGCCAAGGATGGGTGGAAGACGATCCCGACGGGGCGACCTACTGGAAGGTGGCGCACGGCATTCGCTTCACTGGGATGCCGGCGTTCGGTCCCTCGCTTACCGAACGCCAGTTGTGGCAGTTGACGCTCTTCCTCAAGCACATGGACAGCCTTCCAGCCGCGCCGGAGCGCGCCTGGAAAGCCGTTCGCAAGGCGTCTTGAGCCGGCCTCAGCGAGGTGACGGCGACGAGGTTGGGGCGGTTTGGTAATCTTCCGGGCTTCTCTCGACCGGCTTAGCCGCGAAAATATATTGATCGTTGGCCGTTGCCTGGTCGGTGGCCGACGTCATTTGCGAGATGTCGCCGAGCGTCATTTGCGGAAACGCCTGCCCGCGGAACGAGCCGTCTGCGTCCATGGTCGCGATGATGTGCAGCCGCTCGCCGGTCCCGATTCCGAGACCAAGGTCGGTCGGGCTCGGCCCGATGTCGAACCAAATGTAGGTCCCGTCACGTCCGCCGACCACTTGAATGAACGCCTTCTGGAAGGCGTTGTGGTAGTAGCCGCGCACGGTACCGCTCGGCGAAATCTGTAAGTCGAGATGGCCGGCAATCGGGTACTTCGAGCCATAAACCGTGGTGATCGTCGTCGAATAGTGGCCCTCGGCTGCGTCGGTGCTGGCATCGGCCGCTGCGGCGATTGGCACCGCCGCCGCCGAAATGCTCAGCAGCGCAACCCAGGCCGCAACGCGGAAAGCCGGTGATCGTACCATGCTCAAGTCCTCTCAGGTGCTTCGTCTAGGGAGTAGAGCGCTTCGCTCGGCGAGAACGTGACCGGCGTGACAAACCCTTCTGAAATCGACCTGCGGGGCCTTCCCGTGTGGGACCGCCCGGACTTGGTCCGCGCTGCCCTCGATCGGTTACCGTCCGGCGCCTCGCTAACGTTCATAACCGAGCACGAGCCGCGAGGGTTGTCCGCGCGGATCACGCAAGAGTTGCCCGAGCGATTTGTCATCGAGACGCGGCGCGTCGCGCGCGGTATTTGGCGGGTCTGCCTGACCCCGCAGGAGCGGCGCGAGGGCGAGCGCAATCCGCTCGCGCAATTCCTCGCCGGTTGTGTGGCCTTCACGGGTCTTGGCGAAGCAGTCTTTGACGAGCTTGCCGCTACCGCCATTTCCCAAACGGGACGCCGCGGACAGGCGCTGGTGGCCGAGAATTCCGAATCGCCGTTCATCGGCGTGGTGACCGAAGGCATCGTCGTGCGCGCGAAGGGTCACGACATCGACCGCGAGCGGATTCTGTACGAAATCCTGCCGCACGAACTCTTCGGCGTCGCGGAATACTTCGACCGCGGACTGTCCAACGCGCGGATCACCGTCTTTTCCAAAACGGCCCGCATCGTGAAGCTCCCATGGGACGTCGTTGCCGACGTCGCCTCCCGGCATCCGCAGCTTACGACCGCGCTGGGCGTCGTCATCGCGCAGCGGCTTCGGCAGATGAACGATACCATTACGGCACAGGGAGCGTTGCCGATTCTTGCCCGCATCGCGCGCGTGCTGTTGCCGTACGCAATGCCCGAACGCGGGCTCGTGCCGGCCGCGGCATCGCTTACGACGGTGACGCAATCGCAGATCGCCGCCGCCGCCGGCACCGTAAAGGAAGTCGCCGCGCGTGCGATCGCCGAACTCGAATCGCGGAATCTCTTGCGCCGCGAACGCGGCCACATTCGCTACCTCGATCGTCAGGAGCTGTTGGAGTTAATTCGGGAACTTTCGTGAACGCCATCACCGACATCGGCGCAGAACGTTTCGCGCTCTTGTTGGGGCTGTCGCTGTTCTTCGGGTTCGCCTTCGAAGAGTTCTATTCCGACCAAACGCCCCGCCGGCCGGGCGGCGTTCGCACGTTTCCCTTGCTGGCCCTCGCCGGGGGTACGCTCTACCTACTCGAGCCTCACTATGCTGCCGCCTTCATCGCCGGCTTGCTGGTTCTCGGCGGCTGGACGTACGCATATGTGTGCAGCCAGTTGGCGAAGGCCGAGCCGGCCGAGAGCGGTTTCATCGTGCCGGTCTGCAACGTCGTCGCCTACGTTCTCGGCGCGGTCGCGCTGACGCAACCCTTGTGGATCTGCGTCGCGACCGCCGTGGCCGCCGTACTCCTGCTTGGCGGAAGGGCAACGCTCCACGATTGGGTGCGTCGCGTCCCCAGCGAAGAAATCGTCACCGTGGGAAAGTTCCTCATTCTGGTCGGCATCGTCTTACCGCTGCTGGCCGGGCGGCCGGCAATACCGTTCACAACGATCACGCCGTTCGGCGTTTGGCTAGCCGTGATT
>JBDTDR010000132.1:0-27324 GCA_039922955.1 Candidatus Tumulicola sp.
GAAGTGCGCGTTCGAGGCCGAAGAACGCTTCCTTGGCGATCCGCGTAATTACCCGTCGGTAACGCTCTGTCCGCTCGAAACTCAGCCTTGATGCTCGTAGATGCGGCCGCCATCGCGGAACCACGCCACGCGTCCGTCCGGACCGCGCACGAAGTCGCTGCGATTGTGCTGGCCGTCGGTATCCGTCGTCAACGCGTACTCGTCACGATAAAACGCAAGCGCGAGATCGAGGTCGCCGGTCGCGCGTAAGCCGCCGCCCGCCGCGCGCAACTCGACGTTGAGCGCGACGGGTTTCTCGGGCGAGCCATCCGGAGGGATCGTCCAACCGACGTAGTGGCCTTCGTACGGTTGCAGCTGCGCCGCCGAGCGTTTCTCGGGCTTCGCCGGCGGATTGCTCAGGCCGACGAAGTGTTCTAGGGCCCAGTTCGAGCGCGTGAGCTCGTTGATCAGCATCGGACCCGTCGTCGAGTTCGTTAGGGTGGTCATGGCGAAGCCGCGCGACGGAATGAAGAAGAAGTCGGAGTTCTGGCCGGCCCACGCCCCGCCGTGCTGGAAGATCGGCACGCCCTGTGCGGTGCGGCGCACAAACCACGTGACGCACACGCCGTCGACCTCCATGCGCAGCGTTCCGCCCGGACCTGGATTGGAACGCATGGCGACGAGCGTTTGGCGCGACATGACTCGTTTGCCGTCGTGAGCCGTGCCGTCGCCGAGGTGAAAACGGGCGTAGCGCGACTGATCGCGCGCGCTCGAGATCAGACCGCCGGTAGCGTCGAGCGAGCGAGGAAACCACCAGCTAGACGGGTCCACGCTCGGTACGCCCTTTTCGACGACGTGGGAGGCCGTCATGTTGTAGCCGACGAGCTCGTCGGTGAAAAACCCCGTTTGCCCTAGCCCCAGCGGCTCGAGCACGAGTTTGGCGATCGCCTCTTCGTACGGCATGCCCGTGACGCTCTCGACCACGCGCCCGGCCAGATCGATCGCCGCGTTGTTGTACGCCAGGATCTGACCTACCGGCGTCAATTGCCGCAACAGCGCCATGCCCGCCACGTACTTCGCCAGCGCGTCGTCGCCGCGACCGTAGTCCGCGTAGTCGTCGCCGAGCCATCCTGCACTGTGATTGAGGATCTGACGCACGGTGACCGTTGCGGCGACCGAGTCGTCGGAGAGCTTCAGAGCGGGAAGATAGGTGCGTACCGGCGCGCCGAGATCGATTTTTCCCATCTCGACCAGGCGCATCACCGCCGTTCCAGTAAACGTCTTTGTAGTTGAGCCGATGCGAAAAAGCGTGTCGCCGTCGACGCGCAACGGATAGTTAATGTTGGTGACGCCGTAGCCGCGAACGTACTCACGATTCTGGTAGTAGACGCCGATCGCGACCCCCGGCACGTGAAAGCGCGCCATCAGCCCCTCGACCTTCGCGTCGAGTTCCCGGAAGAGCGCATCGGCCGGAGGCCTGGGCTTGAAAGTCTCCGCGTACGTTGACAAGGGCGCAGCGGACGCAGCGAGCGCGCCGGCGCCGGCGGCCGTCAGTAGTTCGCGTCGTGACAGCATCTTCTCGCTTTCCTTAGCAGTCGGCACGGCGATGCAACGGACGAGTCTACGGTTAGTGTCCGCCTCCCGCGTTGATTGCAGCGACCTTGCCGTTGATAAAAAGGAAGGCGAGGTGTCCGTAGAGGGTTCCTCCGTGCAAATCGCTGACGTTCTGGTTGTAGAATAGAACCGAGACACCGTTCTTGCTGTAGATCTTTCCGGGGCCTTCGATCTTCTGGACTTGAGCGAGGCTCATGCCGAGGTTCGCACCTCGCTTCGTGCCGATGGGAACCGAATGCCTCGGAAGTCCACCGGGAATGCTCGTCGTCTGCGCGATCACGAGATCGGTCGCCGTGCCGTAAACCAGAAAAATCAGGGCTCTACTCGCCGGCGCATCATAGTATCCGGCCATGCAGCCCCCTCCACCGACGTTCGTCGTGTAGAAGCGCATCTGCTTGAACGTCGGATCGGTAGGGCGCAGCGTATCCCATCGGTAGGTCAGGATCGTATCGTGGGCCGATGGGCGAAGGCCGTTTTCGGAATCTCGAGGTCCGATGGAAAAGATCCCGCTAGCGGGCTGCTGTGCGAACCAGGCGCGGAACGTCTCGCAACTGCTGATTTCGCTCGTTCCTTGCGAGGCCGAAGCCGCTCCGATGCAGATGACGCCGAGCCCGAGACTTAACATTGCGATCTTGGCAGACCGGAAGAAGTAAAGCATGCCTAGGATTGTAGCACGAGTTTACCATGACGGGCGCTGACTGTCGGTTCCCTGGAACCGGGGCGGCGTAGCCGCATCGGTTAAGGAGTAGCTCGTGCTTCTGCCGCCACCGGTGTCCCGTTTTAGAATTCCGGCTGCAATCAAAGCCTCGATGTCGCGCAATGCGGTATCGGGCGAGGTTTTGGCGTTCTTCGCCCATTTTGAAGTCGTTAGCTTGCCGTCAAAGCCATCGAGCAGCTTGTTCACCATCATCTGCTGCCGAGCGTTCAACTCGGCTCCACGATGCCGCTTCCAGAATTGCGCCTTTGCCATGACGGCGTCAAACACGCCCTCGGCATTTTCGAATGCCCGCCCGAGACAATCAAGAAACCACGACATCCAAGGCGTGATATCGAGGTTTCCCCTCTGAGTCGCTTCAAGAAGCCTATAGTATTCATCGGGTTCCGTTTGGATCTGCGCGGACACACTATAGGAGCGCTGCGAAGTCTTTTCCGAGCGCTCGAGCAACAGGTCCGTGAGCGCGCGCGCAATACGACCGTTGCCGTCGTCGAACGGATGAATTGTCACAAACCATAAATGCGCGATCCCCGCTCTCATCAAGAGGTCGGTTCCATCGGAAGCGTTGAACCAGCGCAGAAAAAGCGCGGACTTCCTCGTCAATGCGCGACGCGTCGGGAGCTTCGTAATGCACTCGCTCGCGACCATAGGGACCGGAAACGACTTGCATCGGTCCTCGTAAGTCCTTTCTCCACGCGCCAACGGAAGAGGCGCGCCTTCGTCAAAGGCTCGTTGTATTTCTGCGTCGCGTCGAGCATCATTTCGACGACGCCATCTACGTCGCGGTCGGCGGGGGTCAGCGCGCCAATATTAATACCGAGGCGTCGGGCAACTGACGATCGCACTTGATCTCTATTGAGGTGCTCGCCTTCGATCTCGCTCGATGTAAGGATCTCCTCGGTCAGGCTCCGCAGCGTCGTTTCCGCCTGCACTGAGAAGCCTAGCCCATGCATTAGGCTGATCAGGCGCCCCTGGAGATGGCGCACGGCCGCCAGCTTACCTGCCAGGCCATCCTGATCCGGCTTGAACCGAGGCCAATCTTCGCGCTCGTGGATATAAGAGCATTATTCACCGCAAAATGCAAGCTCTATTCTCCGCAGAAATGCGGCGAATAGTGCCTCTAATCCACGCATTCCCGCTCAGGCGGCCCTCTTAGAGGGCTGACAAGGACTCCCCGCGACGCTCCGGACCGGCGTACATCGCGCTATCCCTTCATGCAGGTGACCGTGTACTGCGTCTTCCACGTGCCGCCGGACATGTATTCGCCCAGATCGCCGTACTTGCCGTTGCCGATCGCATAGGTATCGCGGACCCGCACGCTCTTGCCGGAAGCATCGTAAGCGGTGCCTAACCAAACGATCTTTCTGCCGGTCTGCGAGGTTGATTCGCTGCCGTAGGTGCCGTTCGCAACGATGAAAGGACTGACCCACGACTTCGAGCTTGGTACGTACGCGGTGTACCACGTATTGTCGAAGCCTTCGCCGGTGGCGTGATACATAATTGCGCCGCCGTTCGCGCGGGTTACGTTGAGCGTTTGTTTGCTCGGGCCGCCCATCGGGGACGGCAGAGCGTTGCGGCACGACCAGGCACCGAGTGCCCAATCGTAGCCGTGCGGACCCGCGCCGTACGTGGAAGCGGCCATCGGCGTCATTGCCGCCTGCGTCGCGCACGGCGCGACGATCAGCGTCACGGACGCGACAAGCCAAAGCAGCTGTTTCATCGCGTGTAACTCCTTCGCAATAGAAGAAGGCCGACGCCCGGCGGCCTTGGGACCCCGATTCAGGGGCTAGCAAGCGACCGTGTTCTCCCTGCGCGCTGAGATTCCTTACGCGTTCCGGGCCGCGGAATCAAGACGAAGTCGCAGCCGATAAGCCTGTTCGCCACTCCCGCGCGAGGCAGGACCTTCGACCGCAGGCCCGCACCTTCGCGCATGGAGCTTCGGCGCACGCTGGGTCTTGCAGACGTGATTTTTTTCTTCGTGGTCGCGGGCTCGAACCTTCAGTGGGTCGCTGCGGCGGCCGCGGCGGGGCCGTCGTCGATCGTCGTTTGGGTTTTAGGCGGTCTGGCGATGTTCGTGCCCCTCTCAATCTGCGTCGTGTACTTGACGTCGCGTTTCCCGGACGAAGGCGGCATGTACGTTTGGAGCAAGCGCGCGTTCGGGCCGTTCGCCGGCTTCTTTACCGGCTGGACGTACTGGACGTCCAATCTCCCGTACTTCCCGGCACTGTTGTACTTTGCGGCCGGGAACGCGCTCTTCATTAGCGGCGGGAGTGGCGGTGCGCTGGCCCTTTCGCCGTGGTATTTCATCGGCGTAGCGGTGTTCGGGCTGGCGCTCGCAACGATGCTCAACGTGTTAGGCCTCGACGTCGGCAAATGGCTCAACAATGTCGGGGCCGCCAGCCGATGGACGGCGACGCTGATCCTGATCGGGCTCGGCATCCTAGCGTGGTGGAAGTTCGGCCCGGCGATGCCGATCACGGCGGCAACGGTGCGCCCGGGATTCCAAATCAAGGACGTGATTTTTTGGTCGGTCATCGCGTTCGCATGGACGGGTCCCGAAGCGATCTCGTTCATGGGCGGTGAAATTCGCAACCCGCGCCGCGCGATTCCGCTCGGCTTGGCGATCGCCGCGCCGGCCATCGGCATCATCTATATTTTTGGTACCGTCGCGGTGCTGGCGGTCCTGCCGTCCCACGACGTCAACCCGTCGTCGGGCGTGATGCAAGCCGTCGCGCACGTCGCCGCGCGGCTGGGCTGGAGCGTGGTGACGCCGGTCGCGGCGGTCTTGGTGGCGATCAGCTGTTTGGGCAGCTGCGGCGCGTGGCTCGGCGCCGTCGCACGCATTCCGTTCGTGGCCGGAATCGACCGGTATCTGCCGCCCGTGTTCGGCCGCATGCATCCGCGCTGGGGCTCGCCGGTGGCCGCGTTGCTGACCCAGGCCGGCATCGCGGTGATCTTCGTTTTTCTGGGGCAAGGCGGCAGCACCGTCAAGGGCGCGTACGAAGTTCTGGTCGGTTCCACCGTCATCATCACGATGCTCCCGTTCATGCTGCTGTTTGCGGCGGCGATCAAGCTCTACGCGGAACCGGTAGGCCAGGGCATGATGCGCATTCCGGGCGGGCGGTGGACGATCGCGATCGTCGCGCTCATCGGGCTGACGACCACCGTGGTTGCGGCCGTTCTGGCCGTTTTTCCGGCCGACGACGACCCGAATAAGATGCTTTCGGTGGTGAAGGTTCTCGGCCTTACCGCCGCGTTGGCCGGCAGCGGCATCGTCGTGTACCTTCTCGGCAGGCGCCGGCAAAGCATCGGTTGAGCCGAAAAAAAAGAGCCCCGGACGAACGTCCGAGGCTCCTTTTGTCGTCGCTGCGAAATGCGATTTGTTAGTGTGAAGGCGCGACCCACAAAGTCGAGTCGGCCCACTTCACCTTCACCGGAACGCACGACTGCACTTGTTTTCCGGCATAGGTCACGTCGTTGTATAAGCTGAGGTGATGGTTGATTTGCACGCCCGGCGAGAAGTGTCCGTAGTCGGTGACGGTGCGAAGAAAATGCTGGGCGGCGTTGCGATACCCGACCGCAAACGTGATGCTTTCCGCCGCCTTCTTGCCGTAGATGATGTAGTCTATCTGCGTACCGCCGGCAGTTTTGCTCAGCGGTTTGGGCTGCGTCACGAAGCACTGCTTGACGAGCACCGGAGCGGCCGCGGCCGCCGGCGCCATCGAGACGCCCGCAACCGCGGTGGAGAGAACGAGTCCAAGAGAAAGCCGTCCGAGGAGATTCATGGAGGAAGTCGCTCCTTTCAAAAAAAGCTGGGGAGCGGTTTCCGCGATTTGGGGGATGCTCCCTGGGTCCGGCCCGCTATTGGCGAACGGCGCGGACCCGGCGGTACGCGATCCGGGCAAATATCGCCAAAGCGATGGTGAAAACGATCGCAATCGCGGCCGCGGCGAACGGCGCGATGAAAGCCAGAATCAGCGACCCGATCGAGCCCGCGTCCTCGGCGGTGCTGACGGCCGGGTTGGCGATTCCGCCCGTCGCGATGGTCGACGCGCCGCGCAGCGAGGCCACGGCGGCGTGGACGCCTAGCGCGTTGAGCGCGCCGAGAATCATCAGCGTTACGATCGCATCGTGGGACTGGGCGTGAATCGATCCGCCGACCAAAATCGCTCCCGCCGCGGGCTTGAGCGCGATTTGCGCGACGTGCATGACGTGATCGAGCAGGGGCACTTTGTCGGCCAGGATTTCAACGACGGCAAACGCGCCGAGGGTCCACATCGCGGCCGTCGACCCCAGCCACGCAAATGCTTCGGGCGGATGCAGCAGGTGAAAATGCGCGGCAACCGCGACCGCCGTGAGCGAGAGGAGCGCGCGCACGCCGGCCGTCGTCGTCAGCGCGTAGGCCAGCGCGTATTGGCTAGCTGCGTCCACGAGGGTCGCCTCTCATCACATGACGCCTTTGGCGCGGAGGTAGGCCAGCCCCACAACGGTCAACGCCGCGACCGCGATCGTGACGATGGTCGGAACCCGGCGCGACCGCGCGTGCCGGTCGGCCTCGTCCTCGTTGGCCGGATGATCCCGGACCGCCCTGCCCATAAGGCCGATTATAGCAGATTGAAATGGGGGACGGCGGCGTCGCCGTAGAACCGTCAGCCGGCAATGTCATTCGTTTACACCATGTATCGCGTCGGCAAAGTCGTTCCGCCGAAGCGTCAGATTCTCAAAGATATCTCGCTAAGCTTTTTTCCGGGCGCCAAGATCGGCATTCTGGGGCTCAACGGCGCGGGGAAGTCGACCGTCCTTCGGATCATGGCCGGCGTCGATACCGAGATCGACGGCGAAGCCAAAGCGATGCCGAACATCACGATCGGGTACTTGGAACAAGAGCCGAAACTCGATCCCGAAAAGACCGTGCGCGAGGCGGTCGAGGAAGGTCTTTCCGGGGTGATCGCCGCGCGCAAGCGGCTCGATGAAGTCTTTGCGGCGTACGGCGAAGCCGATGCCGACTTTGAAGCGCTGGCCGACGAACAGGCCAAACTTGAAGCGATTCTTTTCGCGCAAGGTGCCGACGACTTCGAACAGCAACTCGAAATCGCCGCCGACGCGCTGCGGCTGCCGCCTTGGGAAGCGACGATCGGGCCGCTGTCGGGCGGCGAGAAGCGCCGCGTCGCGCTGTGCCGGCTGCTGCTTTCGAAACCCGATATGTTGCTGCTCGACGAGCCAACCAACCATCTCGATGCCGAAAGCGTCGAGTGGCTGGAACAGTTTCTCGCGCGGTTTCCGGGGACGGTGGTCGCGGTAACGCACGACCGGTATTTCCTGGACAACGCGGCGGAATGGATTCTGGAGTTGGATCGCGGCCGCGGCATTCCGTGGAAGGGCAACTACAGTTCGTGGCTCGAGCAGAAAGAGGCGCGGCTCGCCCAAGAAGACGCGACCGAGTCGGCGCGCCGGAAAGCGCTCAAACGCGAACTCGAGTGGGTGCGCTCGGGCGTCAAAGGCCGCCGGTCAAAAAATAAGAGCCGGATCACGCGTTTCGAGGAGCTGGCCGGCTACGAATACCAGCGCCGCAACGAAACGCAGGAGATCTTCATTCCGGTCGCCGAGCGGCTCGGCGACCAAGTGATCGAGTTCGCCGGGGTGAGCAAAGCCTACGGCGACCGGCTGTTGATGGAAGACGTAACGTTTCGCGTCCCGGCGGGTGCGATCGTCGGCATCATCGGCCCCAACGGCGCGGGCAAAACGACGCTCTTCCGTATGATTGCGGGCAAGGAGCAACCCGATGCCGGCGAGATTCACGTCGGTCCTACGGTGAAGCTCGGGATCGTCGAGCAGACCCGCGAGTCGCTGGACGACCAAAAGACCGTGTTCGACGACGTCAGCGGCGGGCTTGATCTGGTTACCGTAGGGAAATTCCAAATGCCGTCGCGCGCGTATTTGGGTCGGTTCAATTTCAAGGGCGGCGATCAGCAGAAAATCGTCGGTACCCTATCGGGCGGCGAACGCGGCCGCCTGCATCTGGCCAAGACGCTCCTGAGCGGCGCCAACGTGCTGCTGCTCGACGAGCCGTCGAACGATCTCGACGTCGAGACGATGCGCGCGCTCGAAGATGCGCTAAGCGAATTCGCCGGAACCGTTTTGGTCGTAAGCCACGACCGCTGGTTCCTCGACCGCATCGCCACGCACATCCTGGCATTCGAAAGCGATTCGCGGGTCCAGTTTTTCGAAGGCAACTACCAGGAGTACGAGGCGGACAAGAAGGCGCGTCTGGGTGAGGAAGCGGCCGCCCCGCACCGCATTCGCTACCGCCCGCTAAGCCTGCGATGACCCGCGCAGTAACTTTCGCGGCGCTGGCGTTATCGCTCGTCGCCGCGGCGCCGGCTACACCGGTCGCCCCGCATGCGTTACACGTGACGATCGTCGTCATGGAAAATCGCGATAACGAGCGGGTCGTCGGAAACGCGCAAGCTCCGTATTTTAACGGCACGCTCCTCTCGCAGGGCGTGCTGCTCGCGAACAGCCACGCGGTGACTCATCCGAGCGAGCCCAACTATCTCGCGCTGTTCTCCGGCTCGACGCAGGGCCTGACCAGCGACCGCTGCCCGGTCTCGTACGCTTCGGCCAATCTCGCCTCGGAACTCATCGCCGCCGGAAAAACGTTTGCCGGGTATTCGGAATCGATGCCGTACGACGGCTACCGCGGCTGCTGGACGATCGCTTACGCTCGCAAACATAACCCCTGGGCCGACTTCAGCAACGTCCCCATTTCGAGCAATCGAGTGTATCGCGGGCTTCCGGCCGCCGTGCCGTCGGTGATGTGGATCGTTCCGAACATGTGCAACGACATGCACGACTGTCCGACGCGCGTCGGCGATACGTGGCTGTCAAAAAACTTGCCGCCGATTATTGCGTGGAATGCGAAGAACGACGGCCTGCTAATCGTGACGTGGGACGAAGCCGAGCCGGATATCGACGCAACCAATCGCATACCGACGTTTCTGGCCGGCCCGATGATTCGCCCGGGCGCCGGCTCGGCGCAGACGATCGATCACTACGGCGTGCTTCGTACGATCGAACGGATCTTCGGACTGCCGTGCATCGCGCAGGACTGTCGCGCGGCATCCATTACCGGGGTTTGGCGGTAGCGCCGCCGAGGGTCGCCGCCGCGGCGAGCGCCGATGCCGCGGTCAACAGCGCGCAGGCAAAGGCGACGACGCGAAACCCGTCGAGATACGCGGCTCGAACGACGATTTGCTCCTGCGGATCGTGCAACTGCGCGCCGGCCATCGCGCTGCGCTGCGCGTTGACGTCGGCGCGCTGCGTCGCCGAAAGCCGAGCGCGGTCCATCCGCGCGTCCAGCCGCGCGCCGAAAGCGGCGGTCAGCCCGGCGCCGAGAACGGCGATCGCCAGCAGCCCGGCGATCCGCGACACGGCATTGTTGATTCCCGAAGCGAGGCCGACGTTGTGCTCGGGCACCGAATCGATCAGCGTGGTCGTGAGCGGGGCGACCGTGAAGCCCATGCCGATGCCGATCAGGACCACGCTCGGGAAGACGCCGCTCCAATAGTGGAGATCCGGCAGCACGGCAAACGCGGCGAATCCAAGTGCGGTCACGACTGGGCCCGTGACCAGCATCGCGCGCCGGCCGAGGCGATAGACGAGGCCGCCCGAGTATCGCGATAGGAGTACGAGCAGCGCGAGGAACGGCAACATCGCAAACCCGGTTACCGTCGCGCTATAGCCGTTTACCTGGATCATGACAAACGGCAGAAAGAAGAAGAGACCCGACAGCGCGCCGTAGAGCAAGAACGTGATGATGTTGATCCCGCTGAAAACGCGATTGGCGAAAAGAGCGAACGGAAGGATCGGATTGGCAATCCGGCGTTCGAGCGCGACGAAGCCGCCGAGGGCTAGCACTCCGAACGCCAGCGCACCGGCGGTGCGCGGATTCCAGCCTTCGAGCCCGCTGACGACGAATGCGTAGACGATTGCGCCCAGACCCAAGGTGATCAGCAGCGAGCCCAAAAGGTCGATCGGTCCGCGCGCCGACTCGTCGCGGCTCTCGCGCATGTGGCGCAGCGCGATCGCGACCACCGCAATCGCGATCGGGATGTTGATGAAGAAAATCCAGCGCCAGCCCAGATGATCGACGATCGTGCCGCCGGCGACCGGACCGATCGCGCCCGCGACGGCCGTCAGACCCGACCAGGTACCGATTGCGCGGCCGCGAGCCGGGCCTTCGAACGACGCCCCGAGCAGCGCCAGGCTCGCCGGAGCCAGCATCGTGCCGCCGGCGCCCTGCAATACGCGGGCGGCGATCAGCGCGGGCATCGAGGGAGCGATGCCGCAAAGAATCGATCCGACCGCGAAGACCGCCACGCCGGCGACGAACAGCCGCTTTCGCCCGTACCGGTCGCCGAGCGCGCCGCACAGCAGCATGAGCGCGCCGAGCACGAGCGTGTAGCCCTCGATAACCCATTGCGCGTCGAACGTGGTCGCACGGAATCCGGTCTGGATGATCGGAAGCGCGATCGAAACGACGGTACCGTCGATAAAGACCAGGCTCGAGCCGAGCACCGTCGCGGCCACGATCCAGCTCCCCGAGACCTTCTCGATCCGCTCCACCGGCAACGCTTTCGCCGCGCACCCTTGACCTCCACTAGCAAACGCGACGCGCGCGACGAAAAGCGCCCAGCATGCCTCCGATTACGCGACGCGAGCTCGTCCAGACCGGCGCAGCCGGCGTTGCGCTGCTGGCGCTCGCGAATTGCGCGCGATCGACGACGCCCGCCCGGCCGCCGTTCGACGATCCGCGTTACGCCTATCGCGCGCTCGCCGGCGGAGATCGAGAGCTGCTCGCGGCGGTCGCGAGCGCGCTGTTGGCCGGCAGCCTGCCGGCCGATCCCGCCGCCTACGCCGCGGCGCTGGTGAGAACGGTTCGCGGGGTTGACGTTGCGGTCTCCGGTTTGCCGCCCGCGGTTAGGGCGGAGGTGCATCAGCTCTTCGGCCTGCTGGAGTTTGCGCCGACGCGCGGGTTCGCGGCCGGCATCTGGAGTTCGTGGGGGGATGCGAGCCCGCGCGACGTGGCGGATTTTCTCACCCACTGGCGTTTTAGCGGCGTCGCGCTCTTCCGAAGCGGATATCAAGCGCTGCATCAACTCGTGATGGCGGCGTGGTACGGAAATCCCAGCTCGTGGGCGCGGATCGGGTATCCCGGACCGCCGGCAGTTTCGGAATGACGAGTGCCGACCCGATCGTCGCCGGCCTGAAACGCGGCTGGGCCGTGCACGACGCATCCAAGCTCGAGCGCGATCTGCACCTGGAAGCCGACGTCGCGATCGTTGGAACCGGCGCGGGCGGCGGCACCGCCGCCGAAATTCTCAGCGCCGCCGGTCTGCGCGTCGTGATGATCGAGGAGGGCCCGCTGCGTAGCTCGAGCGACTTTCACATGCTCGAGCGCGAAGCGTATCCGCAGCTCTATCAAGAGTCGGCCGCGCGGCAGACGGAAGACAAAGCGATCACGATCCTGCAAGGACGCGCCGTCGGCGGATCTACAACGGTCAACTGGACGAGCAGTTTTCGAACGCCCGTGGCTACCCTCGCACATTGGCGCGACCGGTACGGCCTGGCCGAATTCACGCCGGAACTGCTCGGGCCGTGGTTCGAACGGATGGAACGCCGGCTCGACATTCTTGCCTGGGCGCTTCCTCCAAACGAGAACAACGCGGTTCTCAGGCGCGGTGCGGCCAAACTCGGCATTCCGACGGCGGTGGTTCCGCGCAACGTCAAGGGCTGCGCGAATCTTGGGTATTGCGGGCTGGGCTGCCCGACCAATGCGAAACAGTCGATGTTGGTCACGACGATTCCGGCGGCACTCGACCGCGGCGCCGTGCTCGTACACCACGCACGCGCCGAACGCTTCTCGCTGCGGGGCGACAACGTGTCGGGTTTAGTTTGCAGTGCGTTGGACGCCGGCGACCAGGCGAACTCCGGGCGCGCGGTTACGGTCACCGCGAAGGCGTACGTGGCCGCTGCCGGGGGAATCGGCACGCCCGCGCTGTTGCTGCGCAGCCGCGTTCCCAATCCCCATCGCCGCCTCGGCACGCGAACCTTTCTTCATCCGGTCGTGCTGACCGCGGCCGAGATGCCGGAAGTCGTCAACGCCTTCGCCGGCGCGCCGCAGTCGGTCTATTCCGATCACTTTTTGTCCACGCAGGCGCTCGACGGTCCGGTCGGATTCAAGCTTGAGGTGCCGCCGGTCCATCCGTTGCTAATGTCGGTGACGATGCCGGGTTTCGGCGCGACCGGAGCGCGCCTCATGGCGGATCTTCCGCACACGCAGGTGATCATCGCACTCATGCGGGACGGATTCCACGACCAGAGTCAAGGCGGCTCGGTCGAACTCAAGCACGATCGCGCACCGGCCTTGCGTTATCCGATTACGGAGTACGTATGGGACGGTATGCGCCGCGCGTTCTTGACGATGGCCGAGATCCAGTTTGCCGCCGGCGCCAACACGGTGCTGCCGGTGCACGAGTCGGCGCGGCCGTATGCGTCTTGGAACGAGGCGCGCGAAGCGATCGCCGCGCTTCCGATGGAAATTCTGCTCACCCGTGTCGTGAGTGCGCACGTGATGGGCGGCTGCGCCATGGGAACCGACGGCCGCACGTCGGTGGTCGGCGGGAACGGACGTCATCACGTTTTGGGCAATCTGTACGTGTTCGACGGCTCCATCTTTCCGACGAGCTTGGGCGTCAATCCGCAGCTCTCGATCTACGCCATCGTCGCCCGCATGGCCAACGCGCTGGCGCAAGCGCTGGTAGGCGTCTCGGAGCGCCCGCACAGGGCGCGGGTCGGACCGTAGCCAAGACGACCCGATGGAACAATCGCTCGTTCACCTAGCCGCCACGGCCGCCTGGTTTTTCGTGATCGTTTTCATCTTCGCGCTGATCGGGGTTTACGCCACGATTCATTGGATAGTGAACCTGGTTCGACGCGGCGCATCCGCCGTCGAAAGCGGCGTCGGATCGATCGAACGAAAACTCTAAGGGCTAAAAAATTATCGTTTGAAAATCGGAGACGTGATCGAAGCCGACGCGGCGATAAAGCGCTATTGCTGCGGTGTTGAAGTCGTTCACGTAGAGTGAAAGCGTTGGCGACGACGCGTCGAGCAACTCGTCGCAAATGGCTGCCAGCGATGCGGTCGCAAACCCCTTACCGCGAAGGTCGGGCGGCGTCCACACGCCTTGCAGTTGCGCCGTCTGCCGGCACCAAGGGCCGACGCTGCAGAAGAAGCACAGCCGGCCACCCGACTCGCCGACCCACCAGTCACCCCGGTCGATCATGTGACGAAGGTTCGGGATGAAATCGGGTGAAGAGCGGCGCGGGTCGTACGCAAGTTCGTGTTCGATCATCTGTGCCGAACTGTCGGCAACTGCCGTCCATTCATCCGGGCGAGCGCGGCGTACGGCGACGGCGCGCTGGTAAGGGTGAAGGCGATCGCGATCGATTGCCATCACGAGCTGGCGTTCGCGAACGAGGCGCGGGCGAACGTGCCGGTCTCGAACCAGGTCCCAGAACGCTTTTACGGTCGCGCGCGGTCCGACGATCATGCGCTCGCCGTGGTGACGTTTAGCGCGTTCTGCAAACGCGCCGAGCGCTTCGGCATCCGACGCTAACACGATTTGCCGACCAAAATATGCAATGCCGCGTACGCGATCGCCGTCGGTCGCAACGAAGATCAGGGTACGCGTCGCCGGCGCACGATCGAAAAGGACGAGATACGTGATGAAGACGTTGTCGTACGGCGCCTGCGAGAGGTAATTCAGCACGGCGCGCTCCATCGGGGGCGAGATGCGCTCGACGAGCATGCGGCTGACGGGCGTCCCTACGTTAGCGGAACGACGAGAATCGGTTTGGTCGTCGGCTGTTTGCTGCCGCCTTCGGGCTCGAGGCTTACGGCAATTACGGCGGTCGCTCGAGCGTCGGACGGAAGGGCGATCACGGCGTCGCCGTGCGCGTCCGGCTCGAACGTCAAGGACGGCACCATTTTCTTCGAGCCTTTCGGCAGGGTCCACGCCTGATACACCTTTCCGCGCGGCGGTTCGGCAAGGTCGTGCATCGCAATGTACGCGCGGCTGCCGCGCGTCACCACGTCGGCGTTGCCCTGCACGTAGTGCTTTGCGTCGGCGCCGAGCAGGTCGGAGAGCGTGCTCCGCTCGTCGGTAAGGGTATCCGCTAACGAGCTCGAGCGCTGGGTCGCGCGCGCCAGCTCCTGCTGCGTTTGTTTGAGTTGGCCCGTCAGCGCGACATTCCACATCGAGGAGACGATCGCGATCGCGATGCAAGCCGCCGCGACCAGATAGGCCGGCCAGATGGTGCCGCGTGCTGCGGCCGACCGGCGCGGCAGGAGCGTGACCGCCCGCGCCGGGTGCGTCTTTCCCGAGCGAACCATTGCCATGATCCGGGGTTTGAGCAGCGTGCTCGGGCAAGCGCGAGCGTCGCCGATCGTTTCGGCCGAAAGCCCGATCGCGGTCGCGGCTGGTCTGAGGCTCGCGTATTCTTCCGCACACAGAGTACACGACGCAATGTGCGCGCGCACGCGGCGAACGTCCCCGGGGGAAAGCGCCCCGAGCGCGTAGACGGCAACGTCGTCGAGCATGTCGTGCGGATCGCTACGTTCGTTCATGCCGTGACCGTCTCGTCGAGTGCCGTTCGCAATTTTCGCAAACCCGACCGGATTCGCGTTTTGACCGTGCCCAACGGCGTACCCGAGCGGCGCGCGATCTCTGCGTGGGTGATGCCGCCAAAAAATCCGAGTTCGATCGGTTCGCGTTGTTCGGCCGGAAGAGCGGCGAGCGCGTTGCGGACGCGTTCCGCATCGATGCGCGCGAAGGCGGTTTCTTCCATGGCTTCACCCTCGGGCAAGCCTTCGGGAAGCTCGATCTCGTTGCGTGCGGCACGACCGCGCAGCACGTCGAGCGCGCGATTGCGTGTAACGCGTACGATCCATGCCGCAAAGTTACCGCCGCGATAGAGTTCAGGAGAGTTCCACACTTTAAGAAAGACCGTTTGCGTCACGTCTTCGGCCGCGCTGCTTTCGGCGAGCATACGCAAAGCGACCCCGTACACGAGGCGATGATGCATATCGTAGAGCGATTCGAACGCGTCCGCATCCCGCTCTCGTACCTGTGCCATCAACATGTCGGCGTCGTGGGTCACCTCCCTAGGCTTCGCTTCGAAGCGGCCGCGCCCCCGGCCAATCCGTCTCCACTAAACGTCGGCCGAGGCGCGGTGGATTCTTTTCCAGGCCCCCCGGCGGCAGACGTCGTAGCCAGCCGGATGGAACCGTTAGAGTTCTTGAAGAGCAAGATCGCCGATTTTCCGGGTTATGGCGAGGACGACAGCCGCCGGCGCTCGGACGAACTCGTTCGCTCGTATCTCGGCGAGGCCGTCGCCGGACTCGAAGAACGTTTGGGGCCGCTCGATGCGGCACTGGGCCAGCGCCTCGGCGACCTGCTGCTCCGAGTCGGGTTCACCAACCAGGCCGCCTACAAAATCTACGAGGACGCCGCCCGCACGAAATCGGATTACGATGCGATGGCTGCGGCCGACGCTTTTGCCGTCGAAGTCGCCGATCGCGCCCCGTCCGAGCCCGCAGAACTACCCGCGTTTTTCAACGAGGTTGGTGAAGCGCTCGACCGGCGCGACGCGACGATGAGCGGCGCGGTCGCGTTCGCGCCGTAACCATTAGCTGCAGGTCGCGGGGGTCGGGGCCGGAGTCGGCGTGGCTTTCTTCTTGAAGAGGCTCGCGACGTCCGAGATGACTTCGCTGCCGTATCCACCGGTGACGCCGTTGACCGCGCCCGATGCGTAGCCGATGACCTCACCTTTGGCGGCGTCCCAGCTCGTCGGGATGCCGAAATCGGGCGTGAACCGATCGATTAGCGCCTGCGTGAGCGGCCCGACCTGGGTTTGAATGACGCCGTTTACCGCCTGCGCGGAGAGCGACTGTCCCGCCGCAACGGCGTATTTTGCTCCGCCCTTGGTCGTCACTTCGACCGGAGCGCCGGCGTCGCAGAGTTCGTAGACGTTCACGCGCAACGAGCCGTCGGCGTCGTACTCGATGTCTCCTTGGGTGCCGCGGACCCCGACGCTTCCCGTTGCGGTCCGGAACGTGTAGTTTGCCTTGGCGCCTTGCGGATGCCGCACCGAAAAGCGCACGCGCCCGCCGTACATCACGAACCTGGCCGTGGCGATCTGCGCCGCGTTGAAAAATGCGAGCTGTACTTTGGTATCCGAGCCGACGAGAACGCGCGAACTGTCCGGCAGAAGGACTTGGGCTAAAGACTCGCCGCCCGTGATGGCAAAGTCACGGTCCGCGATGCCGATCGTCGCGTTGACGCCCAGCGGCACCGGTTTCCCATTGGGCACCTGATACGACACGCTGCCCTTTTGGCTCTGTAGCTGCTTGTCGTCGGCAAGCGTCGGCGCCACGGCGGCAAGCGCCATGGCGGCGACCGCGACGGCCGCGAGGACGCGTGGGCGATCCATCGTCCAAGCCTTACGCGAACTCGCGGCCGGGACCTGGCGGGAAGGCCCTCGCGAAACGACTAACGCGCAAAACGGTGAACCCTGGCGGACGAACCTGCATCGTCGCGGTCCTGGCCGTGCTTGTCCCGCTGCGGGCGGCCGCCTCGGAGGCGCCGCGCCTCATCCCGCGTCCGGCTCACGTCGAAACGCTGCCGTGTGAGGTCCGGGCGGTCGCGCTGCGCTCGATCCCGCCCGGCTTCGACCCCGGCGCGCGCGCCGAAATCGACGAACGCTGGGGCGCGCTTGGAATCGGACGGCTGCGCGCGGTGAACTCGAAAACGGCTGCCGCGATAACGACGCGCGGCGATCCGGCGCTCGGGGCGCAGGCCTACCGTCTGACCGTTCGCGATGGCCGCGCACTGATCGAAAGCTCGGACGCGGCCGGCGCGTTCTACGGCGCGATGACGTTGGCTCAGTTGCCGAATCGATCGGCGGCCGGCGGCTGGTCGGTTCCGTGCGTGCGCATCGAAGACCGCCCGGCCTTATCCTGGCGAATTCTTTCCGACGACGTCTCGCGCGGACCGCTTCCGACGATGCGCTACTTCGAAGAGCGGATTCGAACGATTGCGGCATTCAAGATGAACGGCTACTCGCCGTACATGGAACACGTCTTCGTCAGCCCGACCGATCCGTTGCCCGCGCCGCTCGACGGCATCACGCCGGCGCAGCTGCGCGCGCTGGCGGCATATGCGACGCGCTTTCACGTTGCGTTGATTCCCGAGCAGCAGACGTTCGCACACATGCACGACACGCTCCGCCTCGAAACGTATGCTTCCGCGGCGGAACTGCCGCACGGGTTCTTGCTCGCGCCGAACATGCCGCTCGCAAGCGAGTATCTGAGCCGGGTAATCTCGCAGGAGTTGGCCGCCGTACCGCATCCGCCGTTCTTCCACATCGGTTCCGACGAAACCGCGACGCTCGGCTTAGGGCGCACCCACGCCTACGTCGAGCGGCGCGGCCTCTCGCAGGCCTTCGCCGACCACGTCGTTGCGATGAACCGGCTGATCGCGCCCTCGGGGGCGCGTTTGATGCTGTGGGACGATGCCGTCGAAAAAGACCCCGGCATCATGGCGTTGATCCCGCGCACCGCCGCGATCGTCAACTATCACTACGGGACCGACGCCACGTACGCGCCGTACATCGATCGAATCGCACGCGGCGGCTTCGATCAGATGGTCGCGCCCGGCGCGAGCAACTGGGACGAGATTTTTCCGGCCGTCGATACCGCGCTGTCCAACGAACGGCGCTTTATCAACGAGGGCAAGCGCGCGCACGTGCTCGGCCTCTTCCAGACGGTGTGGCACGACGACGGCGAAACGCTCTACGAAGCGACCTGGTACCCGGTGCTCTACGCCGCGGCGGCGGCGTGGCAAAGCGGCGATCTCGACCCGAAGGCGTTCGCAGCAGATTTTCCGAGCGCGTTTTTCGGCGTCGACGATCCGCGGTATAGTGCCGACGTGGCGAGCCTGGCCGGCGACCTGCGGGCTCTCGAGGCGGCGCCGTACGATCGAACCGATGCGCTCTTTTGGAGCGACGCGTTCGATGCGGCCGCCGGCGCCCGAATGACGAAGGTGGATTTGCGGCAGGTGCGTTTGGATGCCGAAACGGTCGAACGCCACTTGTATTTCGCGCATCCGCCGTTGCACGCCAACGCTGCGTTCGTGATGTTTTTGGCGGCTCGGCGGTACGACGTACTCGCGCGGAAGTTTCAAATTGCCGTAGAAGTGCGCGACATGTACGCCGACGCGGTCGCGCACTCGAGCGACGCGAACGGTCCGGCGCTGCGCGATTTGTACTGGTGCCGGTACTGGATGTGGGAGCTGCGCGACGCCTACGAAGACCTCGCACCGCTCTACGCCCGAGCCTGGCGATACGAGAGCCGCGAAGGGCATCTGCGCGGTAATCTCGAGCGCTACCATCTCGCGGCCGGACGCGCGATTGGGTATGCCGACGCGTTCTACCGGGAAACCTACGACGGCTACGTTCGCTCCAAGACGCTGCCGCCACTGAGTTCCGTGCTGGCCCCGTGACCGCGGCCCTGATCCTCTTGGTTTTCGCCGCTTTCGCGGCGATGATGTATCTGCGTTGGCTGCCGGCGCTCGTCGCGGTGCCGCTGATGGCCATCGCGATGTCGCTGGCCGCCGGCGTTGGGGTTTCGCAGCTCGGAACGATCGTGGCGGGCGGGGCGGTTGCGCTCGCACCCGTTTACGTCGCGGTCGTCTTCGGCGCGCTGCTCGGACGGGTTACGCTGGATACGGGCATCGCTCGTTCGATGGTGAATCTGGCCGCCGAGTACGGCGGCGAGCAGCCGTTCGTGCTGGCGATGGGCTTGTGCGCCATCGTCGCGCTGCTCTTCACGTCGCTCTCGGGGCTGGGCGCGATCATCATGGTTGGATCGATCGTCCTGCCGATCATGATGACGACCGGCGTCCCGCGCACCATCGCCGCCACGCTGTTCCTGATGGCGTTCGCCTTGGGCTTCATCTTTAACATTGCGAACTGGACGTTCTATACCAAGTACTTCGGCGTCGTGCCCGAGCAGCTCGTGCGCTTCGGCGTCGTGCTTGCGATCGTGGATGCCGTCGCGCTGGTGGTCTATGCGGCGATCGCTTTTCGGCGCAACCGCGGCTACGCAACCTGGGCCGCCGAAACCAAGCGCGAAGATGCGGGCGGCGCCGGCGTGCCGGCCATCGCGCTGCTGACACCGATTCTGCCGTTGGTTCTTTATTATGCGCTGCACGTCGAGGCGGCGCCGGCATTCGTCATCGCGGCGCTCTTCGGCGTGCTGGTGACGCGACCGCGCGACGCCGTACAGACGCTGGTGGCGGCGGCGATTCGCGGGGTCGAGGACGTGGCGCCGGCCGTGCTGTTGTTCATGGGCATCGGCATGCTATTGATTGCGACCAAGCAGCCCCAGTTTGCGGCGGCGCTTGCGCCGCTTGCGACCGGCGGCTGGATCCGTAACCCGATCGCGTACGTGGCCGTGTTCGGCTTGGCAAGCCCGTTGGTGCTCTACCGCGGCCCGCTCAATCCGTTCGGCGTGGGCATTGCGGTCTTCACCGTGCTGCTCGCGTCCCACGCGATCCCGCCGGTCGTTCTGGTCGCGGCCATCATGGCGGTCGTTCAGGTACAGAACGTCTGCGATCCGACCAACACCGCGAACGTGTGGGTCGCGAACTTCACCGGCGTTCCGATCGACACGATCACGAAACGTACCCTGCCGTTCCAAACCGGCGTCGCGATTGTCGCGACCCTCGCGGTCGTGCTCGCCTCACCCGCACTCTTCGGGCTGCGCGCTTTCGGCGCGGCGATACCGTCCGCGCGGGCCGATGCCTTCCCCGCTGCCGGACTCTACGCGCCGCCGCAATCTCGCGACCGCATCGCCGTCGGCGACGACTCGACGCCGCTCGGACGCGCGGCGGCCGGCGCGGCGATTGCGGCGCTCAACGGCGGCGCCGGCGGCTGGCGCGCATTCACGTCGCGCGACGATCCCAACGCCGGCGATTGCTCGCAGAAGGCGTACGCCGCCTACCTGTACGTTACCACCTCGAGTTTCGCGTTGATCGAAGGCGTGGATTTCGACGTCGGCCTTCGCCTCGAGGATTGCGGCGGCTGGATCGTGGGCGAGTGGCACGATCACGGCGTTTCCCCGCGGCCGCCGGCGGAAGCCGACGCGCGCGCACGGGCGCTGGCCGGCGTGAGCCGCTTACGCGCCTGGGCCGAAGCCCAGCCGGTTCGCAGCGCCAACCTTTTCGGGCGCGGCCTAGCCGCGACTCCCGAGGATAAACCGACCTATTTTTATGCGATGTTCAAAACGGTCGACGGCAACATGCGAGCCTACGTACGGGCCGGCGGCCCGGCGTACGCTGCCGGCCTCCGCTCGGGGGACGTCATCGACAAGCTCGACGGGAAGTTTTGGTGGGAATACGGCACCTTTCAAACGCAGCTTCGTGCCTACGACGGCAAACCGCACACGTTCGAAGTCGAGCGCGCCGGCCAGGTGCTAGACGTTCGGCTCGGCGAGCCGTTCGTGCTGGAAGGGCGGCCGTAGAGTGACGGATATCGAAGCGGCGGTGGTCGAAGGTGAAGAAGAGATCGGTTCGCCGAACTTCGATGGCGCGGGAGCGGCTCGTGGAGGGTGACGCGACGCGATCGACGGAGCGCTTCGGGAACCGCGCACGAGCTTACGCCGCGTACCGTCCGTCGTATCCCCCCGAAGCGGTCGATGCGGTGCTCGCCGGTTTGGGGGATCCGTGCGCGCTCGAAATCGCCGACGTCGGAGCCGGAACGGGAATCTCGTCGCGGCTCTTTGCCGAACGAGGCGCGCGCGTCATCGCCGTCGAGCCGAACGCCGCGATGCGCGAGGCCGCCGCAGCTCATCCGCGAGTGGCGTGGCGCGACGGTACCGCCGAGCATACCGGGTTGGCGGGCGGCAGCGTCGACGCGGTCGTGGTATGCCAGGCGTTCCATTGGTTTGCGACGCCGCTCGCGATGAGCGAGTTTGCGCGCATCGCTCGGCGTCGCGCGGCGATTCTTCAATACGAACGCGACGAGCGCGACGCTTTTACGAAAGCGTACGGCAATCTTGTGCGTGCGTATGCCCGCGACGATACCGAGGCGCTGCGCGCGTACGCGCTGGCAACGTTCGCGCGCTTTCCGAACGCCCGCGTTACGCAGGCGGCGTTTGCGTCCAAGCAAACGCTCGGCCTCGACGGCGTGCTCGGTCGCGCCGCATCGGCGTCGTACCTGCCGAATTCCGGGCCTGCGCTACTCGCGCTGCAGCGCGATCTGACGGCCGCATTTGAAAGCTGCGCGCGAGGCGGCGTCGTCGATTTGACGATGGTGACGTTCGCGCTCGTCGCCGACTTCGCGTGACGCGCGCACGGCTTCGCCTCGGCATCGACGTCGGCGGTACGTTCACCGACGTGGTGGCGATCGATGCCGCAACGCGCGAGCTGGTCGCGCGCGTCAAGGTCCCGACGACCCACGATGCTCCTGCCGGCGTTGCCGCCGGAATCGTCGCCGGCATCGAGCGGATCCTGCGCGATTCGGGCGTGGCGGCCGGCGACGTCGCCTTTATCGCCCACTCGACGACGCAGGCGACCAACGCGCTCTTAGAAGGCGACGTGGCGGAGGTCGGCGTGATCGGGCTGGTGCGCGGATCGGGTTGGTTCGCGCGGCGTCAGCTACGCTTCGGAACCGTGACGCTCGGTCCGGGTTCCGCGCTCGCTCCCGAATTCCAGTTCGCTCGATCCAACGACGAGCGCGGCATTCGCACCGCCATCGATCGGTTGATCGCGTCGGGCGCGCGAGCGATCGCGGCCAGCGAAGCGTTCGGCGTCGATCGTCCCGACGCGGAATCGTTCGCGGCCGCCTACGCTCGCGAACGCGGCGTGGACGCGACCAGCGGCCACGACGTCAGCTCGATGTACGGGCTGCGCGCGCGCACGCGGACGGCAGCGCTCAATGCCGCCGTGCTCCCGCGGATGGTGCGCACGTCGCGCATGACCGCGGCGGCCGTGGAACGGGCGGCCATCCCGGCGCCGCTGATGATCATGCGCAGCGACGGCGGGGTCATGGACGTGCGCGAGATCGAGCGGCGTCCGATTCTCACGCTGCTTTCCGGTCCGGCCGCCGGGATCGCCGGCGCATTGCTCTACGAGAACCTCACCGACGGCATTTTCGTCGAGGTCGGCGGCACCAGCTCGGACTGCTCGGCGATTCGGGGCGGGCGGCCGCAAATGCGCCCGGCTCGCATCGGCGGTCACCGCACGATGCTGCAAACCCTCGACGTGCGCACGCTCGGCATCGCCGGCGGAAGCATGGCGCGCATCGGCGTGGGCGGAATCGTCGACGTCGGCCCCCGCAGCGCGCACATCGCCGGCTGCGTTTACGCCTGTTTCATCGCGGACGAGGCTCTGCTTGACGGTGCGCGCGTCGAAACGATGGCGCCGTCGAAACGGGATCCGGCCGATTACGCGGTCTTAGCGGCGCCGGACGGGACGCGCATCGCGCTCACTACGAGCTGCGCGGCAAATTTGCTCGGGGTCGTTCCGGAAGGTGCATTTGCTCGCGGAAACGCCGGGTCCGCGCGGCGCGCGTTCGCGATACTCGCGCGGCATATCGGCGGTGACCCGGAGACGCTCGCGCAATCGATGCTCGACATCGCGACGCAAAAACTGCGTGCGGCCATCGAGGAACTGATCGCCGACTACGATCTCGATCCGGCGCAGATCGCGATCGTCGGCGGCGGCGGCGGAGCCGGAGCGCTCGTGCCGTATGCGGCCCGCGCGATGCACCTGCCTTTCCGAACTGCGCGCGACGCGGAAGTGATCGCGCCGATCGGCGTCGCGCTGGCGCTCGTGCGCGACGTCGTCGAGCGCACGATCGTGGCGCCGACGCCCCACGACATCGCCCGAATTCGGCGTGAGGCGACCGATCGTGTGGTGGCCTCGGGCGCCGCGCCGGATCGCGTGGAGGTGACGGTGGAAATCGACGCGCAGCGCAACCGCGTGCGTGCGACCGCTTCGGGAGCAACCGCCCTGGTCGACGCGGTCGCCGGTGCCGTGTGCGACGAGGCCGGCCGGCGCGCTGCTGCCGCGCGCTCGCTGCGCAGCGATCCGGACGAACTCGAACGGATGGAGTTGACGGCGGCGCTGGTTGCGTACGAGCGCCGCTCGAAAATCTCTACGGCGCGTCTGCGCCGGCCGCGCGAGGTTCGCGACCTGCGGGTCGTCGACGAACGCGGCGTGGTGCGCCTGGCGTTGCGCGACGCGGTGTTGGTGCGTACGACGGCCGGCCGGATCGAAGCGGAGGTCCGCGACGCGATCGAGCGCGCCACCCGCTTCGGCGACGTCGGCCGAGCGCTGCCCGAGCTTTACCTCGTGCGCGCCGGACGGATCGCCGCCTTCGACGGGCTGCTCGGCGGCGAACAAGCCGTCGAACTCGCGCGTGAGGAAGTCGAAGGCTGCGATCCTGAAGAACCCATCGCCGTTCTTACCGTGGCTCGCGGCGCGTAAGCGTTGCTTAGTTCACGGGTGGCTGGCGCACCGCCAAACCTTCGGCTTCTTCGATCGCTACCGTACTCTTATGGCGCCCGTAGGCGAAGTAGATGACCAGCCCGACGACCAGCCAAATTAAGAACCATAGCCATACGATCGGAAAGAAGCCCCACGCGACCGGATTGCCAACTTTCAAGTAGTAGATCAGGCCCAGGGCCGTCAGCGCCGACAGCACCGGAATGAGGTAGGGCCCGAACGGCAACTGGAACTGGCCGCGAACCTCGGGATGCCGTCGTCGCAGAATCGGCACCGCAATCGACACGAGAATGAATGCAACCAGCGTGCCCATGTTCGTGAGCGAGCCGACGATGTCAATCGGCGTAAATGCCGCGATGGCGGAGATACAAATGCCGAAAAACACGGTCGAGAAGACCGGCGTGCGCCACGTTTTGTGAACGCGTGTAAACGACGGCGGAATCAGCCCGTCGCGCGACATCGCGTAGAAGACGCGGCTTTGCCCGAACATCATCACGAGCAAAACGGTCGTCAATCCGGCGATCGCACCCAGGGAAATGACCACGCCCGCCCAGGCCAGCCCGACGTAGTTCATCGCAAACGCCACCGGAAAGGCAACGTTGAGTTTGAAAAACGGCACCATACCGTTAAGAATCGCCACGACGATGATGTAGAGGACCGTGCATACCACAAGGCTCGCGATTATGCCGAACGGCAGGTCTTTGCCGGGATTCTTGGCTTCTTCGGCGGTGGTCGATACGGCGTCGAAACCAATGTAGGCGAAGAAGATGAAGGCCGCTCCGCCGAGCATTCCGGTCCAGCCGAAGGGAAAGTATCCGCCCATGCCGGCCAAGCCGCCCGGCGGAAGGTGGTAGTTGGCGCCGTTGATGTGCCCGAGACCGACGACGATAAAGAACAGGACGATCAGCAGCTTTATCGCGACGATGACGCCGTTTACCGCTCCCGATTCGCGGGTTCCGCGGGCTAGAAGCGCGGTGATAATCAAGATGATGCCGGCCGCCGGCAAGTTCGCATGACCGGAAACGCCGGCTTGGCCGGCGAGCCCCCAGTGCGGCCCGTTGGCCCACTCCGGTGGAATGTTCAGCCATCCCAAACCGGGCGCCGCGGCGGCTTGATGCAAGATGTTCGTAAAGTACCCGGACCACCCGATGCTGACGGTGGCGGCACCCAGGGCATATTCCAAGACCAAATCCCAACCGATGACCCAAGCCAGGAACTCGCCGAGCGTTGCGTACGTGTAGGTGTACGCGCTCCCCGAGATCGGAATCTTGCTCGAGACTTCCGCGTAACACAAGGCGGCCAGTCCGCTGACCAACCCGGCGACGACGAATGAAATCGTCAACGACGGACCCGCGCGAGTTGCCGACGCCACGCCGGTCAAAACGAAGATGCCGGTGCCGATAATGGCGCCGATACCCATTGCGGTGAGCGCCCAAGGGCCCAGCGAACGTTTGAGCGCGTTTTCGCCACCCTCGTCGCTACCCTCGGCGAGAATCCGCGCGAGGGGCTTTATTCGTTGAAATAGCAGCATTGCGCTCCTGAATATGCCCTCGGCGGGCGACTCCCTGGTTTTCCGGCGGCTTTTGTCTCAGGCGCGGGTGCGTGACGCGGTCGAGAATGGCCCGGCCCGTATGCGGGCGAACTCGCTGGACGATGCACGAGTACGACGTGCTGGTCGTCGGCGGCGGCAACGCCGGATGTGCGGCTGCAATTGCGGCGGCCCGGCACGGAGCTCGGACGCTCCTGGTGGAGCGGTATGGGTTTTTGGGCGGCACGGCGACGGCATCGATGGTCGGTCCGTGGATGACGTTTCATTCGGGCAAAGAGCGAATCGTCGGCGGAATCGCGCAAGAAATCGTCGAGCGGCTGATGCGCAAGGGCGCCTCGCCCGGACATATCCACGATTCGTCGGACTACGTCCCGACGATCACGCCGTTCGATCCGGAGGTGCACAAGGCGCTGCTCTTCGAGATGATGCGCGAAGCCGGCGTGACGCTGATTCTCCACGCCTACGTTCTTTCGGCGGTCGTCGAAGGCGACTCGGTCCGCGGCGCCGGCTTCGCGACGGTGGGCGGGGTTCGCGAGTACGGCGGCCGGATCGTCATCGACGCGACCGCCGATGCCATCGTAGCCGCGTCGGCCGGCGTGCCGACCCAGCAAGGCGACGAACGCGGCCGCGTTCAGCCGGCCACCTTGATGTTCCGGCTGAGCCACGTCGATCTGACGAAGCTTGCGACCTACGTCCGCGCGCATCCCGACCAGATGCGCACGTCGTTGAAGGCGCACGAACGACAGGCGCCCGCGCTCACCGCGGTCGCCGGACTCTACGAGTTGTGGGAGCGCGCGAGCCGGGAGGGCGCCGTCGACATTCCACGCGAGGTCGTGTCGTTCTTCATCTCGCCGTACCCCGACGAAGTGACGGTCAACATGACGCGCGTGGTCGACATCGATCCGCTCGATCCCGGCGATCTGACGCGGGCCGAAGTCGAAGCCCGGCTGCAGGTGATGCAGCTGTTCGATTTTTTCCGCGAGCGCGTTCCCGGTTTCGAAAACGCGCGTCTGGCCGCAACCGGCACGCAGGTCGGCATTCGGGAATCGCGGCGCATCGTCGGGCGTTATACGCTGACCGCGCAGGACGTGCTGCAGGCGCGGCAGTTCGAAGATGCCATCGCGCGGAGCGCTTACCCGATCGACATTCACAATCCGTCGGGAAGCGGAACGACCACGCGCCGGTTGGCCCCGGGCGAGAGCTACGAAATTCCGTACCGGTGCTTGGTGCCCGCGAACCGCGAGCAGTTGCTGGTCGCGGGGCGCTGCATCTCGACGACGCACGAGGCGCTCGCGTCAACCCGGCTCACGCCCACCGTGATGACGCTGGGGCAGGCGGCGGGAACGGCGGCGGCGCTCGCACGCGCCCGCCGCGTGCGAGTCGGGGACGTCGACACGGCGGAGCTGCGCGCGCAGCTCATTGCGGACGGCGTGGATCTGCGGAGAGCATCGTGAACGCGGCGATCGCACACGCGCGTTCGTACGGCGTGGCGGTCGTTTTTGCCGATCTGGGCGACTGGGCACCGAACGAATTGCGTTCCGAATACGATCCCCGTGGGCCGGAAATTCGCCTCAACGTTCGCGTCGCCGAACGGCTTGCGCCGGCGGAACTCGGCGAGTTCGTAACGCTGGCGATCGCGCACGAACTGTATCACCATCGCGAACGCATCGGCGAGATCGCCGTCATCGCCGAGCGCGCAGCGCGCGAGCGCGCGGCCGCCGACTACGCATGCGACCTGTTGGCGCGCGCGTCGTGACGGCGTTTTTGGTTGCCGGAATCGACGGCGGGCAAAGCTCGACGACGGCCGTCATCGGCGATCAAACCGGCCGAGTGATCGG
>JBDTDR010000133.1:0-2801 GCA_039922955.1 Candidatus Tumulicola sp.
GATCCGGTCGCGTCGGCGACGGTCCTGGCCAACGTCGCCGTCTTGACCCAGCGACACTTGGTGATCTGCGTCCTAATGAACGATGAAGCCGTAGAGCGCGCACTTGCCGGAGTTCCTGAGACCATCGACGACGCCTATCGTGCCGGTGTCGCCGCGACGCTGCTAGCCGAACGGCGCAAGGCGGCCGCAATCCTCGCGCAGCGTGGGGTTGCTGTGATCGATGTGCCCGCCGCGAAAGCCACGATGTCACTGATCAATGCCTATATAGACGTGAAAGCACGCAACCTTCTCTAACTCGACGAAGCGGCGACTTATAGGTCGCCGTATGTCGGACCGACCTTTATGGCCGGCCAAGACATCCCGTCATTTCGGCGCGGCGCCGTTGATCGCCGCCCGGCACAGGCGAAATACCACGCCAATGCCACCGCCGTCGCCGCGCCCATCGCTAATCGTGCGACCGGCGGGAAACGCTGGGGTGAATAGAAACCCTCGATAAGTCCCGCTACGACAAGCATCGAGCTCACGCCTGAGATGAGGATGCCCGCGCGCTGCGCGTTGCGCTTCAGCGCGTCGATGCGCCGCAGTCTGCCCGGCGCGAGCACGCCCGCCGCGAGCAGCATGCCGGCCGCGCTTGCGATGACGATCGACGTCAGCTCGATGACACCGTGCGGCAAGATCGTCGCGAAATAGTCCAAACCGAATCCGGCATTTGCGAACAGCGCACCTAGCCCGCCGACCATGAAACCAGTTAAAATCAGTTCGTAAATGGTAAAGATCCCGAGCGTCATTCCGCCCGCAAAGCACATGCTCGCAACTTTGACGTTGTTCGCGATGATGAACGCGGACATCGTCGCTGCGTAGTCGCGGTCGAATGCGAAGTTGCTGTCGTGAAGGCTTTTGTGGATCGGTTCGATCAGCTGCGCGGGCAGCAAAGCATAGACGTCCGACGGCTTGACCACTACTAGCCAGTAGGCCACTGCTGCCGTCAAGACGAAGAGCATCGCGCACGCGAGGATGAATCCGCCAGATGCGCGCACCTCGCATGGAAACACCGTGGTGAAGAACCGCACGACGCGATCTCGCCCCCGCTCGATCCCTCCACCGTAGACGTACGCGTGAGCACGCGCGGTCAGCCTGTTCAGATAGGCTCGCAGCGCAGGGTCAAAGCGGTGGCCTTCCGCGTATGCGAGGTCCGACGTCACCCACCGGTAAAGCCGTCCGAGTTCCGCGACTTGTTCCGCTTCCAAGCGGCGCAATCCGTGGCGCTGTATCGCCGAGAGCAGGCCTTCGAGACGCGTCCACCCGTCTCGGCGTTTCTCGACGAACGAACGTTGTGTCATGTGCGCCGCTTCTGGCGGTGCGGGTCCGGACCTCCCCCGACAAAGGATTGGCGATGGAAAGATCGGTCACGGTACGGACGCCGGAAAGCATCGCCTTTCATTACGAATTAGCGGGCCTTGGAAGCCGCTTTCTGGCCGTCGCGGTCGATCTGATCGTCCAGATCATCTTAGCGATCGGCGCGATCATCATCACGGGCTATACCCTGCAAGGCATCAATCGTTTCTTGAGCTCGCTGCATCTCAAGTCGTCACAGGCCGATGCCGTCATCACTGCGGGCGCGATCGTTCTTTACTTCATCATCTTCTTCGGATATTTCATCGCTTTCGAAGCTTTGTGGAACGGCCAGACGCCGGGGAAGCGCGCTATCGGCATCCGCGTGGTGCGCGACGGTGGATATCCAATTGGGTTCACCGAGTCGGTCATCCGCAATCTCATACGCGTGATCGAAGTCGCGCTGTTCGCCTACGGGGTGTCGGCGATCTGCGCGATCGTTTCCGCGTACAACAAACGACTCGGCGATTTGGCGGCCGGCACGATCGTCGTGCGCGATAGCGCTTTTGAGGTGTCGAACCCCGCGCGGTGGCTGGAAGGCGACCTCGACCCTTCGCCGTCCATCGGTGTTGCCGGCGCCGCCGCTCTCACCGACGAAGAGTTGTCGGTGGTGCGACGCTATCTCGAAAGACGGTCGCAGCTCGAGCCTGAAGTTGCACGACAACTCGCGCAACGAGTCGCCGCGTCGATTCGGCCTAAGCTCGGACCGGATTCCGCGGACCTCGACGATAACGAATTGCTGCGCCGAGTCGGTGCTTCCCGCCGCCGCTGACAACAGTCTTCAATTCTCTGTAGTAGGGTGAGCGTAGCTCACCCTGCTTTTTTGGGCGAGCTGCGCTCGCCTACTACATGAGTATGTTTTAGGTGGGGTTTGCGCCGGCGATGTCTTCCAGCACGCGCTGCGCGAACACGCGAACCATGCGTTTGCGGTATGGAATCGAGCCGCTTGTGTTATCGAGAGGCCGGCCCATGGCAAACGCGGCGTCGGCCGCAGCGGAGATCGCGTCGGGCTCGAGCCGGCTGCCCACCAAAGCGCTCGCAGCTTCAGGTATTTCCAGCGGCTTTGAGGCGACCGCGTTCAGCACCAGCTTCGCCGATCGGCAAATTCCATCAGCATCCATCGTCACCATCGCCGCGACACCGAGAATTGGAAAGTCGAACGAGTTGCGCAGGCGCAGCTTACGATAGGCACTGCGGGCGCCAGGTTCGGGCGGCGGCAGGGCGATCTTTGCCACGATTTCGTCCGGACGGCGGGCCCACGCCAGCATTCCGTCGTTGAGAAAAAAGTCGGCGATATCCACTTCGCGGGTCCCGGAAGGTCCGGAGAGCACGACGCGCGCGCCATATGCTTGCAGAACGGGCGCCGTATCCGATGAGTTTACGGCGACGCACTTCGGACTGCCCGGGGC
>JBDTDR010000134.1:0-7492 GCA_039922955.1 Candidatus Tumulicola sp.
GCTCAGCCCGCGATTTAACAAAGCTTTGGACTACGCCGCGCGGGTACACCGGACGCAGGTGCGTAAAAAGACGAACGTTCCCTACGTGTGCCATTTGCTCGCCGTCGCCGCGCTCGTTCTCGAGAACGGAGGCACTGAAGACGAGGCGATCGCGGCTCTTCTGCATGACGCACCGGAAGATCGAGGCGGCCGGCCTAGACTCGACGACATTCGGGTGCAATTCGGCGAGCGCGTAGCCGAAATCGTCGAAGCATGCAGCGACACGTTGGAGGAGGATCCCGAAACCAAACCGCCGTGGAAAACGCGAAAGTCGGCGTATCACGACCATCTTCGCGAGAGCCGCGACGCATCGGTCTATCTCGTAAGCGCGGCGGACAAACTCCACAATGCGCGAGCGACGCTCGCCGACCATGCGGCGATCGGGCGCAAGATTTGGGCTCGCTTCAACGGCGGCCGGGATGGAACGCTGTGGAATTACGACCGGCTCCTCGGCATCTACGCAACCGGACCGCGCGACGCCCGCCGGGATCCGATCGTGCGCGAGTTGAGGCGGACCGTCGAACAGCTAAAGTCGCTCTGACGCGTGCGCACGTTCGGCAAAGGCGCACAGAAGGTTGGCCAAGGCCATCTGCTCGGGCGTTCGGCACGCGATATCGAGCAGGCGCGGGCTGCACACCAGCACGCTGAGCGCGCGCGCGCGCGACACGGCCACGTTGAAGCGGTTCTTTTCGAAGAGAAAGGCCATGTTGCGCGGCATGTCCTCGCCGCTCGAGGTCGCCATCGAGTAGAAGACGACCGCGGCTTCCCGGCCTTGGAACTTGTCGACCGTGCCGACTTCGACGCCGATGCCCGCATCCTTGAGTTTGCGTGCGATCAGGCGGCGCTGCGCGTTGTACGGGGTCACAACGATGATGTCGCGGTCCTCGAGTTCCCGCGCGATACCGCGCGAGCGCGGGGGCCACGAGTCGACGACGGCGCCCTCCCGCAACCGGGAGATTTCGCGCACGATGCGATCGGCTTCTTCGGCCGAGCTGGAGCTGTTACCGATATGTTCGATCGGCAAATACATTAGCCCGGCGCGCCGCGCGCCCGCGACGGTGACACCGTGCAGGGCGGTATCGGGATCGGGTTCGAGCCGGCTTTCGTACATCGCTTCGGAAATGAAGGCGCAGATTTCCGGCTGCATGCGATAGGAGCGATCGAGAAAGACTCCGCGATGCTTGGGAACCGTCGGCGCGTTGCCGAGCAGGTGCTGCAAGACCGAATCGCCGGCGTGAACGGGTTGAACCCCTTGGCCGACTTGTGCGAGCTGCGACGGATCGCCCAGCAGCACGACATTTTTCGCACACGCCGACACCGCAAGCGCATCCGCCAGTGAAACTTGCCCCGCCTCGTCGATGAAAAGGTAATCGAACGCATCGACCAGATCCTCGCATGCGAACAGCCACGACGTGCCTGCGGCCAGATCGAAGGCGAGGTCCTCGAAATCTTTGTTCGCGCTCGTAGCGGTCACGAGCGGGACCGGCAGGCGCGACTCGTACTTCGAACCGGCATTACTCGTGGTGTACTTGTAAAGACCGCGGAACGGACGTCCCCGCTCCATCATGCCATCCTCGACTTTGTGCAGCAAGTGGTGGATGGCTTTGTGCCCCGTGCTCGTGATGCCGACGCGCTTGCCGCTTTGCAGCAGATCGCAGATGACCGCGGCGCCTTGGGTCGTCTTGCCGCTGCCCGGCGGCCCTTGGATGAAGAGGTAGCTGCGGTCGAGGGCCCGCACGACGGCCGACACGGACTCCGCGGTTACGTGCTCGGGCTGCAGCGCAACGCCGGCCGGCCGGCCGGTCGAGACGATGCGCGGATTGCGGGAAGTTAGAAGATCGAGCGTCGCCGGGTGCTCGCTCTCGAGACTTCCCGCGACGAACGATTCGGCAATGCGCTTGAGTGCCTTGCGCTGCACGGCCGTTGGCGGCGGACTCCCGGGGATGAGCGCGATGACCGCGCGCGCGCTGTCGAGGTCGCCGCCCCACTTGAACTGCAGAACGTTCTCTTCGCCGTCTTCGTCGATCTTGACAATCGTGCCGGCCTTTTTCGTGAGCGGATCGTGGGGCGCATCGCTTTCGCCCAGCTTGTGGTGCTGATCCGGAAACGCATACGTGTAGACGAGGCTGCGGTCTTTGGGGCTGCGCTTGAACGGCGCGACGTCTTCGCGGAGTTTCAGTTCGCCGATCGCTTCGCGATCGTATTCCTGGAGGCGATCGATGTTTTCGCAGCGGTCGAAATACTCCCACCAGGCAGGCTTCTCTTCGCGCCGGTGATAGGCGAGCAGGTTGGCCAGCAGGTAGCGCGCGCGGCGATCTTCGGACATCGCGCGGTACTCGTCGTCGGTTTGCGGCGGGAGAACGTCGCGCAGCAGCGTCCGCTCCAGCTCGCTGCGGCGCTCCTCCTCGCGCTCGTCGTTGCGCCGAGTCACGCACTTGGTGCAGGCCGCCTGGAACTCGGCGTGACAGGGTTCGTCGGGCGATTTCACCGGCCGGAACGCTAGGCCCAGCCCCAGCGTTTCGTTTGCTTCCAGACGCCGGGCCAGCAGCCACTGCCGCAGGAGATACGTGGAGCGGCAGTCGTCGCGATTGTAGGCTTCGATGTCGTCGAGAATCTTGCGATCGCCGCTCTGCAGCCAGCGCTCGAACTCGACGATCGACTGATCGCCTTTCTTGATGTCCGTCCCGCGGACAAAATCATAAAAACGCTCGAGCTTTTTCAAGCCGTAGCCATCTTCCGAGATCGCGAGCGTCTGGCGGACGACCGCGTAGAGATCGACCAGGACCTCCCCGCGCAGGAGCACGTCAACCTCGTCCTCGCGCGTACAGTACACTTGCGCGAGCCGCCGGAGCGCGACTTTCTCGTAGGGCGCGTAGTGATACACGTGCAGTGCGGGGTACGCGCGGCGGCGAGCGATGATAAAATCGACGAACTCCTCGAAAGCGCGTTTTTCCTCGGCCCGTTCGAGCGCCCAGAAAGCGCGGAAATGCGGGTCGTCGTCGGGTAGCCAGCCCCCGAAAAGATATTCGAGCACGTGTCCGGGTTCGAACAACGGGTCGCCTTCCATGTCGAAGAAGACGTCGCCGGCTGCCGGCTCGGGCAGCAGCGCGAAACCCATCGGCGGCGCGTGTTCGAGCAGTTCGTAGATCGCTTCGCCGCTCTCACGGCCGCGCACCTGAAGGCCGGCCTGCCGGCGCAGCTTCCCGAAGGTTACCTCGCTCATGCCTTCGGGCCGCATTTCGGCCGACGCGTTCGCGAGCGCCTTTACGCTGGCGATTCCCGCTTCCTCGAATCGGGCGATCTGGTCGCGGCGCATCCAGGCTACCAAGCTCAGGTGATCGTCGCGTTCACGTTTCTGCGTGCAGGCGTCGTCCCACGGACAGATGCTGCAATGTTTGATTTTGAATGGAAACTGGGTCGCATCGGCCGCGGCGGCGCGGGTCGGATCGCCGGCGAACGCTAAGAACGTCGCTTTGAGGTGCCGGTAGTATGCCAAATAGTCGTGCAGCCGGTAGTGCTCTTCGCTTCCGTCCCCGAGCACGATGTGCCCTTGACGCGGCATGAGCCCTTGCAGCCGTTCGAGATGCTCGCTGTAGTTGCAAAGCTGAATCAGGAAGTATGATTTCGACGACAGCGCGAGCTTGGTGTCGAGAACTTCGTAGCTCCAGCCGCCCAGCTTCGAGGGCGTCTCCACCCGGCGCAGAAAGTCGGCGTGCCCGATGAACCGGCCGTCGAAAAACGTCGCCTGATAGACGATCGACACGCTGGATTTCATGGCTTCGAGCGTGCGCCGCTCCGCGTCGCGATAGGCTTCGACGCCTTGCTCCGACCGCTCGAAGCGCACGACACCGTCGCCATGTCGCGATTGCAGCTCCGCGAGGTAGCGTTTCTCGTGCTCGTCGCCCTTGCGCCGGATCAGTTCGGCCTGCTCGTCGTCATCGGGCGGCCGGTCGAGTTGCCCGCGCGCGACCAAGGCATCCAGCTCGGTTAACCGCTTGCACTCGAGATAATTGTTCAGGTCGCTCGCAGCATAAATGAAGCGCCCATCGATGCGTTGCATGACCTTACTTCCCGTTCATCCCTTGGTCGCCGGACCCTCGTTTCGCGAGCATGAAAACGATTCTACGCGGCGCCGTCGCCAAGCATCTGGCGGCTTAAAGGGAACGAGGCCCGTTCGCACGAGCCTCGACCTTGTGTGAGCTACTGCAATGGACTAACCTCTGCTTCTTACATTCCTGTTATGCCACCACTGGTTGCAGTTCAAACGTTACCAGCACAGCCTGAGAAATCGCCCCACGCCCGGAATCGCGCCGTTGAGCGCGCTGTGCCCTCCGCACGCCGCCAGCGCGACAATTGCAAATACGGCGGTTGCACTTTGCAGGCGGCGAGTCGCTGCACTACGCATGTTTGAAATCTCCAAGGTGCGTGCTTAAAAAAAAGAACGAGAATGGCCCGTTCGGCACTAGGAGCAACGGCAAGGATTTCCGAGAAAGCCGGAGGTTCCTAGCGCTTGGCGTGCGCGAATGTGCGGGGAAGGTCCGGAGTGCGCGGTCGAAAAACCTGGCGGGATGGAAGCAGAACGCAAGTTTCGGGTGACCGGCATCGACATGACGGGTTACATGGCTAAGGACACGGCGAGAGCGCTGGCCTTCTATCGCAACGTGCTCGGGCTCGAACCGACGACGGTGTATCCGGAGGGAGCGGGCGCCGAGTACGAGTTCCCGGACGGTACGGCGTTCGGCCTGTTCAACGGCGGCGACCAGGTGCCGTTCAGGCCGGGGACGGGCGTCATGTTCGCGGTCGACGATTTCGACGCGGCGGTGAGTGCGGCTAAAGCCCAGGGCGCCGTCATTACGACGCAGTTCGAATCGCCGGTGTGCTTCATGGCGGTGACCCAAGATCCCGAAGGGAACTCACTCATGATCCACAAGCGAAAAAAAACCTAGCCGTAGCGCTTTTTTACGCGCGCGAGCAAGGCGCGAGCGCGGGCGACGACCGCCGGGGGGGCGCTGACCCACGCCTCGTCGCCGTAACCCAGGGCCCAGCGCACGACTTCGTCGACGTCGTCGACGATGAAAGCGATCGTGACGGTGCCGTCGCCGTTCTTGCGCACCTGCTGCGCCTGCTGCCAGATGCGCGAGATGGCCGATGGCGCCAGCACATTCGAAAAGGTGACGTCGACGGTTTGCTCCGGGCCGTCGCCTTTGAAGAAACCGATCGTGTCGGTTGAGAGGTATTTCGCGGGCGCTGCCTCGCGCTTAAACGTCCCTTTGCGCCGGATCGGTCCGCTGATCAGATCCATCGAAAAGTTTCGCCAGCCGGTCTTGCCTTTGGCGATATCGCGCCCGACCAGATAGTAGCGTCCCGCGCGGACGACTGCGGCGGCGGGCTCGACGGTGCGAACCCGATCCTTATAGCGGAATTCGACGCGGGCATCGTTCTGCCAGGCCGCATCCAGATCGCGGTAGACCTTGGCGACGGCCGTGCCGTCCATCAGTTGGGGCTGAACGAGATGCAAGAACGAGGCACCGTCGCCCGATGCCGGCATGCCGTCGTTTAGACTTTCGGCGACGTCGTGAACCGGCTCACCGAACGCCTTGAAAAGTTCGGCTACGAGAGTGCGCAGGCGCTTCTCGCCGGCCAGAAGCCCCGTCGGTCGCGATTTGAACTCGGAAAGCTCGAAAACATCGCCGTGCTCCCGATCGCTGATCCGAAAGCCGGCCGTCTCGCCGATGTTCCGAAGCTCTTGCAGATCGCGCAGAAGCGTTCGTTCCGACGTCCCGTAGGTTCGCTCGCAGCCCCCCAACGAGATGCGGCGATTTCGCACGAGATCGAGCAAAATCCCGATCTTGCGCACCGTCGCCGCAGTCGGCTTGCCCGATTTACGGGGCTTCCCCATCCCACCCGGCATCATAGCGAAGATTCGTTTGCCGCACGGCGCGGCCTGCCATAGGTGTGACGCAACGGCGCCTTACGCTGCAGGGGATTATGCACGCCATTACCTCGGCTCCGGCCCGCGCACTGGTGACAGTAGTACGAGACGAGCGCCGCCGAATCGATCAAATGGCCGGATGTGGCGTGAGGCGAAACAAGCTTGTGTGCGATCGCATCGAGTGGCCTGGTTGTTGGAGCCCTGCCAGTTAGCCGCATCGCCGCAACACGAGGCGTGTCCAGGTAACGGTGCCGTCAATGCAGCCGCGCGATTCGGCGTGATGCGTGAATCCTTCCAGGACTTCGGGCCAGGCATCCACGTCATCGTCGTCACGATGAGGACGTTCTCGCCCTCGGCTTGACGATGGAGGGCGAACGGTAAGCTTTGCGCTCGCCAAGCGCCCGAGAAAATCGCGATGCGATCGCCGTCTCCGTCTTCGCGCTCAACGTAGACGATCGCGTGCTCGCGCGCTTGACTGCTGACCCGAAGGATGGTTACTAGCGACAGGCTCCTCACGGCGCTGACGCCTCAGTCGGGGCCATATGGATTCTGGGCTTGAATTTCAGCGTATGGACGACCACCGCGCCGACGGTCTCTTTGAAGGAACCGACGTGCTCCCAGTCACGGGCGGTTCCCAAGATGATCCATTCGTCATCAGTCTTGGTGCCCGGGAAGCTTCTGCCTTCTTGCCGCTTGGACGAGAACACGTCGCCGGAACGGACCCCGCTCAATTCAGCTAAGTACACGTTCAGGAAACGACTGGAAACTCCTAAGGTGAACAGATCGGGCGAGGAAAGCGTCGCGAATACCTTTGCCACTTCGGCTTTAGAGGTCGCAGCCGTTAGTGGACTTAGCGCTAGTGCGCCACCGAGACGCATGTCCATCGCGGCCTGCACCTGCTGCGGGTTCAGGCCCCGGTACAGCGTGAGGCCCGTCGGATAGTGCTCGTTCATCCAGGCTGCCGCCCTTTCTGTCTGTGCTACCACTACGCGGCTGATGCCAGGTGTCGTCGTGGCGCCTCGAAGGTGCGCCGGCATGTTGAAGCTCGAGGAGAGGCCAAGCATGTGATTTGCCGCGACCATATACGCGGCCGTAATGCCGTCGGCGCTGCCGCTCTTGACGATGGCCGACTCGCCCACAACCATGCCGCTGGACTGCGCTCTCGTCCAGTGACGGAAGAAGTCGCCGATGCTCAGCGTGCGGACAGTGAGTTTCGCGTTCTGCTTTGCCGCCACGCCCGATCGATCGACGCGCGCTGGGAGGGTTCCTTTATAAGTCGCAACAAAACCTAAGATCATGAACGGTGAGACGACCTGGAAAAGTGCGGTGAGTGACATTCTTGGGCGCCTACCGCAAGAGTTTACGCTAGCCGACGTTCACGCGCACAACAGCGAGCTATCCCAACTGTTCCCTCAAAATAAGCACGTCGACGCCAAGGTGCGCCAGACGCTGCAAATCCTGCGCGATCGCGGCGCGTTGGAATTTCTCGGAAACGGGCGCTACCGGAAGCGGACTTCCCCG
>JBDTDR010000135.1:0-5317 GCA_039922955.1 Candidatus Tumulicola sp.
TCGATACGGTCGCCGACGTCGATCGCAACGGCACCGTCGCGCTTACGATGACGCCCAAGGAACCCGCCCCCAGCGACGATGAGGAGCTCTATCTCATCGCCGACCTTCTGGATAAGCAGATCGTCGACGTCGACGGCCGCAAAGTCGTTCGCATCAACGACATCGAGGTGGCCAACGCCGGCGGGCGCCTGCGCGTCGTCGCCGCCGACGTCGGCGTGGCTGGCTTGCTGCGCCGCCTCGGGCTCAAATCGTTCGGCCGGCGCTTTACACCCGGCATCTATCGGGCGGTTCCCCGCGCGATGATCGCCTGGAGTTCGGTCTCGCCGATTCGCGAGGCCAACCCGACCCAAGTGCGCCTGTCGGTCAAAGAAAGTAAGCTCGCCCGTCTGCACCCGTCGGAACTCGCCGAGATCATCAGCGACCTGTCGGCGCGCGAAGCGGCGGCGGTGGTCGGGCAGCTCGACGACGAGACGGCCGCCGATGCATTCGAGCATCTCGACGCCGAGAAGCAAAAGACGCTGATCGGCGATCTCGGCACGGAACGCGCCGCCGACATCATCGAAGAGATGGACGCGGACGACGCGGCCGATCTGCTAGCCGAGCTGCCCGAAGATCAGCAATCCGAACTGCTCGCCGAGATGAACGCGTATACGGCCGATGAACTGCGCGAGCTGGTCAAATACGCCGAAGACACCGCCGGCGGTTTGATGACGACCGACTACGTCTGGATCTATCCGCATCGCACCACCGAAGGCACGATTCGCAAGATTCGTGAAATCGCGCCCGCTTCCGAGTTCATCTACTACCTGTACGTGCTCGACAAGCAGGACCATCTGCTCGGCACGCTTTCGCTGCGGACGCTGCTCCTGGCCCTGCCGACGGCCTTCATCGACCGGATTATGGAGACCGACATGGTGACGGTCGCGCCGGACGCGCCGGCCGTTGACGTCGCCGCGACGATCGCTCGCTACGACCTGCTGGCCGTGCCGGTGGTCGACGACCGCGGCAAGATGCTCGGCATCGTGACCGTCGACGACGCCATCGACGCCATCATGCCGGCCGACGTTGCCAAGAAGCTGCCCCGCTTCACGGCGCGCCGTCACTCACCCGCAACCCTCATCGCCGAAGCGTAGACGTGATCGAAGCTCGTCCGCGCCGGCGCTCGTTCGCGCGATCGCTGCTGCTGATCGGCGCCGTGCTCGGTCCGGGCTTCATCACCGCGTCGGCCGGCAACGACGTCGGCGGGATCGCGCAATACTCGCAGGCCGGGGCGCAGTTCGGCTACAGCCTCCTCTGGCTGCTCGTTCCGCTGGCCGTCGCGCTGATCGTCGTGCAAGAGATGTCGACCCGGATGGGGTGCGTCACCGGCAAAGGCTTGGCCGCGCTTTTCCGCGAGAACTTCGGCGTTCGCATTTCGTTTCTCGCCATGTTGCTGCTGTTTCTCACCAATACGCTGCTGACGGCAACCGAGTTCGCCGGCGTGGCGGCCGCCGCCGAGATCTTCGGGATTTCGCGATACGTCGCGATTCCAGCCGCGCTCTTGCTGGTCTTCTTCTTCGTGCTGAAGTTCGACAATAAGGTCGTCGAGCGCACGTTCGTCGTGCTCTCGCTCATCTATCTGACGTACATTGCGTCGGCGGTGGCCGCTCACCCGAACTGGCATGAAGTAGCGCACGGCACGCTGGTTCCCTCAATCCATCTGCAAACCGTCGGATGGATTGCGGCCGTGGTCGGATTGATCGGCACCACCATCTCTCCGTACATGCAGTTCTTCTTGCAGTCGGCGGTCGTGGAGAAAGGCTCGCGAACGGAGAATCTGACCTTTGCAAGGATCGACGTCATCACCGGGTCGATCCTCGCCATCGTGCTGGCCGGCTTCATGATCGTCGCGAACGCGGCAACGATCTATCTTGCGAACCAGCACGGCGCGCATATCGTCGCCACGAAAGCCTCGGATTTCGCCATCGCACTGCGCCCCTTGGCCGGGCAGTTTGCGTCCACGATCTTCGCCTTCGGCATTCTGAACGCGGGCATCTTCACCGCGACGGTGTTGCCGCTCTCAACGTCGTACATCGTGTGCGAAGCCTTCGGGTTCGAAGCCGCGATAGATCGCAAGTTCGAGGAAGCGCCGGTGTTCTTCACGCTCTTTGCGGCAGGTTTGCTCATCGGCGCGGTCGTCGTGCTGATTCCGCACGTCCCGCTGCTTCAGATGGTGCTCTTTGCGCAGGTCTTGCAGGGCATTCTCCTGCCGGCCGAACTGGTGCTCATGCTGATCGTCATCAACCGCAAGCACATCATGGGAGAGCACACCAACACGCCGGTCGGGAACGCGATCGCGTGGACGACCGCGGTCGTCGTCGGCGGCTTGTCGGTCATCTACGTCGCCGGGCAGTTCTTTCCGAAGCTGCTAGGCGGCTGAGCGTCGCGCAAGGCCCAATCGCACAATCGCGGCGGCCGAAGGCTCGTCGAGTATCGATGCGTTCGGCCGCCAACGCCTCTTGAATCACCGCCGCGAACGCTTCTCAGCCGTACGTTGAGGCTCGAGGAAGCCCGGGAATTAACGTGGACGAGACGCTTACCATCGTCACGAATACTCGACGCAAAGAGCATTAGGCGACGACCCCAGTCGTGGCCCCTCCCGAAGGCTGCGTTTGTAAACGTTAAAAACGTATCCCTCGCTGGTTAACGCCACGATTCTGGGAGCCGACTCCGGCTAAAAATTCATGAAGATAAAGTGGCGCCGAAGGTAGACTATCAACGTCTCGTCCACAGCGTAGACATGATCATTTCGCCCTCTGCGGATCGAAAAGACCTGCGAAGAGGAGCAGTCATCTTGAACCGTTCTCGCCGTAATCACACGCCGACCTTCAAAGCGAAGGTGGCCCAGGCCCATAGGGACGGTTAGAGGTAGGCCTAAGATTCCCAGCGGCGACGGACCATCATTCACGGCCTGTTGGACGCCTTTGGGCCCATACAAATAGATCTCAAGAGCCGGAAACGCGCTGTGCGTACCGGAAACATCCACCCCGCCATCGTGGTTTTGCGTTACATCGAAGTCGCCCCTTATACGAAAACCAAAGGCGTCACCTGCAGCATTGCAATTGCCGCTGGATGCGTCAACGTGGGCGTGCGCGGTGTTGCCTGTAACCGTTACCCGAGAGTCGAACTTGTGCCCAACGCCAGCGGAGGATCCGTCTGCAACATGGGATTCTCCAACCATGATGTTCCCGTTTTGGCCTTCGTAACGCAACCTTGGCAATCCCTCATTTGCGAATCTTTGTAGCGCCGGCTACTCCTGCGCAAGCTTTTGGGCTTCGCGGCGCAGGACGCTCCAGGCGTGCTCGACGTCGGTGCGTTGCGTGCGCAGGTTGCCGATCGCTAATCGCAACGCGTACGTCCCGTCGATTTTAGTATGCGAGATAAAAAGTTCGCCGGTTGCGTTTACCGCGTGCAGGAGTTTTTGGTTGAGTGCTTCGAGCGACGCGTCGTTGCCGCGGCGGTAGCGGAAGCACACGACCGAGAGCGGATGCGGCGCGAGGATTTCCCAGTGGGGATCGGCGCGAACCCACGAAGCGAAGAGCTGCGCGAGTTCGATGTGGCCGCGCAGCTTCGCGCGGATGCCCTCGGCGCCGAGGTGGCGCAGCACGAACCAGAGTTTGAGCGCGCGGAAGCGGCGCCCGAGTTGCAGACCGTAGTCCATGTAGTTAACGGCGCCGCGTTCGGGCGTCGTCAGGTATTCGGGAACCAGGCTGAAAGCGCGACGCACGATCGACTCGTCTTTGAGGAACAGTACGGATAGATCCATCGGCACGAACATCCACTTGTGGGGATTGACGACCAGCGAATCGGCTCGCTCGATGCCGCCGAGCAATCCGCGAAACTCGGGCACCATGGCCGCCATGCCGGCGTACGCCGCATCGACGTGCAGCCATACGCGATGCCGAGCGGTAACTTCCGCGATCGCGGGGACGGGGTCCACCGACGTGGTCGACGTCGTGCCGACGGTAGCGACCACCGCGAGCGGACGCAGACCGGCCGCAACATCCCGCTCGATGTATTCTTCTAGCGCATCGGGGCGCATGCGGAATGCCGCGTCGCACGGAACGACTACGACGTTTTCTTGGCCAACGCCGAGCGCGATCGCCGCCTTCTCGATGTGCGAGTGCGTGTGCTCGGTAACGTAGATGCGCAGGCGCGGAAGGTCGCGGCCGGTCATCCCGTGCCGGCGGATCCCGAGGTCGAGCGCTTCGCGCGCCGCTGCCAGAGCGGTGAAGCCCGCAATCGAGGCCGTGTCGTAAATGATCCCCATCCACGAATCGGGCAACCCGAGCAGTTGGCCGAGCCAGCGCATTGTCACCTCTTCGAGTTCGGTGGCCGCCGGCGACGTGCGCCACAGCATGGCTTTAACGTCGAGCGCGGCCGCGAGCGCTTCGGCCGCGATGGCGGCCGGCGCTGCACTCGTCGCGAAGTACGCAAAGAACCGCGGATGGTTCCAGTGCGTCGTCCCGGGGACGATGATGCGCTCGAAATCGTCGAAGATCCGATTGAACGGCTCGCCGTCTTCGGGGGCCAGCGCGGGGAGCTGTCGGGCGACGTCGCCGGGTCGAACGTCCGGCATCACCCGGTAGTTCTCGGGGTGCTCGAAATACTGCGCGATCCACCGTCCGACCCGCGCAAAGTCTTCTTGAAAATCCCCCTTCTCATTCACGATATGAAGAGTTAGCGGGCGGTGCGGAGAACGCCCCCCACGACCATGTGCACTCCAACTCGTAGGAAGTTTTGCCGATGAAATACCGCACGTACCCGAAAACCGACGTCACCGTGAGCGAGGTCGGGTTCGGCCTGTGGACGACGGCGACGAACTGGTGGGGCGAGAAGAGCGACGACGACGCCGTGGTTATGCTGCGCGAAGCCGCCGATCTCGGCATCACGCTCTACGATGCCGCCGACACCTACGGCAATGGTCGCAGCGAGGAGCAGCTCGCAAAAGCGTTTGGCGGCCGGCGCGAAAAGGTCGTCTACGCAACCAAGTTCGGCTACGATTTCTATTCGCCGCAGGACGCCGAGAAACGCCGCGGGCAGTTCGAGCTGCCGCACGATTTCTCGCCCGCATTCGTCCGCAAAGCGCTCGAGGAATCGCTGCGCCGTTTGCAGACCGAGTACCTCGACATCTATCAAATGCACAACGCGCGCATGGGGCAAGTCGAAGACGACGCGCTCTGGGAGCTGCTGGAATCGTTCAAGCGCGAAGGTAAAGTTCGGATGTACGGCGTGGCGCTCGGCCCGGCAATCGGTTGGCTGTACGAGGGCGTCGATG
>JBDTDR010000136.1:0-15109 GCA_039922955.1 Candidatus Tumulicola sp.
GCGGGCCGGCCCGCGAACGGTCGCCACGCCCCGCATTCGCGCTCAAGAGCAACGTTGCGGCCGGGACGCCGCCCTCCGGCCGCACGCTCGAAGCGCTGCAAGAGCAAGTTAAACGCGCTCGCGAAGGCGGCGATAAATCGTGAGCATGTCATCGCAGCCGCTCACGCCCGAAATCGTCAGCCAAGAAGGCAACGCGATGGTGCTTTCGATGGGCCCGCAGCACCCATCCACGCACGGCGTCCTGCAGATCATGCTCGAGATCGCGGGCGAGAGCGTGGTGAAGGCCGAGCCGGAGATCGGCTACTTGCACACCGGCATCGAAAAGACGGCCGAGAATCTCTTTTGGTCGCAGGCCCAGACCGTTATCGAACGCATGGACTACCTGGCGCCCGAATCGAACGCGCTCTGCTACGCCCTGGGCGTCGAGCGGCTGCTCGGGATTACCGACGGCATCCCCGAGCGCGCGCGCGTGATTCGCGTGCTCTTCATGGAGCTGACGCGCATCGCATCGCACTGCGTTTGGCTGGGAACGCACGGCATCGATCTCGGCGCGATTTCGATCTTTTTCTACTGCTTCGATCTGCGAGAGAACATTCTCGACCTGCAGGAAGCCGCCGGCGGCGCCCGCATGCACCCGAACTACGTGCGCGTCGGCGGTCTCAACGGCGACCTTCCCGCCGGCTTCATGACCGAACTCGACGCCTTCATCGAAAAGTTCCCCGGCCGCCTGCGCGATCTGCGCGGGCTGCTGCAAGCCAATCCGATCTTCCAGGATCGCACGATCGGCGTCGGCGTCCTCACGCCCGACGAGGCGCTCCAGTGGGCGGTCACCGGCCCGAGCCTGCGCGGCAGCGGCATCGCGTACGACGTGCGCAAAGCCTTTCCGTATTCGGGTTACGAAACGTTCGAGTTCGACGTGCCGGTCCGCAGCGAAGGCGACGCCTACGCACGCTTCCTCGTACGGCTCGACGAGATGGATCAGGCCCTTCGCATCGTCGAACAGGCGCGTCGCCGGCTCGACACGCCGGGCCCGGTGATGATCGACGATCCGAAAGTGTCGGCCCCTCCGAAAGAAACCATCGCGCTCTCGATGGAAGCGCTCATCCATCATTTCAAGATCGTGAGCGAGGGCTTCCGCGTTCCGCCGGGCGACGTGTACCAGGCGGTCGAATCGCCGCGCGGCGAGCTGGGCTACTACATCGTCAGCAACGGCGAAAACCGTCCGTATCGGGTGCGCACGCGCCCGCCGAGCATGTACAACCTGCAGTCCGTCAAGGGCTTAGCGCCCGGAAATCTCATCGCCGACCTGGTCGTCATTCTCGGTTCGCTCGATCCCGTTTTCGGCGAGGTCGACCGGTGAGCCGGGAGCAGGACTTCCCCGCGCTGCTCGACTGCGTCAAACCGGAGTGCGAGCGCATCATCGCGCAGTACGAAGAGAAACGTTCCGCGCTGCTGATGCTCGCGCACGTGTTCCAAGAGCACGAAGGGTTCGTCAGCCCGCAGGCGATGTGCGCGATCTCGGAGATGCTCGACATCACGCCGGCCGAAACCGAAGCGACGGTGTCGTTCTATACGCTGTTGTTCCGCCGCCCCGTCGGCCGCTACGTGCTGCAGCCGTGTCGCGGGCTCGCCTGCGCGATCAACGGCGCGGACGACGTCATGACGCACTTCCGGGAGAAACTCGGCATCGGGCATCTGCAGACCACCCAGGACGGGCTCATTTCGTACGAAGAGGTCGAATGTTTAGCGGCCTGCGATCGTGCCCCGTGCATGCAGGTCAACTTGGAGTTTGCGTACGACCTCACGTCGGCGAAAGTCGACGAGCTGCTGGCAGCCTTGCGCGCCGGTGAGTATCCGGTCGAGCCGCTGGCGCAGACGCAACGGCCCGGCCGCACGTGGGAACTCCGTCAGGACGACCAAATATCGACCGGCCGGAAGTCGCCTGGATCGGTCGGCGTCGAAAGCCCGAACAATGCGGGCGGCGTCGGCGACCGGAGCGGCGTCATCATGCTCGATCACATCGTCGACAACGACGTGTATTTCTTTGCACGCACGCGCGAACGGGTCGTTCTCGATTCGCGCGCGGTCGCGGAGTCGGTAGAAGAGGAAAAGGAAGCGACGAGCCATGCCGGTCACTAAGGTGCTCACCGCCGGCATCGGCGAAGCCGACCTTCGCCGCATCGACGCGTACCGCGAGCGCGGCGGATACAAACAGTGGGAGCGCGCGGTGCGCGAACTCACGCCGGGCGACGTGCTCGACCTCGCCGAAAAGTCGGGCTTGCGCGGGCGCGGCGGGGCGGGCTTTCCAACCGGGAAGAAGTGGTCGTTCCTGCCGGCGGATAAGCCGCTGCGGTATCTCGTGTGCAACTGCGACGAGGCCGAACCCGGCACGTTCAAGGACCACATGCTGCTCGAAGCGACGCCGCACCTCGTGCTCGAAGGCATTCTCCTGGGTTCCTACGGCATCGGGTGCCACCATGCGTTCATCTACATTCGCGGCGAGTTCAAGCGCGGCTACGAAATCTTCTGCGCGGCACTGGACGAAGCGCGCCAAGCCGGATACGTCGGAACGAACCTGTTCGGCACCGGTTTCGACCTCGAGGTGACGGTGCAGCGGGGCGCCGGGGCGTACATCTGCGGTGAGGAAACCGGGCTCCTCAACTCGCTCGAAGGCAAGCGCGGCGAGCCGCGCTTGAAACCGCCGTTCCCCGCGATTGCCGGTTTGTACGGTATGCCTACCGTCGTGAACAACGTCGAAACGCTGGCCTACTTGGTGCCGATTCTCGAAAGAGGGGCCGAGTGGTTCGCGTCGGTGGGAACGCAACGCAGCAAGGGGTATAAAATCGTCTCGGTTTCCGGACACGTGCGGCGGCCCGGCAACTACGAAGTCGCGCTCGGGACGCCGGTGCGCGAAATTATCGAACTGGCGGGCGGTCTGCGACCCGGCCGGACCTTCATGGCGGTGCAGCCCGGCGGCGGTTCGTCGGCCTGCATCTTTGAAGAGCATCTCGATCTGCCCTACGACTACGAGAACATGGCCCAAGCCGGTTCGATGCTGGGCTCGGGTGCGTTCGTGGTCTTCGACGACACCACCGACTTCGTCAAGGCTGCGTACAATTTGGTGCGGTTCTTCGCGCACGAATCGTGCGGGCAGTGCACGCCCTGCCGCGAGGGCGGCAACTGGCTCGAACGCGTCCTGGAACGGTTGGTCCGTAACCGCGGCGTGGCGGGTGACTACGACATGCTGCTGCGCGTTTCGAAGACGATCACCGGTTTGAACCTGTGCGCGCTCGGCGACTCGATCGAACCGTTTTTGAAATCGGTTATGATTCGTTTTCCCGAGCAGTTCAAAGCGCGCGTCGCGCCGCTCCCGGAATCGGTGCCGGCGTGACCGTGAACCTGACGATCGACGGCGTTCCGGTGACGGTGCCCAAGGGGACGCTGCTGGTCGAAGCCGCCAAAACGGTCAAACAAGAAATTCCCGTGTACTGCTATCATCCGAAGTTGGGACCGGCCGGACTGTGCCGCGTCTGTTTGGTGGACGTCGAAGGCATGCCGAAACTGCAGATTGCCTGCAATACGGCGGCGACCGACGGGATGGTGGTGCACACGCACGGCGAGCGGGTGGAAGCCGGGCGGGCGATGATTCTCGAGCTGCTGCTCGTCAATCATCCGCTCGACTGTCCGATTTGCGACAAAGGCGGCGAGTGCGATCTGCAGGATTATGCGATGGCGTACGCGCGCGGTTACTCCGACGTCGTAGACCCGAAGCTGAAGCTGCCCAAGGGCGTCGATCTTGGCCCCACGATCGTGCTCGACGAGGAACGCTGCATCGTGTGCCAGCGGTGCGTCCGCTTCGACGACATCATCGCCGACCAGCGCCAACTCGTCGTCAAGGACCGCGGCGCGCACGACATCATCGCGACGGCGGCCGGCGTGCCGTACCGTCATAACTTTACCGGAAACGTTACCGAGCTTTGTCCGGTCGGCGCGCTCACGTCGAAGATTTATCGTTTCAAGTCGCGGCCCTGGGACCTGAATCGGACGCAGACCAGTTGCACGCAGTGCGCCGTCGGCTGCCAGCAGTTTGCCGACGTGCGTTACGGCACGGTCGTGCGGACCATGTCGGTCGAGCACGACGACGCGATCTCCGACGGCTGGCTGTGCGACCGCGGCCGCTATAACATCGGCTTTTACGCATCGCCCGAACGTTTGACGCAGCCGCTCTATAAGAAGGACGGCGGGTTCGTCCAAATCGGCTGGGACGACGCGTTCACGCTATGGCGCAAGGCGATCGCCGACGCGGTTGCGGCGAAGGGTGCGCCGAGCGTCGGCGCGATCGGCGGCGGCCGTTTGACCAACGAGGAGGCCTACCTGCTGCAGCATCTTTTCAGGAAGGTCGGCACCGGCAACCTGGACTGGCGCGCCGGCCGGCAGCGCCAAGCCACCCCCGGTGCCCAGGGCGGTTCGCTCGCAGCGATCGAACGCGCGCAGGCAATCGTGATCGTCGGAGCGCCGCTCGAGGAGCGCGCGCCGGTGATGTGGCTGCGCGTGCACAAAGCCGTGTTGCGCGGCGGTGCGAAGATCGTGACCGCGGCAACCGCGCAGGAAGCGGCCGCGGCCGTAGCCGGCCTGGCGCGGGTGGCGTTGATCTGGGACGGCATCGACCTCGAGCGCGGTCGCGCCTTTGCTGCGGCCTGCGCGAGCGTCGCCGAGCTGGCGACCTACATCGCGAGCGAACAGGGTAACGCACGCGGCGCCGAGGCGATGGGCGTGTTGCCCGGCTCCGGCCCCGGATATGATGCGACCGGTGCGGGACGCGGCGCCTTCGGGATGTTCGAAGACGCCCGCGACGGCAAACTTGCGGCGCTTTCGATCTTCGGCGCGAACCCGGTGCTCAACGCTCCCGGCGGCGCGGCGCTTGCGGCGGCGCTTTCGAAGGTTCCGTTCCTGGTCGTCAGCGATCTGTTCATGACCGAAACCGCAAACTGCGCGACGCTGGTTCTTCCGGCCAAGGGTGCGTTCGAGAAGAGCGGTACGACCCTCAACCTGGCGGGCGATCTGCTCCCGGTCAACGCGTCGCTGCAAGCTCCCGAAGGCGTTCTTTCCGATCTGGAAATGTTGATCGGCCTGGCGGGGCAGCTCGAGATCGATCTGCCGTCGGCCGAAGAAGTTGACGCGGCCGTGGTGGCCCACGCCGCGAGCGCCGCCGACGACTTCGGCTTCGGCGACCAACGCTTTTCGAACGACCCCGGGCCGGCCGGCGAGCCGGGCGCCCGCACCGATGCGATTCTTTCCGGCGGCGGAACGTGGCGGCACGACCCCACGCTGGCGCCGCTGCGCCGCGATCCGGCGGCACCCGCGCAACCCGTCGGGACGCAAGCGTAAACGATGCAGGCGCTCGCCGACACCGTCAACGCCACGCCGCTGTGGCTGGTCGTGCTGGTCAAATCGGCGATTCTGCTCGTCGTCGTGATGACCACCTTCGCCTACTCGATGCTGGCGGAGCGAAAGATTTTGGGCTGGATGCAGTTGCGGCCGGGGCCGAACCGGGTCGGCCCGTGGGGGTTGATGCAGCCGGCCGCCGATGCCGCCAAGCTGATACTCAAGGAAGATCTTACGCCCAAGACCGCCGATCCGCTGATCTACCGGCTGGCGCCGTTTATCTCGCTCTTGACGGCGTTTTCGGTGTACGCCGTCATCCCGTTCGGTGCGTCCTCGGCGGGCACGTGGGCGATCGGAAACGTGAACGCCGGCATCCTGTTGATCTTGGCGATTACGTCGCTCGGGGTGTACGGCATCTCGTTGGGCGGCTGGGCGTCCGGCTCGAAGTACCCGCTGCTCGGCAGTGTCCGCGCGACCGCGCAGATGATCAGTTACGAGCTGGCGATGTCGCTCTCGTTCATCGGCGTGCTGATTCTGGCCGGGACGACCTCGCTCGACGGCATCGTGAACGCGCAGGCTCGCTGGTGGTTTTTCGTTCCTCAGTTTTTTGGGTGCATCATCTACGTCATCACGGCCGTAGCCGAAACGAACCGCACGCCGTTCGACTTGGTCGAGGCCGAGACCGAGCTGGTCGCCGGTTTCCACACCGAATACTCGGGTTTGCGCTTCGGGCTGTTCTTCATCGCCGAGTACGTGAACATGCTCACCGTCTCGTGCATCGCGACCCTGCTCTTCTTTGGCGGCTGGAACGCCCCGCTCGGCCTGACGATCGTCCCCGGCATCGTATGGTTCGCGATCAAGGTCGCGCTGTTCATGTTCTTTTACATATGGTTGCGGGCGACGCTGCCCCGGCTCCGGTACGACCGCCTGATGGCGTTCGGTTGGAAGGTCTTGTTGCCGCTGGCAACCCTCAATCTCGTCGTGACGGCGATCGTCGTGGCGTTCCGAGGATAGGATGAAGAAGAATCTTTACAACGTTGGGGCGATCCTCAAAGGTCTGTCCATCACGTTCGGCTTCATGTTTCGCAAGCGCCCGACGATCGAGTATCCGACGGTGAAGAAGCAGCACGCGCCGCGCTTCCACGGCCTGCACGAGCTGCGGCGCTACGACGACGGTAAAGAGCGCTGCATCGGCTGCGAACTCTGCTCGAGCGCGTGCCCGGCCAACGCGATCACGGTGATCGGCGGAGAAAACTCGCCGGAAAACCGTCTTTCGCCCGGCGAGCGGCATGCGTCGCGCTACGAAATCGACGAACTGCGCTGCATTTTCTGCGGCATGTGCGAGGAGGCGTGTCCGACCGACGCGATCGTTTTGACGCCGCGATTCGAGATGTCGGACTACCGGCGCGGCTCGTTCATCTACGACAAGGACCGCCTGTTGGTGCCCGCCGATGCCGGCGTCGGCCCGGCCCCCGACGAGCGTCCCGGGGGGATTCCCGGCGATCTCGGGCGCGTCGCCGAAATCAAGTCCACCACCGACGTCGCCGAGGGTTATTCGGCTACCTGGCGCGGTGAGATTCTCAAAACGCAGCGCCGAGGGCTGGCCGGATGATCGCCTTTTGGGTGCTCGGCACGATCGTCATCGTCAGCGCGGTGTGGACGATTACCGCCAAGAAGCCGGTCTACAGCGTCGTCGCGCTGCTCGCCAACTTCGCGGCGCTCGCGGTGCTGTACGTGACGCTCTCCGCCGAGTTTTTGGCGGTCATGCAAATCATCGTCTACTCAGGCGCCATCCTGGTGCTGTTCGTCTTCGTCATCGCGCTGTTGAGCAGCGGCGTTGCACCGTTTTCCGCCGGGCCCAACCGCATGCCGAAGGCGGCGATCCCCGCGGTCGTCGTCGTGCTGGCGGCGCTCGGATTTCTGGTTTACGCCACGGCGGGCGTGACGGCCGTCGCACCCGGCAGCGTCCACACGACCTCGACGGTCGGGCCGGTCGGCACCGCCGGCATCTTCGGCAGCGTGGCCGATTTCGGGAAGGCACTCTTTACCGTGCAGCTGCTGCCGTTTGAAGTCACGGCGTTGATTCTGATGGTAGCCGTGATCGGCGTCGTGCTGCTGGCCGGCGATCGCGCCCCGTACGTGCCCTCGCGCCGGCGGGCGGCCGAGGTGGAACGTTCGATGCGCGAGGCGATCGTGCGCGGGGGCGAATAGTCGTGCCGGTTGCAATCGGAAACTACATCGCGCTCTCGGCCGTGATGTTTTTCCTCGGCGTGGCGGGCGTCATCCTACGCCGCAACCCGTTGGTGACGCTGATGAGCATCGAGCTGATGTTCAACGCCGCCAACCTGCTCTTCATGGCGTTCGCGCGCGCCTGGTTGGCCAATGCCGGGCAGGTGTTCGCCTTTTTGGTGATCACCGTTGCCGCGGCCGAAGCCGCCATCGGGCTCGCGATCGTGGTGACGACGTTCCGCGATGAAAAGAACGTGGACGTCGATGAAATACGGTTGATGCGGGGATGAACGCCGTGCATCACGTCATGGGCGCCGACGGGTCGTATCCTTTGCTGGTCGCGCTCTGGCTCTTACCGCTGGCGGGCGCGATTGCGTGCTGGGCGTTCGGGCCGCAGCTCAAAACCGCGGCCGGCTGGCTGGCGTCGGCGGTGGTCGGAGCGTCGTTTGTCCTGGTCGCGCTTTCGTGGGGCGCCGGCACGCAGCACGCGGGCGGCGCGCTGGGCGCGCATCAGGCGCTGTTCTCGTGGATTCCGGGATTCGATTTAGGGCTCTTGCTCGACCCGCTCTCGCTGCTGTGGGCCCTGATTATCACCGGCGTCGGTTTCCTGATCCACTTTTACTCGATGGGCTACATGGACGGCGACCGCGCGTACGCGCGCTTCTTTGCCTACATGAACTTCTTCGTGTTTGCGATGTTGACGCTGGTGCTTTCCGACAACTTCGTCGGGCTGCTGGTCGGTTGGGGGCTAGTCGGTCTGGCGTCCTACTTCCTGATCGGCTTCTGGTTCGAGCGGCCGATTGCCGCGGCGGCCGCCCGCAAAGCCTTCGTCTTGAACGTCGTCGGCGACGTAGCCATCATGTTTGCGATTTTCGCAATCGTCGCCACCGTGCACTCGACCGCCTTCGGCGACGCCTTCTCCGCCACCGGTGCCTACGGCCCGGGGCTGCTCTTCGTAATTTGCGTCGCGCTGTTCATCGGCGCCGCGGCCAAGTCCGCGCAGATACCGCTGCACACCTGGCTCCCGGATGCGATGGAAGGCCCGACGCCGGTCTCCGCGCTGATTCACGCGGCAACCATGGTGACGGCCGGCGTGTATTTGATCGCGCGCTGCGCGCCGCTGTGGAATGCCAGCCACGACGCGCAGCTGCTGGCCGGCACGATCGGCGGCTTGACGGCAGTTGCCGGAGCGATTCTCGGGTGCGCGCAGTGGGACATCAAACGGATCCTCGCCTACTCGACGATGTCGCAGATCGGCTACATGATCATGGGCGTCGGCGTGGGTGCCTACGAAGGCGGCGTCGCCCACTTTTTCACGCACGCGTTCTTTAAAGCGCAGCTCTTCCTGGCGTCGGGTCTGATCATCCACGCCCTGGCCGACGAGCAAGACATCCGCCGCATGGGCGGCCTGCGCACGAAGATGCCGTTCGCATTTTGGGCGATTCTGACCGGGGTGCTCTCGATCTGCGGCATTCCCGGTTTCAGCGGGTTCTTTTCGAAGGATCGGGTGATTTACGGCGCGCTGCAGCACGGCCATCCGTGGCTCTATGCCGCCGGCATCGTGACCGCCGGACTCACCGCGTACTACATGTTCCGGCTGCTGTTCGTGACGTCCTTGGGCGAGTATCGCGGCGACGCCGCGTCGGATTCGGCCCACCATCCCCACGCGCCGGCGTGGATTATGGGCGTGCCCGTCGGCGTGCTGATCGTGCCGACGGTCGCGATCGGCGGCGTGCTGATGTTCGGCGGCGACGACTCTCCTTGGGCGCGGTACTTCGCGCCGCAATTCGGCGCCCAGTCGCTGCCCGCGCCCGCGATCTCCGAGGGCCTGACCTCGATCGTGGTGCTGCTGTTCGTCATCGCGGGCTTTGCGATCGCGTGGTGGCGCTACGCGACCAAGGCCGCGCAAGCCGATGCGGTTGCGCGGCTTGCGCGAGAATCCGCCCGCATGCCGGCGTTGTTGACCAACCTGTTTTATTTCGACGCCGTTCTCGATCTGCTGTTCGTCCGCAGCGCTCAGCTGTTCGGGACGCTCTCCGCGCGCGTTTTCGATCCGCATATCATTGACGGCGCGGTGCGCGAGCTGGCCTTCGTGACGCGAACGGCCGGCGTCTTCGTGCAATCGCTCGAAACCGGGCTCGTGCGCGCCTACGCCTTGATCTTGGCGCTCGGCGCGGCGGGCTTCATCGTCTACTACGCGCTGGTCGCCGGAGGGCTCCATTAATGCTGGTGCTCGCGAGCATCCTGCTTCCGATCGCTGGGGCGGCGCTGCTGTCGGCGCTGCCGCGCGACGACCGGAACGTCTCGCGCGCAATCGGCACGCTGGTGGCCGCGGCGACGTTTTTCATGGTGCTGTTCGCCGGCAACCAAGAGTGGAGTTTTCGCTGGCTTTCGCGGCCATTCGTCGCGGCGTTTCACTTCGGCGCGACGCCGGTTTCGTTTTGGCTCTCGTTAATGCTGGCGCTGTGCACCGTCTGCGCAATCGCGGCGACCAAGCTTCCGCGCACGCGCGGCTTCACGGCGCACATGCTAATGCTCGAAGGCTCGATGCTGGGGCTGTTCCTGACCCGCGACTTGCTGACATTTGCGCTGTTCTGGGATCTCATGCTGATTCCAGTCTTTTTCGTGCTGGTCGGCTGGAGCGACCGCCCCGCAACCGCCTGGCGCTATTTGATTTACAATTTTTCCGCCGGCTTGCTGCTGCTGCTTGCGACGGCCGCGTTCGGCATCATCTACGGTTCGACCGACGTGATCGGACGCAGCGACGTCCACCTGCTCGGCAGCTGGGCGCCGTGGATCTTCGCCGGGTTTACGGTCGCGTTCTTAGTAAAGACGCCGGTGTGGCCGCTCCATACCTGGATGCCGCCGACGTACGCCGACTTGCCGGCGCCGATGGTTGCGGTCGTTGGAGCCGTGCAGTCGAAGGCCGGACTCTACGGCTTCATCGCGATCGCACTCGCGTTCATGCCCGACTACCTGCGCCAGTACTCCGGACTCTTGATCGCGCTGGGGGCGATCTCGCTGGTCTACGGCGCGGCGGTCGCGCTCGTGCAGCAGGATGCAAAACGCATCGTGGCCTATTCGTCGCTTTCGCATCTGGGTTTGATCCTCATTGCGATCGCCGTCGGGAATACGCTGGCGCTGCAGGGCGCGATGGTCTATATCGTCGCGCACGGTCTCTTTTCGGCGGCGCTCTTCATGCTCGTCGGCTACGTCGAAGAACGCGAAGGTACGCGCTCGCTCGTCCGGCTCGGCGGTCTGGGGAAGACCAATCCGCGACTCGCCGGTGCGTTCTGCATTGCCTGTCTGGCCGCGTTGGGATTGCCCGGCTTAGCCGGATTCGTGGGCGAACTGATCATCCTGATCGGGGTCTATCAGGCCGGCTACGTGTGGCCGGCGATCGTAACGCTAGTTTCCATCGTGTTGGCGTCGGCCTACTTCCTGCGGCTCTACCAGGGCATTATGAACGGTCCTGAAGTCGAGGATCTTCCGGTTCGGCACGACCTCACGTGGGTCGAGGGGTTGGCGGTCGCGCCGCTGCTCGCGGGGCTGGTGCTGGTCGGCGTGCAGCCGCATGCGATCCTGACGGCCTTTGCGGGGATCGTGAAATGACGCCTCTGCCGTTCACCCTGGCCGACTGGTCGGCGCTCGAACCGATCGCCGTCGTCGGCGTCACCGGCCTGGTGGTGCTGGTCGTCGACTTGCTTTCGCGCAGCCACTCGCAGCGATACGTCTCCATCGGCATCGGCGCGATCGGCGGCATCCTGGCGGGGGTTCTGGCCGCCCACCAGTTCGGTCACGATCACAACGCGTTTTTCGGCGGGTTTATGACCGGCGGCTTCACCAGCGTCTTTGAAGAGATCGTCCTGCTGGCGCTGATCGGTTCGCTGATTTTGTACGGCGCGATCGGACCGGCCGAACGCATTGCGGGCACGACCTCGCTGATGCTGTGGAGCACGTGCGGGGCGATGCTGATGGCCGGCGCCGCCAACTTGATGACGATCTTCCTCGGCCTCGAACTGCTTTCGCTGGCGCTCTACTGCTTGTGCGGCTTGGTCGACCGAAAAACGGCGCGTGAGTCGGCGCTCAAGTATCTGATTCTCAGCTCGACCGCATCGGGTTTCATGCTGTACGGCATGGCGTTGTTGTTCGGTGCGACCGGCAGCGTGATGCTGGCCGATTTCGTTAGTCCGGCGCTCGCCGGGAGCGCGCTTTTCTGGATGGGCGCCGGCATGTTCTTAATCGGGCTGTCCTTCAAACTGAGCTTGGTGCCGTTTCATATGTGGGCGCCCGACGTGTATGAGGGCGCTCCGCTTCCGGTCACGGCCTTCATGAGCGTCGCAACGAAGGCGGCGACGCTGGCGGTGTTTGCGCGCTTCATCTACGCGGCGCTGCCGTCCGGCGTCGCGGAAAAACTGCTGTTGCCGATCTGGATTATTGCGGGCATCTCGATGATCGCCGGAAACGCCGGCATGCTCGCGCAGCGCGATCTCAAACGGCTGCTCGCCTACTCCGGCATCGCGCAGGTCGGCTACATTCTCACCGCGCTCGCCGGGGGCACGCCGCTCGGGCTGCGCTATGCGATCTTCTATCTTACGGCCTACACGTTCATGAATCTCGGCGCGTTTGCCGTCGCCGCCGCCCTGTCGGACGACGGCGAACAGGGTTCGCGCTTGACCAATTACGAGGGGCTCGCACGGCGGCGTCCGTGGCTCGCCGCTGCGATGACCTTCTTTCTGCTCGCGCTCGCCGGTTTGCCGCCGACGGCCGGCTTCTTGGGGAAGATTCTGATCCTGTCGTCGAGCGTCAGCGCCGGATACGTGTGGATGGCGGGGTTGCTGATCGCCGGCACGGCGATCTCGCTGTATGCCTACGCGAAGGTGATTTTCGCGATGTACGGGCGCGGACGACACGACGCGCGCGATGCCAAACCGTTCGTGCCGCTGGCGTGGGCGAGCGTGGCGATCTGCGCGGTGGCCGTGATCGCCCTGACCTTCTATCCGCTCACGCCCAGCAACATACTTCCGCTCGTCAAATAGGCCGGCTGCCGCCGAGTCCGCCGGCCCCGGTCACGCCCGGGCCGGTGGAGCGTTATACTCATGAAAGTCAAACCAGCAACCTGACGAGGGGGAACGAGATGCAGCGTCGTTTGTACCTGTTCGCGGCCCTGGCCCTAGCCCTGAGCGTGCTGACCGGCGGGCGCGCCGTCGCCCAAACAACGAAAATCATCAACGACCCCTCGATCTTCGAACCGGTCTTCGCCTCCGACCCGCAAGGCGCAATTCACGCGGCCCGCGAGCGGATCGCGGCCGGCGACTTACCGGGGGCCGTCCGGGGCCTGGAAGTCTACGTCGTGTCCCACCCCGGCGAGGCCGGACCGGAGCGTTTTCTCGGCGACCTCTACTACCGCCAAGGACGGCTCGATAAGGCCGAGGCGGTGTACCAAAATATCCTCGCGCACAACCCCGGCGATCGCGAAACGCACAACCGCCTGGGCGTGGTGTACGCGACCCAAAACCGCGTAGACGACGCGATCGTGCAGTTCGATAAGGCGTTGCCGGGTACCGATTCGGTGACCGATCTCGTCGCGATGCACCTGCGCAAAGGCGACTTGCCGCAGTATCGCCAGCAGATGGAACGGCTGGCGGCGGCGCAACCCACCGACGCCGACATTCAGGCCGAAATGGGCCAAGTGGACGCCGCCCTGCATCGCCCCGCCGATGCGCTCGGATTTTTCATGCGCGCGCTCGACAGCAATCCGGAATCGCTGACGGCGCTCAACGGCTTGGGGTTAGCGTACTTCGACCTTCACAACTATACCGAAGCCGAGAAAGACTTCCGGGCGTGTTTGAAGCTGGACAATACGAACTATACGTGCACGAATAATCTCGGTGCGGCGTTTCTTCAATCCGGCGACGACGACGTCTCCAAGCCGTACCTGATTCGCGCGCATTCGCTAGCGCCCGAGCGACCGGAAGCGCTGGTGAACTTCGGCTTTCTTGCCGACCGACGGGGCGATTGGAAACGGGCCGTGGACTTCTACGTTGCGGCCACCGTCGTCGGTCCGTATTTGCCCGAAGCGTACGTCGATCTCGGTATCGACTACGAGCACAACGGCCTCTACCCGCTAGCGCAGGCGGCGCTGCTTAAAGGCATCGCGGCGGCGCCGCAAGACGGCCGCATTCGCTACCTGCTCGCGGTTGCGTATGCCGCGCAAGGAAAGAACTCGCTCGCCCTCGACCAACTCCGAGTCGCCCAGCAGTCGCTCGACCCCGACGTCGCCCGAATCGCGTCAGAAGAATCAATAAAACTCTCCACCGTCCGCACCTCCCCACAAATTTAGCCCCCCCACGCCGTGTGTCACGCTGAGCGGAGCGCCGCTACCCCGTGTGTCACGCTGAGCGGAGCGCCCAAAGGGCGCGCAGTCGAAGCGGCAGTCGCGCGCAACAGCTGAGCGCTAGCGCTTGGCGTTAGCGATGCAGTCGATCTCGATGCGCGCGCCTTTCGGGAGCGCCGCAACGGCAACCGTCGAGCGCGCGGGCTTCACCGAGCCGAAATACCTTTCGTACACAGCGTTTACCGCCGCAAAATCGTTCATGTCGAGCAAGAAGATCGTGGTTTTCACGACGTCGGCAAACGTTTGACCGGCGGCGGTGAGCACGGCTCCGAGATTCTGCAGCACCCGCTCCGCTTGTGCCGAAACGTCGCCGCCGACGATTTCGCCGGTTTGCGGATCGATCGGGATTTGCCCGCTGCAGAAGAGTCCGGTGCCGCTGCGGATCGCCTGGCTATACGGCCCGATCGGCTCGGGCGCAAGCGGCGTAAAGATGCGTTCGTGCTCGTTCATGACGCCAGCGCTCTACACCGGAAGCGCTTCGTCGCGGGACATCGTGCCTTTGAAGTTCATCGGCGGCTCTTCGATCCCGAAGTTCTTGGCGTAGAGTTCCTCGATCCGCGCGCGTTCGGCGGAGTCGAGGTCGGGCGTTTGGGGTGCGTCTGCAAATTCGACGAGCTGCTCGCGGTCGTAGATGTTCGGCAGCACGCTCATGACGCGCGGCTCGTCGAGCAGCCATTGGATGGCGGCCTGGCCGAGCGTCCGATCGGGCCGTTCTAGGAACCGAAGCTGCTCGACTTTTTTCACGCCGTTCGTGAGCCACGAACGCGGGCGGTGGCGGCGGTGGTCGTTTTCGGGGAAGACCGTCTCCTCCGTGTAGTGCCCCTCAAGCAGCCCGCTCGAGTGGGGTACGCGGATCATGTAGCCGGTGTCAGCGGCGCTCCCGTAGGCGGCGCGGATCTGCTCGTTCCCGGGATACTGTTCGAGCACGTTCCAAATGATCTGCAGGCTCGCGGCGTTGCGCCGATTCACCGCATCGACGCCCTCGTACAGCCAACCGATTGCCGGGCCGAGCGCCACGCCGTACATCCGAACTTTACCTTCGCGCTTGAACGATTCCAGCAGCTCCCAGAGCGCGTCGTCTTCGACTTGCCCCATGCG
>JBDTDR010000137.1:0-8280 GCA_039922955.1 Candidatus Tumulicola sp.
GGATGCGAGGTCGTGATTGCCGGCCCGACGTTTCCGATGGCGCATGTCTTAGGGCCGCAGGTGGGGGCAGTCTATGGAGATTACCACCTCGGCCATGGTGTTGAACTAAAGGTCGGTACGACCGTCACGGCGTTTCGCGGCGCGGGTTCGCTCGAAGCAGCGGTGCTCTCCGACGGATCCACGGTTGCGTGCACGATCGCGGTGGTCGGCATCGGAATCGTGCCGTCCGCCGGGATGCTGCGTGGGCTCGACACGCGCGACGGCTTGACCACCGATGAGTTTTGCCGAACCGAGATCGAGGGCGTCTTCGCCGCCGGCGATATCGCGCGCTCGTGGCGCCCCCGCCTCAACCGGCATGTGCGCCTGGAGCACTTTGAAGGCGCGCAATCGCAAGGCGCAGCCGCGGCACGCTCGATGTGTGGCAAACTCGAGGCATACGATCCGATACCGTTCTTCTGGTCCGAGCAATACGAGTTCGACCTGCAGTACTACGGCAGTGCGGCAACCTGGGATGAGGTGGCCATGCGCGGTGCGCCGGCGCAGGGTTCGTTCGTCGCGTTTTACCTACAAGGCGGGCGGATCGAGGCGGCCTGCACCGTGAACCGCTCACGGGATGCCAGCGGCGTGATGAGCCTTCTGGGGCGGACCGACATTGCAGCCGCGCAACTCAGCGCTGATGACGTGCCCTTGAAGACGTTCGCGCAGACGGAGGCAAGTAGCGTGCGCTGATGGTCGCGGAACGAACAACGTCGATCCGCCGCATTGGCACGATCGACTGACTCGTGCGCATCGTTATCGCGCCGGACAAGTTCAAAGGCAGCCTGACTGCAGGGCAGGCCGCCGATGCGATCGAGGGCGGCTTTCGCGCCGTTTGGCCGGACGCCACATACGTTACTTGTCCCATGGCCGATGGCGGAGAAGGGACGGTCGATGTCTTCGTGGCGGCAGGCGCCGAGCGCCGGAGCGCCCGCGTCCATGGCCCGTTGGGCGATCCTGTCGACGCGTGGTATGCCGTTGAGAAGAACACGGCTATCGTCGAGATGGCAACCGCTTCCGGCCTCGCGCTCCTGCCGAAAGATCGCTATGACCCGGTGCTCGCCGACACGTATGGCACCGGCGAATTGCTTTGCGCCGCCTTGGATGACGGCGTCGAACACATCGTCGTCGGTATCGGCGGAAGCGCAACGAACGATGCGGGAACCGGCATGTTGCGCCGGCTCGGCGTTCGCTTTCTCGATGCTCGGGGAGACGAGATCGGCGCCGGTGCGGCCGGCTACGAACGGCTCGAAGCGATCGACCTCTCGCACCTCGACCAACGCATCGCTCGAATACGGCTATCCGTCGCGTCTGACGTCGATAATCCGCTCACCGGTCCACATGGTGCATCTCGCACGTTCGCCCTACAAAAAGGGGCCGATGACGCGCAGATCGCGTTGTTGGACCGAGTGCTCGGCCGTATCGCCGACGTTGCCGCGGTCGCGGTGGGCAAAGACGTTCGCGACCAGCCGGGGGCTGGAGCCGCCGGCGGGTTAGGCTTTGCACTTCTCGCTTTCTTGCACGGGAAGATCGAGCCGGGAGTCGAGCTGATAGCCCGCGAGCGCGGACTGCCCAAACTGCTGGAGGGCGCGCAACTGTGCGCCACGGGCGAGGGAAAGATCGACGGGCAGACGCTACACGGAAAGACCGTCTACGGCGTCGGTAAGCTGGCCGCGGCGAGCGGGGTACCGGTGGTCGCGTTCGCAGGCGCCATTGACCGGGAAGCGGTCCAGCCGCTGAATATCCTCGGCATTACAGTGCGCGCGATTGCGCCGAAAGGCTCGACGCCCGAAGAGTCGATGCGTCGTGCAGGCGAGTTTTTGAAAGGAGCGGCCGCCGAGTTTGGCAAGGAGGTCTATGGATAGCAGCCCACTGCCGCGGCTGCGCTACGCACCTTTCGGCGAGCGCTCAGCGTCGCAAACAACCGCACGTAATCAGCGACCACAGCACTCCATATCATGCGGCGGCCGAAGGCGTAGGCGCGCTTTTGTGTGGTCGAGCACAGCGACGCGTCACTCAAGAAGCGGTCGAGTGCGACGGCAATCGAGTGCGCGTTCTGGAACTCGGCGAGCAGCCCGCGCCCCTGCTCGAGCAATTCGCGCGCGTACAAGTACGGCGTCGACACGATGGCCTTCCCGGCTCCCAGTGCGTACGCGAGAGTGCCACTGACGATCTGATCCGCGTTGAGATAGGGCGTCAGGTAGATGTCGGTTACCTGCAGATACGCGATGAGTTCTGAGAGTGGCAGGAATCGGCCTACCATGACAACATGACGCTGCAAGCCAAGCGCCGCGATGCGATTTTGCAACGACTCGCGGTACCGCTCGCCTTCCTTGCGCCGCACCAATGGATGGGTGACGCCGAGAATCAAGTAGAGCACGTTCGGATACTGCTGGACGACTTCATGGACCGCCGCAATCGCGTACTCTAAGCCCTTGTCATTGCTGATCAAGCCGAACGTGGAAACGACCGTACGATCGGCGTAGCCCAACGCCGCCTTCGGCGCCCGCGTTTCCTGGTACGGAACGTCGGGAACGCCGTGGTGGATGACGGCGATCTTGCCGCCTTCGATGCCGTAACGCTCGACGAGCAGTCGGCGCCCGATCTCTGCAAGAACGATCACACGGGTTGCACCTGCGCACAAACGACGAGTCGCGGCGGCAAGCATCATATCTGGTCTGGGCAAGACGGTGTGGAGCGTAAGGACGACCGGCTTGTTGAGCGCACCGATGAAATCGTTGCACCATTCGCCATGCACGCCGCCAAACAGACCGTATTCGTGCTGAACATTGACCACGTCGCATTCGTGCCGATTCACGAGGGCCGCCGCGGCAGCGTACGAGTCCCGATCGGCCTGCTTGATACGGACGATAACTCGTGAGTCGTAAAGGTACCCACAAGCGGCTGGATCGTCGATAGCAACGACGCCGCTGTGCGAACCGGCAAATGCGTCGTGACCCTCGACCAAGTCTTTGGTGAACGTGGCGATCCCACACTCGCGCGGCGGGAAGGATCCCATGAAGAGTACCCGCGGCACCCGAGATGAAGACTTCAAAACAGACTCTCCGATCGCGGTGATCTAGACCTTCAGTCTAGCCGCGCGCGCGGGCCGGCTCCGTGCGGTTCCGTACGGGGAGCCTCCATCTGCATGCGCGAAACGATAGATGACCTAGCGCATTTCCCGAGATGATAGTCGGCGCCCCATCGTTTGTCTGAAACCGCACGGATGGAAACTCCCACAAGCGTTATACTGAACATTCAGCATGCAGAAGCAAAGCCACGGTGGAAGTTCGCTCCAAAGCAATGAGATGTCCGCCCGCTTGCGCCCGGATGTTATCCACAAGCCGAAGAGTTCGTTGCTCTTCAGGAGCTGGTTTATGCCGACTTTGCTCCAACAAGCGTACAAACCAAAGAAATGGAATCTGTCCGGTTTGACAGGCATTTCGGATCACACGCTCGAGGTCCACTTCGGGTTGTACGAAGGGTACGTCAAAAATTCGAACCTTCTCAACGAGCAGATCGACGAGCTCGTGAGGGAGGGTCAAGAGGCGCCCGCGAACCTGGTTCGCGGAACTCTCACGGCATCTTGGCTTTAAATACAACGGTATGGTACTGCACGAGTACTATTTCGACAACATGACGAGCACGGGCAATGGGGCGCCGACTACGGGTAAGCTCCACGATGCACTCGCGAGCAGCTTCCGTGATTTCTCCACCTGGAAGAAAGACTTTGTCGTGGTCGGTGGGATGCGTGGCGTCGGCTGGGCGATCGCCTACCAGGACCCAAAAACGGGACGCATCTCAAATCACTGGATCAGCCTGCACGACGACGGTAACATCGCCGGGTTCAACCCAATCTGGTGATGGACGTCTGGGAGCAGGCGTTCATGTACGATTACAAGCCGTCGGAGCGCCCCAAATACATCGAGTCCTTCTTTGCGAACGTGGAACTGGAAGGTTGCGGAGTCACGCCTCGTCACACCCGAGCGGTAGTTCACTGCGTCGAGGAGTGCCGCTTCGATGATCGCGCGATCACGTCTCAGCGCCACATCTTCGATACATGATGGAGAACGACTTTGACCTGATCGTCATCGGCACAGGTGCCGCCGGAACGACCGCGGCGCAGCGGTGTCGCAAGGCCGGGTGGAGCGTTGCGATAGCCGACTGCCGACCGTTCGGTGGCACCTGCTCCCTGCGGGGATGCGATCCGAAAAAAGTACTCGTCGGCGCTGCTCAGCTCATCGATTGGAGCGAGCGCATGCATCAGCGTGGGGTCGTGACACACGCGTTGCAGCTCGATTGGCCCGAGCTGATGCGCTTCAAAAGCTCGTTCACCGATCCGGTTCCCGAGGAGCGGGAACGGGCGTTCGCGGATAGCGGCGTCGTCGCGTTTCACGGTCCGGCACGATTCCTCGACCCTTCTCGCGTGGCGATCGGCGACGACGTGTTGACCGGAAAACAGATCGTCGTCGCCAGCGGAGCAAAGCCCGCGCCGCTGCATGTGCCCGGTGAAGAGTATCTTGCAACGAGCACCGATTTTCTCAAACTCACGAGCTTGCCCAAGCTCGTGATCTTTCTGGGCGGCGGATTTATCTCGTTTGAATTCGCACACGTCGCAGCTCGCGCGGGTGCTAACGCGCAGATCCTCGAGCGTGAAGCCCGCGTGCTCGCGGAATTCGACGATGGACTCGTTTGGCGCCTGGTTCACGCAACGCGGGAGCGCGGCATCGAGGTCCATTTGAAGACCGAGGTCACGGCAATCGAAAGGAGCGGTTCCGGGTTCATCGTCCGCGCCACGCAAGGCGGGAAGCCGGTCGAGTTCCGCGCCGATCTGATCGTGCACGGCGGCGGCCGCGTGGCAGACGTCGACGACCTGCGGCTCGACCTCGGCGGCGTCAAACGCGTAAAAGCGGGTATCGCCGTGAACGAATATTTGCAAAGTACGAGCAATCCGGCAGTCTACGCGGCCGGCGATTGCGTCGCGGGCGGAGCCGCGCCGCTCACCCCGGTGGCTGGGCTCGAAGGCGAGGTGGCCGCGGAGAATCTGATCGGGGGCAACCGGCGACGTGCCGATTTTCCCGGGCTGGCGAGCATCGTCTATGCACTTCCGCCGCTGGCGATGGTCGGGCTGACCGAGGAGGCCGCTCGCGCACAAGGCCTAAAGGTTCGCGTGCGGAGCGGCGACTCGTCGCACTGGTACTCATCACGTCGCGTCGGCGCCAAAGACGCTGCATACAAGATTGTCGAGGACGAGGAGAGCGATGAGATCGTCGGCGCGCACATCCTTGGCTTCAACGCGGAAGAGCTGGCCAATATTTTCTCGCTTGCGATCCGCGCGAAAGTCAAGGCATCTGCACTGCGCGATGTGCTTTTCGCCTATCCAACGGCCGCGTCAGAGATCGAGTATATGCTGTAGCGCGAGCACTGAGAGGCTACCGTGCGTCGCAGTCGGGCACACCGATTTCGCTTTCGAAAACATCATACTGCAAGATCCCCTCGGCGAGCACCCTGATTCCCTCGGTCAGCCCGTGTGGGGTCGCTGCTCCGGTATGCATGATATGCCGAACGTCAACTGGGAAGAGCTCTTCGCCGATCTCGCGAAACGCGGACTCCGCGCGCCGGCTCTGTTGGTTGCCGACTGCGCGCATGGGCTTTGGGCTGCCGCTCAGAAAGCATGGCCCGGCGTCGCCGAGCAACGTTGCTGGCTCCACAAGATGCGCAACGTGGAAGAGACCAACCAAGCTGCAGCCAGCGGCGCATAAGGCGCTCACGGAGATCATGTACGCCGAGCGCGAACGCTTGAACGCGGAAATCAAACGACGCACCGATGTCGTGGGCATCTTTCCAACGATGGTCGATCATTCCCCTCGTCGGCGCTCTGCTGGTCGAGCGGAATGATGAATGGCAGTTGCAACGGAGGTACACGCAGCTCGAAGGAATGAGCGCCGTCAGCGACAATCAGACCGCCAGGCTTTCGGCGGTCATCACCGGCTAAACGCCTACCTCGCCGAGCCGCGATTCATACACCACGCGCCGGGACAATCGAACTGGGCAAAAGATCGTCCGGACGACTTCGGACTCTTCGACCCGATGGCGATTCGGAATTGCATGGACTCATGTCGTTGCGCTCACTGTCCGAGCGCACGACAGGCCGTTGCTGCCCGACGAGATAACGATTTTCCTCGGTCCGATCAATCGGGTCGCCCGAGCGAGGGATGAGGCGGTGCAGCAAGTGCGCGACACGGTGATCCAGCTCGGGCACTACTTCGGGCTCGACGACGACGAGATGCCGGACTAGCTCTTCAGGCGCCTCTCAGGCCACGCTGCTTATTTCTCTTCGAGCAAAAACGTTATTTTCGCATTGATCCGATACACGGTGATACGGTCGTCCGAGGCGACCGCCTCAAAGTTTCGAATGTAGATCGACTTGATACCGCCGCCTTGGTCATGCGATTCTTCCCGGGAAAAGAGCCCTAGCGCTTCTTCCGAGAGCTCTTTTTAACAGACCCGGATGTCTTCCGCGATTTTCCCAACGTCTTGCGGCCGCGACTTTCAACGTTGTCGGTGAGATCCTCGGCGGCTTTGCCTCCTGCTTCGACCAGGCTTCCGATCACGCCCATGACCTTCCCAACTTTTTGCGCTCCTTGAGCAACTTGCTTCGTCTTTCGAGAAACTTTGGAGGCTACTGCCGTTGCCTTCTTGGCTAGGCTCTTTCCGCCGCTAACGACTTTTCTTGCGGTCTTTTTCGCCGAAGTGGTCGTGCGTTTCGCGCTCGTTTTCTTAGTCGTTTTGCGTGAGGATTTTTTCGCTGTCATAAGCTGTCTGATATCCTTAAAAAGTCGGCCCGGACAAAGAGTCCAGCCAAACTCGACGGATGGTAGTTTACTGCTAACCACCTTCCCTCAATAGCGGCTAAGCAAACCTTTAGACAAGAGGGAGGGCCTCGGCTTCCGAGGCGCTCGTGAGTTGGCCAGCGAGAGCGCAGATGGCAAGCTAGTTAAATGTCGACGTGACTCTTGTACATGCAGGCGGGCAATCTGGGTAAGAAGCTCTGGTCGGAGGGCATCCGATGCCGCACACATCGATCGAAGGAGAGAATGAATGGCTGAAGTTTCAGGACACGAAGGGCAGACCGTCGAGGTGAGCGGGGACTATGCGTGTTCTCAATGCGGGCATCGGCAGCACTTCGAAAAGGGCGCGATCTTTCCAGCCAACCATCACGAAGCGCATCCGTGGACGTTGATGGTGGCTGACTCGAATCCATGAAAATGAACGCTTCGCGACAGCGCCCCAATCCGCTGGTTGGATTACTCGCCGAAAACCTCGCGCAGGGCGTCACGGTCGGCCGCGCGCGCGTTGACGCCCAGTAGGATTCCGCCGCGATCCAAGCCCCTCGCCATAGACGACGGCTTTTTCTTTCGGAATGCCCGCACCGACGAGCGCGCCTCTGCCTTCACAAAGCGCACCGATTGGCGTCGTAGTTAGTCTTACCGCCTCTCCCTAGCCGCTGGTACTCGATCTCACAGTGGCGAGCAGTGAGGGAGCGGCGGACTAGAAAGAACGAGTCTTAGCTCCGCCGAGATGGCGATAGCCGCGACCGAAGGTGCTCGCAATCGTTTGGCGATCGGCGCCACCCGGCGCGTGGCTGCGGTGTCACTGTCACGAGGGTTTTCCGATGGGCGTTGGGTTTGTCACAGAAGGAAAAGCATGAGTCTAGCCTCAGCTGCATTTCGATTCGCGGCGCTGGTGTCGCTTATAACGCGTGTCGCGCTGATGCCGCAGCCGGAAGGTTGCGGAGCGCCCGTGCCGTCGACGGCATTGAGCGGCTCGTTCGCAGAGATCGCCTTGCAACGACCCGTGCGAGCGCATCGCACCCATATCGGATAGCCTCGCGCTCGGTTCGATTGGGGCCAAACCTCTCTTCAACGTGCTCACAGAACAACAAGGAGCTTGTCGCCAGGCGATTGCGACCGTGCGTGACGACAACGTTGACGTTGTCGCTACGGCTTCGGGCGTTCGCTTGGACTCTCGCGTCGTTGGCGCTTCCGATGGGAGCTTTTGGACGACATCCGGAACGTGGTATGTCAAGGTGAGCGAAGACTCAACACCAGCGTACATCGAGGTGCTCAACCGCGGATACCGGCCCATCTCCGTGGGGGTGGACGTCGATTCGGTGGGGACAGCGGTGGCCCCGGTTAGTCGGACAGCCTGATATGTGATGACTTCGCCCTCTGCGGGTCGAAA
>JBDTDR010000138.1:0-10410 GCA_039922955.1 Candidatus Tumulicola sp.
ACGTCTCGCCCAGCACCCATCGAAACGCATCGACGAGATTCGATTTCCCCGAGCCGTTCGGCCCGACGATCGCCGTAACGCCGCCCGCGAACTCGAGCGTCGTTGGGTCCGCAAACGTCTTAAATCCGAACGACTTGATCTTCTGGAGCTTCACGCCTGTGCCTGTAGCGAGAGAAGGGCCGCCTCGGCGGCAGCCTGTTGGGCGGCTTTCTTCGAGGCGCCGCTGCCCGTTCCCAACATCTTGCCCCCAACGCTCACGCGCGAGCTGAAAGCCGGATGCTGCGGCGTGCCTCGGCTCGTCTCGCGGTAGACCGGCGTTTCCGCGAGGTGCGCCTGGGTGTAGTGCTGGAGGCGGGTCTTCGGATCGATCAAATCCGCCGCCGACTGGTCGAGGTGTTCGATGTGCTCGCCGGTTACGAACCGCCGCGCCTTTTCGGCGCCGTATCCGAGATACAGCGCGGCTACGAATGCTTCGAACGCGCCGGCGAGTACCGACGTGTTCTCCCCACCGCCCGTACCGCGCATGCCGGCGCCGAGGTGCACGAGGTCGGCGAACCCCAAGCGTCGTGCCGTGTTCGCGAGTTGCACGTCGTTGACGATCGCGGCCTTGCGCAACGTCAGCAAACCCTCGGGCTCGTCGCCAAAGCGTTCGAAGAGCCAGCTCGCGGTGAGGAACCCCAGAACGGAATCGCCCAGAAACTCCATCCGCTCGTTCGAAACGCCCCCCCGTTCTTTCGCATGGCTTTCGTGAACGAACGCATTCTCGGCAATCGCGAGATCGCCCGCACTGCGAACGCCCGCAAGCCGAAGCAGCGCACGCAAGCGCCGCCGCCGTGCCTCCCCCGGCATACTAGCGAACTTTGCCGAAGACGATGACGCTGTTATGGCCACCGAATCCAAACGAATTTGAGAGCGCGACGCGAATCGTGGCCCGTCGAGCGACGTTGGGCACGTAATCGAGCGTGCATTCCGGATCGGGAAACTCATAGTTGATCGTCGGCGGCATAATGTCTTCGAGCACGGCCATCGCCGTGGCGACGCCCTCGATGCCGCCGGCGGCTCCGAGCGCGTGACCGTGCATGGACTTCGTCGAGCTGACGCCGACGTGCGCGGCGTGCTCGCCGAAGGCTTTCTCGATTGCCTTCGATTCGGCCGGATCGCCGATCGGCGTAGACGTACCGTGAGCGTTGATATAGTCGACGTCCTTCGGCTCGATGCCGGCCTTCGCGAAAGCCCGCGTCAGCGCTAGCATGACGCCGTTACCGGCCGGATCGACGGCTACCAAATCGTAGGCGTCGGCCGACTGTCCGTACCCGAGAATTTCGCAATAGATCTTGGCGCCGCGCGATTTCGCGGTTTCGTACTCCTCGAGCACCAGCACTCCGGAACCTTCGGCGAGCACAAAGCCGTCGCGTTCCCGATCGAAGGGCCGGCTCGCCCGGGTGGGATCGTCGTTCCGCGTCGACATGGCGCGCATCGACGCGAATCCGCCGATCGCCAGCGGCGAAACCGTCGCCTCGCTGCCGCCCGTGATCATCGCATCCGCGTCGCCGTAAGCGATCAGGTTGTAGGCCGTTACGATGGCATCGTTCGCGCTCGCACAGGCGCTCGCCGCCGAGAAAATCGGGCCTTGGAATCCGTGCCGCATCGAAATGTGGGCCGCCTCGGCATTCGCCATCAGCATGGGAATGAAAAATGGCGTAACCTTCGACCAGGTACCGTTTTCGTTGGCCTTCTCGGAGTTGAGCCAAAACGTGATGATGCCGCCGATCCCGGTGCCCAAAACCGCTCCGACCCGCTCCTTGAAGGCCTGGTCGTCGGGCAGGTTGGCATCCTCGATCGCTTCCCGCGCCGCGACGACGGCAAACTGCGTAAACCGGTCCATGCGGCGGGCTTCCTTGCGGCCCAGCAGATCCTCCGGCCGGAAGTCCTTGACCTCAGCGGCAATGCGCGTGGCAAAGTCGCTCGCATCGAAGGCGGTGATCGGACCAACGCCGGACTCGCCGGCCACCAGCCGGCGCCAGAAGTCGGCGCGATTGTTGCCGATCGGGGTCACGGCGCCCAGGCCCGTAACGACGACGCGCCGTCGGAGCGGCGCGGGCATACTCGAAGCGCTCAAAGCTCCACCAAGTTACGGCGACCCCGGAACGGAACCTTTCCATCGCCGCTGCCCTGAAGCCGCTTCACGAGCCTACCTAGCGCTCGCTCCTTCCAACGACTAAAGTCGCAATCACTTCATCCTTGACGCTCTCCGGTCAGGCTGGCTATAATCAGGGGCTGTCTGCCGCCGGCTACGGCCGTGCGGCGCTTGTCGTTGTTTTTAGCCTTGTCTTTGTTTTAGTAAGGAAGAGTTCACACCATGAAGCGGACGTACCAGCCGCACAATCGCCGTCGCAAACGCGTGCACGGCTTTATGGAGCGGATGAGCACGAAGAACGGGCGGAAAGTGCTTGCTCGGCGCAGGAAAAAGGGACGCCACCGCCTGGCGGTCTGATGCGCCGTTTTGCCAGCCTGCGCCGCCGAGTGGATTTTACCCGTTTGCGGCAGCGCGGCCGGCGGATCGCGACCAAAACGCTCACTATTTACCTCGCCGATGCGTATCCGAGCGACCCCGCGTCGCTGGTCGGCATCACCGTCAATAAATCGATCGGAAAGGCCGTGGTCCGTAACAAGCTGCGCCGTCGCCTGGCGGCGATCGTGAACGAAGCGCTCGCGCAATGTCGCGCGACGCGCCTGCTCGTGGTGGCGCGCCCGGCCGCGGCCGGCACCCCATATTCCGCATTGCACGCCGAGGTCACCTCGGCACTCGGCCGCGCGTAGGATCACGATGCGATCGTTGCTCGCAGCGCTCGTCCGGCTCTATCAGCTCGCGATCTCGCCGCTGCTGCCGCCGGCCTGCCGGTTCTATCCGAGCTGTTCCCAGTACGCGCTGGTCGCGATTCGAGAACACGGCGTGCTGCGCGGCGGCTGGTTCGCTCTGACGCGCCTCGCGCGCTGCCATCCCTGGAATCCCGGCGGCGTCGATTTCGTACCCGACGCTTGCCGTCACGCGGAAAGGTAACTCTTGCACCTGCTCGATCCGATCGTCAACGCGATGTCCCAGATCGTGTGGGCGATCAACAAGCCGGTTAACAACCTCGGCTGGAGCCTGATCGTCCTAGCGGCGCTCATTCGGCTCGTGTTCTTGCCGCTCAACACGGCACAGTTCAAATCGATGCTCAAGATGCAGCGCATCGCCCCGCAAATCAAAAAGCTGCAGGCCCGCTTCAAAGACGATTCGGCCAAACTGCAGCAAGAAACGATGGCGCTTTACAAACAGCAGGGCGTAAATCCGTTTGCCGGCTGTTGGCCGATGCTGGTTCAGTGGCCGTTCATTATCAGCGTTTACTACGTGGTGATGAATAACAAGTCGCACTTCGAAAATCAGGACTGGCTTTGGATCGGCAGCCACGTATCGACGCTGTATCCCAACATTCTGGCGACCAGTTTGGCCCACACCGACATCGTGCTGCTCGTGCTCTATGCGGCCTCCATGTACTTCAGCGTCAGGTTCGGCAGCATGCCGGCAACCGATCCGCAGCAGGCGCAAACGCAGCGCCTGATGGCGTTCGTATCACCGCTGATGCTCGGCTTTTTCGGGTGGAAATACCACTGGCCGTCGGCGATGGTACTGTACTGGTTTGCCTATAACTTCTTCACGATGGCGCAAACGTTTTATATGCTGCGTCAATATCACGAGCCGCTCTCGTTTGCAGACAGCGGGCACGTGTTTACCGACGATCTGCCGCCCGATGACAAGACGACCAAAGCACTGTCCGCCGACGCCTCGGCGAGTTCCAACGGCACTACCAAAAAGAATGCTCCGCGATCCGGCTCGGGCCGGTCCAAAAAGAAGAACAAGAAAGGCGCCTAACCACAAGCGATGCTTTACGAAGACGATTTCGAGTTCGAAGAACAGCCCGCGAACATTCGCGACCGCGCGATCCCCGGAAAGTCGGGCGGCGGGGGCGGCGGTCGCGGTCCCGCGGGCGGCGGTCGCGGTCCCGGAGGCGGCGACCGGCGGCGCGGCGGGAAACCGCCGGGCAACGGCGGAGGCCGCCGGTTCGGCCCGCCGCTCCACCACACCGGTCCGAGTACGCTCGAGCACTACGAGCTTCCCGAAGAGGCGAAGCCGGTTCGCGACCTGCTGGCCGAAATTCTCAAGCTTATGGGCTTGCAGCAGGTGGACATCCACTACATTCCGCGTTCCGAAGGCGAGTATCTGGAAGTGACCGGGCCGGATTTGGGCATGCTCATCGGCCGCCACGGCAATACGCTCGAAGCGCTCAATTTGATCTTCAACAACATTCTCAATGCGGGCGTGCGCAGCAATCGGCGTTACTATACGATCGACGCCGAAGGCTATCGCGCGCGCCGGGCCGAGCAGCTCAAGAGCTTGGCGCTCGCGACGCTCGACCGCTGCGTTCGCGAAGGTGCGCCCCAGCGGCTCGAACCGATGCTTCCGTCCGAGCGAAAAATCGTCCATCTCGCGCTGGCGGATTCAGAAACCGTACGCACCGAATCGGAAGGCGAAGAGCCCGAACGCCGCGTCGTCGTCTTCCCCCGCTAAGCGCTTACGTTTATCGGCGACGCGGTGTCGTACCATCACGTACAGGTTGGCCGGTTCTACGTCGTTACGATGCTGGTCGTCGGGTTCGTTGTCGCGCTCGCGGCCGTCTACATCGGGTTCTCCGGCGGGGCCGTTCCAGCCGCGACGGTAGCGCTGCTCACGGTCCCGATCGGGGCGGCGATCGTGCTCGTGCCGTTCGCGCGCCTGAACGTCGGCGTCGGTGACGACGGCGATCGCTCCGGCCGGGCGCTGCGCTGGTCGATGACGTTCGGCTGGCCGGCCGGCACGATTCCGATCTCGGAGATCGCGGCCGCGCAAATCGTTCCGGTGACGATTTGGATGGGGATCGGCATTCATCTCACGTCGCGCGGCTGGGTATGGAACGTCGCGCTCGGTCAGGGCGTGCAAGTACGCAAGCGCGACGGATCGAGCATCGTGCTGGGTACCGACGACGCCGACGGATTGCTGGCCGCGATTCAAGGCGCTCGTGCGCAACGATGACGACACCATCGCGGCCGTCGCGACGCCGCCGGGAAAGGGTGCGATCGCGATCGTGCGCGTCAGCGGGTCGCGCGTCCGGGCGATCGCGCAGCGCTTGGTGCGAACGCGATCCGCGCTGCAGCCGCGTCTGGCCGCCCAAGCCGCCGTCCTCGACGAAACCGGCCAGGTCGTCGATCGCGGTTTAGCGCTATTTTTTCCGCGCCCCGCAAGCTACACCGGTGAAGATCTTCTCGAGCTGCACGTCCACGGGTCGCCGATCGTGGTGCGCGAGATCGTGCGCGCGCTGCTCGCCTGCGGTGCACGTCACGCGCAGGCCGGCGAGTTCACTCGGCGAGCGTTCCTCAACGGCAAGCTGGACCTGCACGAGGCCGACGCGATCGCCGACGTCATCGAAGCCGAAACGCGTTCGGCCGCGCGCGCCGCGCTGGCAAATCTCGGCGGCGGACTGGCAGGCGAAGTACGAGCGCTGCGCGCCGGGCTGGCGGCGGTGCTCGAAGATTTGGCGGCGGCGATTGACTTTCCCGAGGAGGTGCCCGACCCGGACCCGGCGCGGCTGGACGGCAGGCTGGCGACGGTCGTCGCGGACTTAGAGCGGCTCCGCCGCGACGGCGAACGTGGACGGCTGGTGCGCGAAGGCGTGCACGTCGCCATCGTCGGTCCGCCCAACGCCGGCAAGTCGTCGCTGCTCAACGCGTTGCTCGGCGAAGAGCGCGCGATCGTTTCGGAGGTGGCCGGAACCACCCGCGACACGATTGAGGAATCAATCGCGATTGCCGGAGTCATGGTGCGGCTGGTCGACACGGCCGGGATCCGCGCCCACGCCGGCCGCCTCGAGTCGGCCGGGATCGACCGGACGCGACGGGCCTTGGCGGCGGCTCGCATTCCGGTGGTGGTGATAGACGGTTCGCAGGAACTTGGACCCGAAGCCCGCACGATTCTCGCCGAGACGCGCGAGCGCGAACGCGTGCTGTTTTTCAACAAAGCCGATCTCGGCGATGCGGGCGCCCGCGAACTCGGCGACCCGGCGGCGATCGTCGGCAGCGCGTGGGACGCGGCTTCGCTCGAAGCCCTGCGCGCGGCCATCGCGCGGGTCGGCTGGGGCGGCGAGCTGCCCGATCTCGAGCGACCGCACCTGGCGGCGTTGCGCGAGTTCGACGCCGTCAACGAGGCGCTCGACGCCCTCGCGCGAGCGCGAGCCACCCTCGCCGCGGGCGAGCCGAACGATTTCATCGTGGGCGAACTGCAGCGGGCTTTCTCCGCGCTCGGGCATGTAAGCGAGCCCACCGCCGCCGAAGAAGTCCTCGACGGGGTTTTCGCCCGTTTTTGCGTTGGGAAATAACGACAAGAGAAAGGGCGGTTCAATGAAACGGACTCTTCTCGCGCTGCTGCTAGGCGCTTTCGTGCTCCTCTCACCGGCCGCCGCGCAGGCGCAGATCGTTTCGCAACTGGGCATCGGCATACAAAGCTGCGTGGTGAATAACAACGGCAGCGGGCTCACCAACGGCATCAACGTCGTCTACTACAACACGCATGCGTCCGCGGCGACCGAGGTCGATTTTACCGTCGGCTATCGCGGACACCGCGCCGTCTTTACCGATCGCGGAACCTTCACGCAAAACGCCCAAATCAACCACAACATGACGAGCGGACTGGTCGGATACTCCTGGAACACCTCAAAACCCAACCTGTGTGCCGTTAGGCGCGTCGTCCTCGCGAACGGAAAAGTCCTCACACCCTAGATAGTAGCCTGTCTCAAAGGAGTCCCCGATGGTTAACGTCCTCGCGCGCAACTGGTGGGCCTTGCTTATCCGCGGCATCGCTGCGGTCGTCTTTGGAATCCTCGCGTTCTTGTGGCCCGCGCCGACACTTCTCGCGATTGGGATCCTCTTCGGGGCGTATGCTTTCGTCGACGGCGTCTTTGCCATCGTCGCCGCGGTGCGCGCGGCGCAGTCGCACGAGCGATGGTGGGCGTTTCTGCTCGAAGGCATCGTCGGTCTCGCAATTGCAGCCATCACCGTGTACGACGTCGGCATCACGCTTCTCGCGCTGTACTTTACGATCGCTGCCTGGGCGTTCATCACCGGAATTCTCGAGATTGCGGCCGCCGTTCAACTCCGCAAGGCGATTGCGAACGAATGGCTACTGATCGCGGCCGGAATCTGCTCGATCCTATTCGGCGTGCTGATGGTCGCGCGTCCGATGGCTGCCGCCTTGGCGATTATCTGGATCATCGCGTCCTACGCGGTCGTCTTCGGGGTCATCATGATCGCGCTCTCGTTGCGCTTGCGCAATCACGGGAGCACCACGACGCTAACCGCGCCCACCACGCCGGCCTCGTAACGGTCTGCGGACTGTCCCGTACCAGCGATGAATCGGTTGGAGCAGGATGATGCGGCGGTGATCGTCGTCGGCGGCGGCCATGCGGGCGTCGAGGCCGCGCTCGCGGCCGCGCGCATCGGCGCGCCCACGCTCTTGGTCACCGGCGACCCCGAGAAGATCTGCACGCTGCCGTGCAATCCATCGATCGGCGGCAGCGCCAAGGGCCAGCTGGTGCGCGAGATCGACGCGCTGGGCGGAGCGATGGGCCGCCTGGCCGACCGATGCAGCCTTCACGCCCGCTTTCTCAACGAAAGTAAAGGCCCGGCGGTGCGCGCACTGCGGCAGCAGATGGACAAACCCGCGTACGCGCGTCTCGCGATTGCCGAGCTTCGGGCGCAGCCGAATCTCACGATCGTACGCGGGCTCGCCGAGGACCTCGTCGTGGATGGCGGCGCCGTTCGAGGCGTCGCGTGCGCGGACGGCACGCGATACCGCGCGCGCCGCGTCGTGCTCGCAACCGGGACGTTTTTGGGAGGGAAGTCGTTTCGCGGCGCGATCGTCCAGCCCGAAGGCCGCTTCGGCGAAGCGCCGTCAATCGGTCTGGCTCACGCGCTGCGCCGGCTCGGTTTCCCAACCCGCCGTTTGAAGACCGGGACGCCGCCGCGCATCGACAAAGCGACGATCGATACGCACGCGATGCTGCGACAGCCGCCCAGCGAAAAGCCGTTGCTCTTTTCGTACGCGAGCGAATCGCGTTTCGCCGGACCGCAGCTGCCGTGCTACGTTACCGAAACCAACGCGCGCACGCACGCCCTGGTGCGCGAAAATCTCGCGCTGTCGCCGCTTTACGGACTGGATTTGATCCGCGGTATCGGCCCGCGCTACTGTCCGTCGATCGAAGACAAGGTCGTGAAGTTCGCGCACAATCCGACCCACCAAATCTTTATCGAACCCGAAGGCTGGGACGAGCCGACGCTCTACGTCGGCGGTTTTTCGACGTCGCTGCCCGCCGAAGTTCAAATCGAGATGCTCCACACGCTGCCGGGTTTGGAATCCTGCACGATGCTGCGTGCCGGCTACGCCGTCGAGTACGACATGGTGCCGCCGACCGAGCTGCGAGACACGCTCGAAACCCGGCGCGTCGCCGGGTTGTATCATTGCGGTCAGCTCAACGGCACGTCCGGATACGAAGAAGCCGCCGCGCAGGGCCTGATCGCGGGAATCAATGCGGCACGCGCCGCGCTCGGCAAAGAGCCGGTCCGGCTGGCGCGCAGCCAGGCCTACATCGGCGTGCTGATCGACGACCTGGTCACCAAAGGCGTCGACGAACCGTATCGCATGCTGACGTCGCGCGCGGAACATCGCGTCGTGCTGCGCCACGACAACGCCGACGTTCGTTTGACGCCGATCGGCCGCGACGCCGGCTTAGTTAACGATGCGGCCTGGAGCGCGTTCGAGGTGCGAAACGCCGCACTGCGCGACGGCATCGCGCGCGCCGAGCGCACGCGCGCGAGCGTCGCCCTGCGCCGCCCCGGGGTAGAATTCGGCGATGTGGCCGGGCGCTTCGATCCGCCGCTCGAGCCCGAGATCGGCGAACGCGTTGCCATCGAGATCAAGTGCGCCGGGTACGTCCGCCGTCAAGAACTGGCCATCGAGAAGGCGGTGAAAACCGAGCGAATTGCGATCCCGGACGATTTCGATTACGCCGGCATCGCCGCGTTGTCGCGTGAGGCGCGCGAGAAGCTCGCGCAGCAGCGCCCGCGAACGCTCGGCTCCGCGGGGCGAATCCCCGGCGTAACCCCGGCCGACGTCGCGATCCTCGGGCTATTCGTTCATCGCGCCCGCGAAACCGCAACGCTCTAACAGGTTGTGGAACTCGAGCCGCTTCTTACGGCCGCCGGAGTCGAGGCGCGCTGGGTGGGCCGGCTCGCGCGGTACGGCGCGCTCGTGCTCGAAACCAACCGTACCTTCAACCTCACGGGCGCAAAAAGTGCGGAAGACCTGGTGGCGCACCTCCTTGACAGCCTGCGCATCGTGCCGTTCATCGCCGGCGACTCGCTCGTCGACGTCGGATCGGGCGCCGGGTTCCCGGCGATTCCCGTGGCGATTGCGACCGGCGTGCCGATCACGCTGATCGAAGCGACGCAGAAAAAAGCGCGCTTCCTGGAACGCATGCTGGAAACGTTCCAACTGGCCGGCGAAGTCGTCGCCGAACGCGCCGAAGTTGCGGGGCGCCGGGAACGCCTGCGCGACGCGTTCGCCTGCGGCACCGTTCGTGCGGTTTCCACCGCGCCGACCGTCGCGGAACTGGTATTACCGTTCCTCAAACCCGGCGGCGTCGCGATCTTGCAGCGTGGAACGATGGAGGCGCGCGAACGCGCCGCGCTGGCCGACGCCGCGATGATGCTCGGGGCTGAAATCAGCGCGGAGCCGGCGCTCGAAGGCGAGCGCCGCATCGTTCTGCTGCGCAAACGCAGCCTTACGCCGATGCGATTTCCACGCCGCACCGGCGTTCCGGAGAAACGGCCGCTCTGCATGGGGTAATCCACCACCTGGATCGTTCCCGCCGATGCCGGCTTTCCGGGAGATTAGCAGGTTGTTAGGGCGTCGGGCTATGTAGAAACCAGTCGTCGAACGTGTGGCGTTTATGAACGGCCGCTATGGCCGATTGGTCGATTAGTGCGAGCTCCTCGCCCCCTGGAAGCGCCGCCGATCGACCCGCAATGCCGGTGTGTCCGGCGGCAAACACCCGTTGTCCGATAGGCTGACAAATAGCGTGCCCGGCACCATTGGGATACGTTGCCGGAAGGCCAAGAGCCGTAAGTCCAGCATCGGAAACGGCGTCCACGGCTTGGCATCGCCGTACTGTGACGACCTGGAGATGCGGGCGCGCGGTCGGATTAAGATCGAAGAGCCCAAAGGCCTCGCCGTCGTAGATGCGCGCCGCGTTTGCGCGAGCGGTGTTCATATCGGCGTTCAGA
>JBDTDR010000139.1:0-46767 GCA_039922955.1 Candidatus Tumulicola sp.
GGATATCCAGAAGCCGTTCGACCAGCTCCTCGGGACGGTCGTCGGTTAGGAGGGTGGATCCCGTGTCCTTCTGCACGAGTTTGGCAATGCGCGCGAACTCGTTGCTGAGTCCCCCGGAATTGGTCAGCACGCCGATGAGTTTGCCCTCGTCGTAGGCGATGCAAAACTCGCCCAGCGTTCCGCTGCGTCCGCCGATGAAGACCACGAAGTCGGAACTATGGATGTTGTGCGTCTCGCGCCCCATCAGGCCCGAGCCGGTAAAGACCATCGTCGTGTACGGCTGAAGCGGTGAGGCGTACACGTTGACGTGCTCCTCGCGCGATAGCGCCGGCGAAATGCCCAAGCTCACCCCGCCTTTTTCGTCGGCGCCGAGCACGGCGGCATGCGGCAGGCCGGGACAGGCACCGGTGACGACCGTGCAGCCGCGTTCGGCGATGCGCCGGCCCAGCCGGCGGGCGAGCGCGAGTTCGCCTTCGGAAATTCTCCCCCCGGCCGACCCCATGACGCCGATTTGGACGTTCATGGGTCGAACGATGCGTGACGACGATGAACGGCACCTACCACGACCTCGAGCGGCGCTGGAAGCAGCTGCGGCGGATCGGCGATCTGCGCGTGCGCGAGGTTGCCTGCGTCAACGCGCCGCGCACGCTGCTGTGCGTCGAATGGGGCGACCACCGGCTCCCGGTGATCGCGATTGCGGCGGGCGTTCACGGCGACGAACCGGCCGGCCCGTGGGCGCTGCTGGAACTGGTGGAGTCGGGCGCGTTGGACCCATCCTTCGCGTATCGTTTGTGGCCTTGCACCAACCCGACCGGCTATCTCGCCGGCACGCGCGAAAGCGCCGACGGCATCGACGTGAATCGCACGTTTGGGCGCGGCGGCCAATCACCCGAAGCCAAGGCCATCCTTACGGCGAATCGCGACCGGAAGTTCGCGCTTTCGATCGACCTACACGAAGACGGCGATGCCGCCGGGTTTTACTGCTACGAGTACGGCGGCGCCGAGATCGGGCGCGCCGTGATAGCGGCCCTGGATGCGGCTGGGCTTCCGGTCGACCCGCTCGAGGCAACCTTCGTGACGGCCGGCCCGCTCGACGACGCGCACTGCACGCGCGAGCGCGGACGCATCACCGCCGACCCGCTCGCGGAGGCGGCAATCCTTGGTGAGCTTTCCTACTCGCTGGCCGTCGCTCGTCACGCGGCGCGACGCGCCTTGACGTTTGAGTCCCCAACTCAAGCGCCGTGGCCGTCGCGCCTTGCAACGCACCGCACGGCCGTACGCGCGGCCATCGCCGCGGTTTCTCAGGATTTCGGCAAAGTAACCGGCGAAGCAATCCTCGAATGACACCGTTTCCTATGATTGAGCAACACCATGCCTGAACGCGACCGGCTCGAAGTCGACGTACTGTTCGTCGGGGCCGGGCCGGCCAGTCTCGCGGGCGCGATTCGCCTCGGCCAGCTGGCGAAGGCCGCCGGACGCGAACTCGAGATCCTGGTCATCGAGAAAGGCGGCGAGATCGGCAGTCACGGCCTTTCCGGCGCCGTCATGGATCCGCGAGCGCTCGACGAGTTGTTGCCGGACTGGCGCGACAACGCGCCGGTCGAAGCGGCGGTGACGTCCGACGAGCTGTGGTTTCTCACGAAAGGCGGCAAGCTTAAAGCGCCGATCACGCCGCCGTCGCTGAACAACCACGGCAAGTACGTCGCCTCGCTGCAAAAGATCGCCAAGTGGCTCGGCGATGAGGCCGAGAAAGCCGGCGCGCAAGTCTTCCCGGCATTCCCGGGTCAAGAGCTGCTGTGGAACGGCGACCGCGTGGTCGGCGTTCGCACCGGCGACAAGGGCCTCGATCACCACGGTAAGCCGAAAACGAACTACGAGCCGGGCGCCGACATTCTCGCCAAAGTCGTCATTCTCGGCGAAGGTCCGCGCGGGACGCTGGCCAAACAGGCCATCCCGCGGTTGGGTTTGGACGATGGGCGCGAACCGCAAACCTACGCAGTCGGCGTCAAAGAGCTATGGTTGCTGCCCGACGATCGCTTCCAGGCCGGTGCGGTGATTCACACGCTGGGTTATCCGCTTCCGTCCGAGACGTTCGGCGGCGGCTTCATCTACGGAATGACCGGCAACGTTCTCGACATCGGTCACGTCGTCGGGCTCGACTACCAAGATCCGACCACCGATTCGCACAACGAGCTGCAGCGGATGAAACAGCATCCCGCCATCGCCGCGATGCTTGAAGGCGGCAAGATGATCCGCTACGGCGCGAAAGCCATTCCGGAAGGCGGCCTTTTCGCGATGCCGCGGCCGTACGCCGGCGGATTGCTGCTGATCGGCGATACCGGCGGCTTTTTGAACGGCATGCGTCTCAAGGGAATTCATCTGGCGATGAAATCGGGCATGATGGCGGCCGAAACCGTGTGGGACGCTTTGCAGATCGACACGTACGACGCCCAAACGCTCTCCGCATTCGAGCGCCGGTTCAAAGAATCGTGGGCATACCCCGAGATGCGAACGTCGCGCAACTTCCACCAGGGCTTTAAGCACGGTCGGTGGCCCGGTTTGATCAACGCCGGCCTGTCGGTGATTACCGGCGGCCGCGGATTCGGTGTCCGCGACAAGCTGCCCGCGGAGCCCGGGTACGAGGTCATGGTCAAAGCCGGCTATCGGCCGCCGGAGTCGCCGCGCGCCGCCGTCGACAACGTGCTGACCTTCGACCGGCTCACCGACGTGTTCAACAGCGGCACGATGCACGAAGAGGATCAGCCCAGCCATCTCAAGGTCGCCGACACGAACATCTGCCGCGATCGCTGCACGGTGGAATACGGTAATCCGTGCCAGTACTACTGTCCGGCGGCCGTCTACGAGCCGATGTTCGAAAAAGTCGGCGATGCTATCGAGGGACGGCTGCAGATAAACTTTACCAACTGCGTGCACTGCAAGACGTGCGATATCATCGACCCCTATCAAATCATCACGTGGGTGCCTCCACAGGGCGGGGAAGGGCCTGTCTACACTGGGATGTGACGACGATTCGCCCTGGCCGTAACGAGGCGGTCGTCGCCGTCGTCGGCGCCGGACTCATCGGTTTGGCGATCGCTTTCGAGCTTGCCGAGCGCGGCGCGGCCGTGCGCGTTTACGACCGCGCGGAGCCGGGCCGGGCGGCCTCATGGGCCGGCGCGGGAATGCTGGCGCCCTATACCGAGGGCGTCGAAAACGAATCGCTGCTGGCCTTGTGCGCGGCGTCGCTGGCCGAATACCCGGAGTTCGTGGCCCGCGTTCGGGCCGCCGGTAACGTCGATCCCCGCTTGCACCTTGACGGCGTCCTCCACGCCGCGTTCGGCGACGTGGCGCTGGCGCGGTTGCGCGAACGCGCCGCCGCCTTGCGCGAGCGCGGGGTCGCGTGTGCGATGCTGGGCCGGCAAGAAACTCTGGCGGCCGAACCGTGGCTGGCGCGCAACGTGTCGGGCGCAATCCTCGTGCGCGGCGAGGGACACGTTGACAATCGCCGGCTGGGGCGCGCGCTGGCGGCGGCTTGCGAAGCGCGCGGCGCGATCGTCACGCGGGTCGGTTCGCTGGCCGTGGAATGCGACCAGCGGCGGGTGCTGGGCGTTCGCACCGACCTCGGCTTTGCGCCGGCGTCGGCGGTGATCAACGCGTGCGGCGCGTGGGCGGGCAGCGTTGCCGGGATTCCGGCTTCGAGCCTCCCGCCGGTCGAACCGGTAAAGGGCCAAATGCTGGCCTTAGAAGCGCCGATCGGTTTCGTGCGGCACCCCACCTGGGTCCCAGGGGCCTACGTGGTGCCGCGCGACGACGGGCGCCTGCTCGTCGGCGCGACGGTCGAACGCGGCGCCGGAGCCGACGTGCGCGTGACCGCCGACGGCGTGCACTCGCTGCTTCACGCGGTGCTGGCAGCGGCGCCGTCGCTTGCCGGCTTCACCGTGAGCGAAACGTGGGCCGGCTTGCGGCCCGGCAGCGTTGACGGACTTCCGTTCATCGGGCCGACGCCGTTGGAAGGGCTCTTCGTCGCAAGCGGCCACTTCCGCAACGGCATTCTGCTCGCGCCGGTTACCGCGCGTCTCATCGCGCAATGCGTCGCCGGCGACGTTTGTGAGGATCTCGCGCCGTTTGCGCTAGCTCGCGTTGCTCCGAGCTTTGCGCGGGCGGGGGATGGAAAGGCGGAGGCCCGGCGCGAATGAGTCAAGCGTGAAGGCGACCATCAACGGGGAAGCACGCGAGCTGCCCGACGGCCTAACCGTCGGAACGCTCTTGGCGATGCTGGGGACGGCGCGCACGGGCATCGCGGTGGCGCGCAACGATTGCGTGGTGCGGCGCGGCGACTACGATTCGCACCGCATTGACGAGGGCGATCGCATCGAGATCATCAAGGCGGTTGCCGGCGGATAACGTGGACGACACACTCAAAATCGGGCGATACGAACTGACGTCGCGGCTCATCGTGGGCACCGGAAAATACCCTTCGATGGACGTGATGCGCGCGGCGCATGCCGCGAGCGGCGCCGAGATGGTGACCGTCGCAATCCGGCGCATCAACCTCGACGATCCCAGCGGCCGGACGATGCTCGACTACATCGATCGCGAGCGTCTGACGATTCTCCCGAATACGGCCGGCTGCTACACGGCGAAGGAGGCCGTGCTGACCGCGCACTTGGCACGCGAACTTCTCGAGACCGATCTTATCAAACTCGAAGTTATCGGCGACGCGCAGACGCTTCATCCGGACAGCCGCGAAACGCTCAAGGCCGCCGAGCAGCTCGTGAAAGACGGCTTTACGGTGCTTCCCTACGTCGGCGACGACCCGGTGGCGTGCAAGCAGCTCGAAGAGGTGGGCTGTGCCGCCGTGATGCCGCTGGCCGCGCCGATCGGCAGCGGACTGGGCGTCTGCAATCCCTACTCCATTCGCATCATCAAGCAACGCGCCAACGTCCCGGTGATCGTCGATGCGGGCGTCGGCACGGCCTCGGATGCCGCCATTGCGATGGAAATCGGCGTCGACGCCCTGCTGATGAACACCGGCATTGCCGCCGCAAACGATCCGGTGCTGATGGCCGACGCGATGCGGCACGCCGTCATCGCCGGACGGAACGCGTTTCGCGCCGGACGCATGGAGAAACGCCTCTACGCCAGCGCATCGAGCCCGGTGCGCGATCTCATCGGCACGAGGCCCGCGTAAGCTGCGCGACTTTATCGAACTCGGCGTGGACGAACTGCGCGCGTGGAAGGATTCCGGTAAAGAGTACGTGCTGCTCGACGTCCGCGAGCCGGTCGAGCGCGCACTCGCGTCGGTGAGCGGCGCGCTCACGATTCCGATGACGGAGGTCCACGCGCGCGTGGCCGATATCCCGGCCGGCAAACCGCTGGTGGTGATGTGCCACTACGGCGAGCGCAGCGCGCGGGTCGCGCGCTTCCTCGTCACCTACGGATTCACGGACGTCTACAATCTCGAAGGCGGCATCGACGCCTATGCGTCGCACCTCGATCCGACGGTCAACCGCTACTAGGCGGAGCGCCGCAGGCGCGGCAGTGTCATCCCCAGCGGAGCGCCCCAGGCGCGCGCCGCTTTGCAATGACGAACCAGTGAACGGCCCCGAGAAGCGGCTGCTTTGCGTGCGCCCACGATCCGGCAACCCCGTCCGCGTCGTACTCTTCCAGCAGTTCGATGACGAAGTCCGTCTCCAGCAGCGCTCGCAGCGGAGCGCGGGAAAAATACGTATGCGCGATGCCGCGTTCGTCGCCGTCAACCGGCGCGAACGTATTCCGGTCGATGGGCGTGCCTTTCCCAAAGCGCGCGTCGCGCACCGAACCGAAGACGGCGTAGAACAGGCCGTCGGCGCCGAGAAGTCCGGCCAGCGCCGATAGACGGCCGGCGATCGTTTCGGTCGTCCCGTGAAGCAGCCCGTGCGTGCAAATTACCGCGGCGAATCGGTCGCGGCCCGGGGCCGGTGCGTCGGGCCACGCAGCCGGGTGGTCGTCGTTCAGGGCCGCGACGGCGTGGCCGGCGCGGCTCAGCGCGGCGGCGTTGCGGCCGCTGCCGGTACAGAAATCGAGAACGCGGCTGCCCGGGCGCTCGCGCAAGCGTTCGATCAGCCGTTGCGCCAGCGGATGGGGCGGCCGGATGGAGGACTCGTCTTGTGGCGAATGAGGCGGCATCTATGGCGTCCGAGACACTGATTATCGTCGTCGGCGGGGACTACCTCGCGTTTGAGATTTGCAAAGAGATTCTCAAGACCGCCGGCCATACCGTCGTGCTGGTATGGAAGCTGGGCGACGATCGTGCGGCGCGTTTGGTGCGCCACGAGTCGAACTTGCTGGCTGCGGAGTTCGCCAAGTCGTTCAGGTTCCTCGACGAGGACCCGGTCGGGCCGACCGCCTTGCGCCACGCCGGACTGCTGCCGGCGAGCCAGCATTCGGCGCGAGTCAGCTACTGCATCGTCGCGGTGGCGCAAGACGATCGCCTGAATCTGCGCGTCTCCCTGCTCGCCCGCGACATCAACGAACACGTTCGAATCACGCTGCGCCAGTTCAATCCGGTGCTCGGTCAAAAAATTCAAGAAGGGCTGCGCTACAACTGCACGGCGATCTCGCCGGCGGCGCACGCGGCCGCCACCTACGCCGCTTCGGCGGTCGACCCGTCGTGCTTTTACGCGCTGCAGTTTCCGACCCTCGAGTCGACGGCGGCCCGCGCCGAGGAAGGGTCGGATTTGTTCGCGTTTTCCGAGCGGAGCGCGGCGTATTTTGGAATCGCCGGCCTGACGGTCGCAAACGCCGAGGCCCAGCGAGGCGTGCGGATCGTTTCGGTCAACGGGCATCCTCCGTACCTGTGCTGGGGCGACGAAGAGCATCCTGACGGCGAGCTGCTCGCTCGAGCGCTGCTCGACGACGACCGAGTGGTGGCGTTCGGGCCGATCGCCGCGCTGCAGAGCGCCGGGGCCCGTCGATCGTTTCAGCGGACCGGTCGATGGGACGGACTCAAGACGCAGTGGCACGATACGCTCGCCGCCATCCGCCGCACGGAACCGGTGCTGCGAACCGCTGCCGGCGCGAGCCTGCTCGTGTACGTGTTGTTCGTGATATTCTTTGCGGCGGTCACGCATTGGAACGTCGCGTCGGCGATGTACTTCGTGATGACGATGATGGAGGGTTCCCCCGACACCACCTTGTGCGGTGACTGCGGCGGCACGAACGGCCTGGCGCTCTGGCAAATCCTCGAAATGGCCGGCGCGGCGCTCGTCACCCTGGCCGGGATCGCGATGGTGGCGATATTTACGGCATCGGTCACGTCGGGGTTGTACGCGGCGGCGATTCGGCGCACGCGGGGGCTTCGGCGCATCCGTCGTAGCGGTCACGTCATCGTGTGCGGCGCCGGCAACGTCGGCAGCCTCGTCATCGAGTACCTGCGCCAGCTCGGCGAACGAGTGGTCGTGGTGGAAAAGGATCCGGACAATATTTTGATCGAGATGGCCCGCGACCGCAAGATCGATCTGCTGACCGGCGATGCGACCAAGGACGAAACGATTGCGTTCTGTTCGCCCGAGAGCGCGAAGAGTTTGGTCGGCGTTACCAACAGCGACACCGCCAACCTCGAAACGGCTTTGGGCGCCCGTTCGCGCACGCGCGATCGCGGCGAAGCGCTGCACGTCGTCTTGCGCATCGACGATCTCACGTTCGGCCGGTCGATCAAGCGTCATTTTGGGATATCGTCGTTTTCGACCACCGAGCTCACGGCGGCGACGATCGCCGGCCTGGCGCGCTTCGAGAGCACGCGCGGCCGCTTCGACCTCTTCGCCGGCACCGAGTACGCCCAGGCGTTTCAACTCGCGGAGCGCTTCCAGGGCCCCGAAAACGCTCCGCCGCCGGCACCGCCGGAGCGGCCCGGCTACAAGGTCCGATGGATTCCGCTCTACGCCTGGCGAGAGACCGCCCGCGGCCAGGGAGTGGCGGTTCCGGTACGCAAGTTCGCAGGCGACGTCTCGAGCGGCGACCGCCTGCTTTTCATGGTGCCGCTCGATCAGTTTACCGAGTAGAAAGGAGCGCCCGTGCTCGACGAAGGCGACCGGCTTCCGGCTGTCATGCTGCTCGACGACGAGGGCAATAAAGTTTCGACCACCGATTTGCTGGGCGGACCGCTGGTGCTGTATTTTTATCCAAAGGACGACACGCCCGGCTGCACCAGCGAGGCGTCGCAGTTCCGCGACCTCTATAAGCAGTTTCAGAAGAAGCAGGCGCGCATCGTCGGCGTGAGCCGCGATTCGACCGAGTCGCACGCCAAGTTTAAAGCGAAGTTCTCGATTCCGTTTACGTTGCTGGCCGACACCGATTCGAAGCTCTGCGACGCTTTTGGCGTGATCGTCGAGAAAAACATGTATGGGAAGAAGCGCAAAGGCATCGCGCGCTCGACGTTTCTTATCGACGCGACCGGGAAGATCGTCAAAGTATGGCCCAAGGTGAACGTCGACGAGCACGCCGAGGAGGTGCTTTCATCGCTGCCGTGACGGCGGCGGCGATGCGCGTGCGTGCGGTCGGCTCGAGCCCGTCGGTGCAGCGCCCCGGACGCGCCTGCAGCTGCTATTTGCTGCGGACGCGCGAGGCCGCCGTGCTACTCGATATCGGAAGCGGAGCGCTTGGCAACCTGCAACTGGCGCTTGACTATCCTCAACTGGACGCGGTGATCGTGTCGCACATGCACGCCGATCACTTTCTCGACCTGATTCCGTTGCGTTACGGTTTGACGTACGGTCCGCCCCGGCGCGACCGCCGGCTGCCGGTGTGGTTGCCGCCGGGCGGTGCGAAGACGTTGAGGAAGCTTTGCAGCGCGTTTGCCGCCGAAGTCGAAGGTGACTTTCTGGACCAGGTCCTCGTCGTCGGGGAATACGATCCCACGGCGGCGCTGGACGTGAACGATCTGCGGTTAACCTTCCGGCCCGCCACCCACTACATCGATGCCTACGCGATTCGGGCCGAACGCGGATCGTCGAGTGTCACCTATTCCGGCGACACGGCCCCGTGCGATTCGGTCGTCGAACACGCGCGAGGCTGCAGCCTGTTTCTGTGCGAGGCCACGTTGGGGCTGGGGAGCGAAGATGAGCCGCGCGGTCACTCGTCGGCCGCTGAGGCCGGTGAAATGGCGCGCCGCGCCGGGGTCGGTCATCTCGCCCTCACGCACTATGGCACCGCGTATGCCCCCGGCGAACTCGTCGAAGCCGCGCAAACGGCGTTCCCGGGCCGCGTATCCATCGTCGACGACGGCGCCGAACTGTCGATCTAAGAGCTTTAGCAGGTTAGTTTTCGGTTTTGGGGTTGCTGCTGGGGAGCGAGAATTGGATCAGGGCGCCGATCGGCGCGAGTCCGCGGCTAATGATCGCGTAAGGCGTGGCGCGGAGTCCCAGCTCCTCGAGCCGGGCTGCCGCTGCCATGATTTCGCGTCCGTTGGTGACCACGTCTTCGAGCAGTAGCACGTGCTGGCCGGCGGCGTACGGGCCTTCGACGTACTCGTCGGCGAACGCGCCGTAACCCTTGGGTTGTTTGCGGACCGCGATCATCGGGATTCCCGAAAGCTGCGATACCGCCGTAGCGATGACGACGCCGCCGAGTTCCGTACCGCCGATGATGTCGGGATTGAGTTCCGCAATGACCGGCGTGAACAGGCGCGCGATCCGCCGCAACACGTGTGGGTCGGCAAACAGGCTGAATTTGTCGATGTAGTAGTCGCTGCGCACGCCGCCGGAAAGGACGTAGTCGCCGCGCGTCAGCGCCCGCTCGACGATAATCTTGCGCAGCCAAGCGAGTTCCGGCATCGATCCGGTGGGCCGGTCGGGCCTGCCTAGATGCTCCATTGCCACGCGTTCCAGGATTCGACCACCGGATTGGGATCGAAGCCCTTGAAATCGACGCTGACCGGCTCCATCTGGCGCAACCACCAGAAGAAGATCTGGGGATTATCGCGGGCCAGCAGCTCCTGGATTCTAAAATATGCGGCGGTGCGCGACGCGCGGTCGTAATGCGTAAGCGCGGCATTCTGGGCGGCTTGCATGTCGGGGTTGCAGTAGCGCGAATAGTTATAGCCGCCCGGCGGAATGTTTTGGCACATGTACTGCGAGCTATCGTCGGGGTCGATCCCGGCGTACCAGCCCGCCAGCGAGAGGTCGAACTTTCCGAGTTGCAGGATGCCGCCCATGCCGGCGGGCGCGAACAGCGTGTCGCCGGGATAGTACTTGATGTCGGTCTCGATTCCGACTTGTTTGAGCATCGCTTGGATCTGCAGGCTCGCGTCGCGGCGGGTGGCGTTGGAGTTGTTCGATACCAGCACCAGGGTCAGCGGTTCGCCGTTTTTGTGCATCACGCCGTCGGCGCCTGGCGCCCAGCCGGCTTGGCGCAAGAGTCCGCGAGCCTTGGCGGTGTCGTGCGGATACGAACGCACGGTTGGGTTGAACGCCCACATCCACTCCGGGATGTCTTCGCTCGCGACCTTCATCAGGCCGTGCGTCAGCGTAGATACCAGTTGCTGCTTATCGATGGCGTACGCGATGGCTTCGCGCACGCGCGGATCGGTAAGGTTCGGGCGCGCGACGTTTAGCTGCACGGCCTCGTAGCCGTTCACGTTGACGAAGTCCAGCTTGACGCCGGGGGCCGATTGCAGCGCCGGATAGGTGGTGGGGGAAGCCTGGAACATGTAATCGATCGAGTGCGTTTTGAAGAGATTGGTCGAGGTGTTCTCGTCGGGAATCACCTTTATATCGATGCGGCTCAAGCCCGGCTTGCCCAGGAAGAACCCGTCGTTGCGTACCAGCGTGATGTGGTCGCCGTGCGACCATTGCACGAACCGGAAGGGGCCGTCGCTGACGCTGGGTTCGGTGCTGAACGGAATTTGATTGATGTTCGGGTATTTCGAAAGCACGTGCTCGGGCGCGACCGGAAACGGTTGGTCGCTCATGGCAAAGAACGTGTTCACGAAGGGCGCGAACTTCGTCTTCAGGTGAACGACCGCGGTGTAGGCGTCGGGGGTGTCGATCGACTTCACGAAATCGTAGCCGTGGCGCGAAACGATGTTGTTGGCGGAGTTCATGATCGCTTGCCACGACCACTTGACGTCCTTGGACGTAACCGGCACGCCATCGGTCCACTTCACGTCTTTGCGCAAACGATAGGTAATCGTCAAACCGTCGCGCGAGACGCCGCCGTTCTCCGATGACGGCACCGTCGTCGCGAGCATCGGCACGGGGTTGCCCTTGTCGTCGGCCGAAAGCAGCGGCTCGAACATCAGGAACGCGATAAACCCGTCGGTCGTGTTCGAGTTGAGGAGCGGGTTGAGGTTCTTGACATCGGACTGAATCGCGACGCGCAGTACGCCCGGTTGGGTCCACGAGTGGCGGCCGCCCCCACCGGCGTCGTTGGAAACCTTGCTGCAGCCGGCAACGCACGCGGCGACGGCCGCGAGGGCTAAAAAGCGCTTCACGAAACGGCGGCTTTAGGCCCCACGCGATTACCCGGAACCGGATCGTAGCGCTCGTGGCGCCAGCGATAGGTTCCTAGGCCCTGCGTCGCGGTGCGGAGTTCGGTGATGTAGCGCCCGAGCTCGACTTGCGGAACGTAGGCTTCGACCACGTCGCACCCGGGGCGGTCGGACGGATTCATGCCGAGGATCTGCCCGCGTTTGCCGGTGAGCTGCTGGATGACCGCCGACGTGTACGCCGTCGGCACCTCGGCCTGCACGTGAACGATCGGCTCGAGCACGACGGGATGGCATTTCGGGAGCGCATCGCGCACGCCCATGCTTCCGGCCGTCTTGAACGACTGCTCGCTCGAGTCAACGTCGTGATACTGGCCGTCGAAGAGGGTGACGTGCAGGTCGGTGATCGGATTGCCGCCCGGACCGTGAGCCAGCGCCTCGCGGACGCCTTTCTCGACGGCCGGAATGAACTGGCGGGGCACGACGCCGCCGACGATCTTGTCTTCAAACGTTACGCCCGCGCCGCGCTCGCGCGGTTCGAAGCGCAGCCACACGTCACCGAACTGGCCGTGGCCGCCGGTTTGGTGTTTGTAACGCGAATGAATCTCGGTGCCGGCCGTGATCGTCTCCAAATACGGAATCGAAGGGGGCGCCGTTTCGACTTCCACCTTGTACTTGCGTGCGAGGCGCTCGACGGCGATCGAAACGTGCTGCTCGCCGCTTCCGAGCAAGAGCAGCTCGTGGGTGATATCCGCCCGCTGCAGTCGCAAGGCCGGATCCTCGTCGACGATCCGCACCAGCATCTGCGAAATCTTCGCTTCGTCGATCCGCTCCTTCGGCTTGATCGCTGCGGCAAAGACGGGCTCGGCGACCGGGATGCGCGGCAACAGGACCTTATGGCCGTTGGACGTCAGCGTATCGCCGGTCGAGACCGCTTCGAGCCGCGCCAGCGCCACGATCGCGCCCGGGCCGGCCTCCGCGATGGCTTCCTGCTTCTTGCCTTGGAGACGGTAGAGCCCGCCCAAGCGCGCGCGATCGCCGTCTCGAGTGATGTTGGTAAGCGTTGCGTCGGATTTGACCGTTCCCGAAAGAATTCGCGCGATCGAAAGTTTCCCGCTTTGCGGATGGATCGCCGTCTTGATGACCTGCGCGACGACCGGGCCGGACGGATCCGCCGCAATCGGGCGCCCTTCGGCATCCACTTTGGGCGCGTCGGCGGGTGATGGAAACCATTTCTCCAGCGCGCGAACTAGCGCGGAAACGCCCGCACCCGAAGCGCCGGAGGCTACCAGCACGGGGATGATTTGGTCGTGCGAGCATTCCGTGCAGAGGTCGCGCTCGACCTCCTCGAGCGGCGGCTCGACCCCTTCGAGCAACGTTTCCATCAGATGATCGTCGAAGTCAGCGATCGCTTCGAGAAGTTCGCCGTGCGCGCGTTGCGCCTGGGCCTGCAGGTCGGCGGGCACGACGTCATCCTTTTCGCGATCGCCGTCGAAGCTACGGGCTTTCATTTCCGCCAGATCGACGTAACCATGGAACTGATCGGCGCTTCCGAGCGGCAGCTGCTCGGCGACGACGTGGCGGCCGTAGGCGCTCTGCAACGCGGCCAGCGTGCCCGCGAAGTCGGCTCCGGGACGATCCATCTTATTGACGACGAAGAGATGGGGCATGTGCACGGATTCGAGGTAGTCGACGATGGCTTGGGTTTGAACGACCCGGCCGGGGTCGGCCTCCACGACGATGACCGCAGCATCGACGCCGAAGAGCACGGCCCGCGTCTCTTGGAAGAAATCGACGAAGCCGGGACAATCGACGATCGTGATATCGACGTCGTCGGCGGTCGCGTGCGCGAAACCGACCGTCGTCGACTGCACGTGGGCGATGTCTTCGGGTTCGTGGTCGGTAACGGTCGTGCCGTCGGCGATCGAGCCGCGGCGTCCGATCGCGCCCGTGTGCGCGAGCACCGCTTCAACCAGCGTAGTCTTGCCCGCGTGATGGGGTCCGACGAAAGCGATATTACGTAGGCGAGCGATATCCGCCATCCCACTCTCCTGTCCCCTTGTAGGGTGTGTCTCTTAACGACGTTTGGCCGTGGGTTTTTTCTTCGTTGCCGAACCCTTGCTGGGTGCCTTCGACGATTTCTTGACGGCCTTTTTCGCGGACGGCTTGGCCGCGCGCGCGCCAAGTTTTTTCGGTTTCGCCGCGGGCTTAGCCACCGGCTTCTTCGGCGCCGGCGTTTTCTTCGCGGGGGTGGCTTTTTTCGCGCCGGCTTTAGGCGGCGCGGCCTTCTTGCCTAACGGGCGGCCGGGTTTGACGCCTTTGAGCGCGGGCCGCGCGCCCTTGAGTTTGGCCGGCGCCGTGGCCGGCTTGGTACGCGATGGCGCCGGCTTGGTACGCGATGGCGCCGGCTTGGTACGCGATGGCGCCGGCTTGACGGGTGGTTTCGCGGGTGGTTTTGCGGGTGGTTTTGCGCCTTTGACCGGAGCCTTCGTCGGCGCGGTCTTGGCCGGTTTCTCGGGTGGTTTCTTGGCGACAGCCGGCGGTTTGGTGGCACGGGCGGCCTTCGCCTTGCCCGACGAGGTTGACGACTCCGGGGTGCGGCGCGAGGTGCTCTTGGCGGAACTCTTCGAGGCGGCAGCCGCGGCACGTTTGCCCGAGCGCGTCGAACCGCTGGAGCGTTTCGCGGATGCCGCTTCGCGCGCCGCGCGAGCGCTTTCGCGCCGCGCCGACGCCGACATTTCCGCTTGTTCGGGCAGTCCCAGCTCGGCACGGCTGAACCCGCTTATGCTGCTTCCGGGGGTCGAGGTCTCGCGCGTCTTGGCCTGGGCTTCGAGGTGTTCGCGGGTCGCGCGCAGGGCTACGCGTGCCAGGCGGCCGCCGACCGGAAACACGATTTCGTTGATCTTGGCCTCATCGAGCAGTTTCAGCGCGAGGTCGAACGCGTTGCCTTGGTCTTTCGGGCTGTGGGCTTCGGAACCGATCGCGATCCCGACGCCCAGCGCCTTGGCTTTGCGGACGAGCCGCGCGTTCGCGTCGAGATATTTCTTCTTGAATTCGGCGGGGTTGTCGCGATAGAGGACGCGCGTGTTGACCTCCACCGCGAGGCCGCGCGCATGACAGACTTTGAGTAGCCGGTCTTCGTATTCCTCGAGCCGCTTTTGCGCGGGCCAGCGACCCAGGGCCGCGGGCCCGTAAAAGTGACCGACGATGTTCCCCGGCAGCTTCTCGAGGTCGTCGAGCAGCTTGGCCACGTACAGCTCCCAAAGCTTCTCGGCACCGATGACGTCGTGCAGATGCGCGAACTCTTCGTTGTCGAAGGCCCACGCCCAATCGGCGCCCTTTTCCGGGTGCTCGATGTTGACGAAGTTCACCGACCGGATCAGGCCGTCGGGACGCATTGCGTCGACGATGTTCTGCGCATCGGGTCGCGCGCGCGGATCGTTGTCGACCTCGGCGCCGATCGAGAACCGCATGCCGCGGCGGAGCGCTTCGGAAACGGGGCCCGCGTGCGTGACATCCACGCCGGCCGTCTCGGCCGCGCCGTAGAGGTCGCCGGCATGCGCGAGCTTCAGGGCGCGGCGCAGCGTGTTGACCGCGCCGGGGTCTTCGAAGGTGAGATAGTTGATGTGGTCGGCCACCATGAGGAAGCGAGGCGACCCGCGCCGGCACGCATGGTAAAACCAAAGAAAAAGCATCCGGGCGGAATAGGCGATCGGACGTTCCTCGGCAAACGGCCGGTGCTCCCCTTTGGCATGGCCGTGAACGTCGGGGATGGCCGCGATACGTGGGTCGCTCAGCGATCTACTTCCTTTACACTGCGTGGGATTGGATCGATCTCGTCACCGCGCAATGGCCGCAAGCCGGTGATACGGACGTGTTTTACCACGTTCGCTAAAGTTGGCGCCGCATTTCCGTTCCCCTCTGGAGGCGGGGCGGCACGCACGGCGCCGGAGCTTTACCCGCGGTACCCTTCCATCTTCAGAATTCGTGCCTTCATGTCCAGGCCGTAGTAGTAGTTGTGTAGCGCCCCCGACGAGTCCACCACGCGATGGCAGGGGAAGAGCAGCGGCAGCGGATTCCGGGCCATGACTCGTCCGACCGCGCGGGCCGCCCGAGGACGGCCGATCTGCGTCGCGACCCACGAGTACGAGCGCACCTCGCCGGGCGGAATCTGGGCGGTCGCGCGCAGGGTCGCCTGTTCGAAGGGCGTCAGATCGCTGATGTCGACCGTTGCGTCCTCGACCTGCCAGGTGTGAAAAAACCGGTCGAGCGTCTCGCGCAGCCACGCCGGTGCGTCACCCATGACGACCGGACGCCGCAAGCGGTCCTCGACCCGAGTGCGCACGGCTTCGAGCGATTCACCCGTGTCGATGCCGATGTACGCGATGCGATGCTCTTTGAACCCGACGTGCACTCGGCCGATGGGCGTCTCGACCGCGCAGAGCAGGATCGGCGAGCGGGTCTTGATCTTGATCGTTGCGATGTGCTCGACGACTTTTTTGGTGAGGTTGCACGACGGCTGGGGCTGCGGCAAGCACGAGAGGCAGTAGGCCACGCCTTCGAACTCCTCGTAGAGCTCTTGACAGGGCGGACACGCAAGCAGGTGGGTCTGAACGGTCTCTTTGAGCGATTCCTGGCAATCGTCGCGGATCTCGTCCCACATTGCCTCAACGTCACGACAGCGCATGGAGGGGTGCTCCTTCCGGGGTAATTCTTCCAATTTGTGGTCCGAGAATGCGTCGCAGGATCCGAACCGCGCGATGCACGTGGGATTTCACCGTGCCGATCGGCTGGTGAAGGATCTCGGCGATCTCCGGGTGGCTGCGCCCCTCGATGAACCGAAGGGTCGCCGCGGCCCGGAGATGCATCGGCAGCTGCATGAGGGCCCGCTCGACCAGCGCCACTTCGGTATTGCGCTCGACGATCGTTTCCGGCTGAACCGGCCCCTCGTTGGATTCGCGCAGCAGCGCGTCGGGGTCGGCCAGCGCGTCGAGCGCGACGTTGGACGGCCGCTTGCTGCGCAGCCGGTTTCGAGTAACGTTCAGGGCGATGGTGTACAGCCAAGGCTGCAGGCGCAGCTCGGAGCGCTGTTCGAACGACATTTTTCCGAGCGCCCGGTACGCGCGGACGAATGCATCCTGGACGATCTCCTCGGCGTCCTCGCGGTTCCCCGTCATTCGCAGCGCGAACCCGTAGAGCCGCCGCTGATAGTCGTCGACGATCCGCTCGAACTTCTCGACGCCGGGAATGGCCGCGGCTGGCAGCCGAGCGGCAGCGTTCTTCCCCATCGGGACCGCTGAAGGCACGAATACTCCCTGCAGGAGCGGTACGGCGAGCGCACTCATACAGTGACTCGGACCGCTGCCGCCTGCCGCCTGGTTTCACGTGCGGCCCGAAAACTCCTGAAAGAGCGGGGCCGGCCGCGGCCTCCAACCGGAGCCCTTGACGGCGCCTGCGCCGACAAACTCCTAGGAACATCCCGTCGCTTCTCAAACCTGACACCATGGCGCTTTTGGTCCGGCAGGCCGGCTCGAACGGATGTAACGCACCGCTTCACTCGTGCAATAAAACGATGAGGCGGTTTTTTAATTCCGTAAGCAGCGCGCGCGACGCCCAAGTTTTTAGAAGAGGTGCGATCTATGCCGCAAGCCATCGATCTGACGGAGATCTCGTTCGACGCCCATACGATGTGCAGTTTTCTTCCGAATCTCGACTCGGCGCGCGCGATACCGCTGGTGCTCATCGGCTACCGTCAAAATGAGGATCCGTGGTTCGTTTGGCTCGTACCCAGGGACGGCATTCTTTTAGAAGGGCTCACCGACGATCCGTATTACGCCAAGATGTTGCGGGATCCACACGCGTACTTCCGCAAAAAGCTCGGGAAGTACGTCGAAGAAACGGGCAGCGTGAGACGCGGCATCGAAATGCTGATCGACTGCCATCAGAATCATCTTGCCTTTACGCCGCTCACGGAGTTGCGGGAGATACCGTTCCGGCACCCGTTGGAAGTGGAGTTGGTCGGGGCGTTCTAGGCGTCGATCGACCGGCCGGCGCCGTCGCGCGAATGAAACGGCGATAGACGATTCGCACCGGCGTCGTCTTCGAGCCCTCATGGAGCTGCGCGACGATCGTCAGCGTCGCGTCGAGCGCCAACAGCATCGCGTCGTCGAGCGAATAGTAAGCCGTCCCATCCATTCGCATGCGTCCCGAGATCGTTGCGTTGGTTCGGGCGGGCATGGGCGCAGTCATCGGCCCGTCGGCTTCGAAACGAACGGCCGTGGCAGCGCGACCCGCGATTGCCCCCGCCGTTCCGGGCCGCAAATAGCCGCGCAAGACGGCATCGCCGCCGAGTGGCGAGGTCGCGTCGAAGGGCACGGCGTGGCGCAAACCGCGCAAATCGCGGATCGTCACGGCGTCGAGCTGGATGGCGAACGGCTGGTTGAGAATGGTCAAAAAATCGGGGTCTTCATCGAATCGGTCCTCGAAAGAGCCGTTTGGAAGGATCTCCTGCACGAACCGTGCGTGGAGGCGCGTTTTGCCGTCGCCGGCGTCCCGCACGTAGCTCGCTTGGGCGTCGTAGCGGGTGTGGTGCCCGTGGCGCTCGACGGACAGACGCTGCGTCCCCGCGTACTCGACCCGCGAGACCATTGCAGGCGAACCGACGCGGTACGCGTCGTCGCCTCTCACGTCGTACTGTTGGTCGGCAAACGCGGGTCGCGCGGTTGCCAAAAGCGTGGCGATCAGAGCGACGGTCGTGATTATTCGGGGGAGTGAAATCGTGCGCTCCGTTTCGGAAGAGTCCTTTTCTCTACACTATCACCCGCTGCAAGAGCAGCCGCCTGGCGGCGCTCGCGGCCCTACTGGTCAGCATCGGTGCGGGCCGCAGTCGCGTCGAGGTACACCAAAACCGTCAGCGCGGCGAGCGGCACCCCGACGACGGTAAGGATCGGAATCTGAGACCAGAAAGCCGCTTCGGGCACGTGCCTGCGCGCCAGCAGCGCGTAGAGCTCGTTCTGGAGCGCGTACACCACCAACTGGATCGCGAAAATCGCCAGCGCTCGGGAGAAGACTGGCCATCGCCAGGACGTCTGAAAACTGCGCAAGAAGGCGCGCGGGATCACCGACCACACGGTGACGTCGTCATCAACCGTGGCGCTGGCGTCGGTGAACACCAGTAGCGCGCTCAAACCGAAGACGAGCATGCCGGCGACCATGTCGAGCGGTTCGGACGAAAGACCGGCGCTCAAGCCGATGGCGCTGACGTAGGCGAGCACGAAGTCGATGACGATCACCGCCCAACTCCGTTCGAGAAAGCGTTCCCAAACGGCCGCTGCCGTAACCGGCTCCGAGCCTGCATCGGCCGCCGCAAACGCGTAAACAAGCGTCGTCAGGATCGGGAGAACGATGAAGCTGTCGAGGTCGGTTCCGTGCGGTACGCGCCAGACGATCGCGACGAGCGCCTGCAAGACGATCAAACCTACGACGACCGGCGCGAAGAGTCCAAAACGGCGGAGTACGAGACGGAATGCCAGCCCGATCAGGGCGAGAAATGAAGCCGGCGGTTTAACGCCGCGCTCCGGCGGGCCGTCGTTGACCGATAAAGAAGCGAACGTCCACCGTGCCGTCGCATACGATGACGGAGTCCGGGTCGGCAAAGCTGCGGCCGTTGACATTGACGGTGAAGTCGCCGTTGACGAGGCCGGCGAGCGTGCGGCGCACGCTGCGAAGAAATTTATCCTGCGGGGCGCGCATGCCGATCGCTTCGCGCACGGCCAGCGCGAGCAGCTCGCGTACCCGCAATGGCGTCGCGCACGCAAAGGCGGCCGAGCCGTCTGCGGCCACGGCGTGGAGATCCAGCGGTACCCTGACGCGAAGCATCGGGACTCATTTTCTCCCGCTTCGAGGAGCTGCCTGCCGGCGGGGATAACCGTACAGGCGTGTCCCACTTCGGGAATGTGCCGGCCGACGTGCTGGTGGGTACGGTCGAGAAGCTCGTCGCCAAAATGGACGAGGGCGATCTCGCCACCGTTTACGAGCGCGATCTGTCGACGATGCCGGCGGATGCGTTCGGCGCTTTCGTCGAGGCCATGTTCGACGTATTTCGTGGGCGTGGCGAATCTTCCGAAGACGCCGTCGAAGGCGCGGGAACGACGCTCGAGGGGATCGAGCGGCGTGACGACAGGGCGGTCAACGCGCTGGTCGAATACGCGCGCATCAATCCCGGGCTCTTGAAGGAAACCACGGCGCTGTTCGTCGAGCACCGTCCGGACTTGGTCGCAACGCTTCCTGCAACGCTGTACCACGCCATCGCCGAGCGGCTGTCGCCCGTTACGTGAGCGATTCTCCGCGTCGCCGGCGCTCCGACGACGACTCGGGCCAGGGCGGCGGCGGGCTGCCGCTGTTTCCGCTCATCCTGATCGTGATTTTTGCCGGACTGCTGCTCGGCGGCGTGTTAGCGCATTTCTTCGGGGCTGCGGGCACCTCACCCAAGTCCACGCCGGCAGCCCTCGCACTTGCCTCGCCGCAGTCGTCGCCGTCGCCGCTGGAACTGCCCTCACCGGGACGATCGCCGCTCCCGTCGCCGACCGCGCGAACATCGCCCAAGCCGTCGCTTCGCGCGTCGGCATCGCCCAGCGCTCCGGCGAGCGCGACCCCGTCGCCGAAACCCTTGGCGCCGAAAACGCCGTCACCGACCGAGAAACCGCGGGCCGTCGTCACGGCCGCGCCGGCCACGCCTAGCCGCGCGGCCGCGGTCACGCCGGCGCCCAACTACGTCGCATCCGGCCCGGATCAAGCGGCCGAAATCGTGCGCTCGTATCTGGGCGCGATCGCGCGCGGCGACCGGGCAACCGCGACCTCGTACCTAGCGCGCGGGCTTCCCGGCGAAGTGTTCATGGATTCAGCTTCGCGGATCGTCTCGGTGCACTCGTCGGCGGCCGGCGCCTCGCAATATAAGGCCACGGCCGACGTGCAAACGTCAACCGGCGAATACCACGTTACGTTTGCGTTGGAGCCTGGACCGGGCGGTTTACAAATCACCGACCACTACGCCATCAAGGTTCACTAGCGGCCGGCTAGACTTCGGCGCCGAGGCCGGTGGTCGCGCGCACTTGGAGTTGATCGAACATTTGCTCGGACGACGAATCGCGCGCGACCAGCGTGCCGATAACTGCGCCGGCGAGGCCGATCGGAATCGAGACGAGGCCCGGATTGTCGAGCGGAAAGATCGCGTGGGTTCCCATTGCGACCGGGCTGATCGCGATCAGCGCGAGCGCGGAAATTAGGCCGGAAAGCATCCCAGCGATCGCGCCACCACGCGAAAAGCGGCGCCACGAAAGCGAGAGCAGGATCACGGGCACGTTGGCGCTGGCCGCAACGGCGAACGCTAGACCGACCAGAAAGGCGACGTTAAAACCGCGCAGCGCAATCGAGAGCGCGATAGCGAGCGCGCCGACCACGACCGCGGTGGCGCGCGCGACGAAGAGGTGCTCGGTTTCATCGCCCTTCCCGTTGCGCACGAGATTGAACCAGATGTCGTGGGCGAACGCCGACGACGCGGTAATCGTAAGGCCGGCGACGACGGCCAAGATCGTCGCGAACGCAACGGCGGCGACGAAAGCCGTCAGGAGAGGCCCGCCGAGGTTGCCTGCCAGCAGCGGAGCGGCCAGATTACTGTTCGCGACCGGTACGACGAACCCGTCGTGAATGAGTTGTGCGTCGAGCGCTCGCTGTTGCTCGGGATGGTGCGCGATGTATTGGATGGCTTGCCCGGCATACATGCGTTTGCCGATGTGATCTTGTCCGACGATCGTTGCCGCGCCCAATCCCATGAACGACGTCGTGAGGTAGAACGCTCCGACCAGAACCATCGCCCACGCGACCGACGTTCGCGCCGCTTTCGCGGTCGGCACGGTAAAGAAGCGCATGAGGATGTGGGGCAGGCCGGCCGTGCCTAGAACGAGCGCCAGTCCGAGCGAAATGAGATTCCAAGCGCCGAGCGGCCCGTGGTAGAGCAGGCCGGGTCGGAGGAGGTTGGTGGGGGTGCCGGCGATCGGAACCTTCGTTGCCGCATTTAAGAACTGTCCGAGCGAAAAATTAAAATGCCCCATTACGAGGAGCGAAAGCCCGATTGCGGTCACCAACAGCAGCCCGGCTTTGATGATTTGCACCCACGTCGTCGCGAGCATTCCGCCGAAGAGCACGTACACCAGCATGAGGACGCCGACGACGCCGATGGCGACAAAATCGGGGAACTGCGGCAGCAGCAGATTGACGATGAGACCGCTGCCCACCATCTGAGCGATCATGTAGAAGAGCGTAATGGCGAGCGTCGAGACCGCCGCGATGGCGCGAACGCCGCGCCCGCGCAAACGAAACGAGATGAGGTCCGCCATCGTGTATTTGCCGGTGTTCCGCAGCTGCTCGGCGACCAGGAAGAGAACGGCGAGATAGGCGACGAGCCATCCGACCGAATACATGAAGCCGTCGAAACCGTAAAACGCCACCAAGCCGGTGATGCCGAGAAACGATGCGGCCGACATATAGTCACCGGCGATCGCCCAACCGTTCTGCAAACCGCCGATGCGCCGGTGGGCCGTGTAAAATCCACGACTCGTCGTGCTCTGTCCGGAGGCCCAGTACGTTACGATTAGCGTGATGCCGACGAAAATCGCGAATATGACCAGCGAAGGTTGCGATCTCATGCCTTGATCTCGCGGGTCGCGCGATGCCGGATGCGCGCCGCTTGGAGGTCGAAGCTGCGGGCCCGCCAGAGGTAAAGCGCGAGCAAAATCCACGCCATCGCGAACTGCGCTAGCGCAAAGCAATAGGCCAGGGTGAGCGGCCCGATGACCGCCCGGCTCATGAACTGGGGCGCGAACCCGACCGAAACGGGAAGCGCGAGGTAAAAGACGATGAAAAACACCGTCGCCGGAATGACGAAGCGGCGCCGCGCGGCCATGAGCGCACGGAACTCCGGCCCGGCTGCCAGAGCGTGCCACTGCTCGGGGGTAACCTGACGATGCTCCACGACCCCGGAGTTTTCTGCCCGGCGGCGGCTACCTCTAAGCAACCTGACGATTAGGGCCCTTAAGACTCCTCGTCGGGCCAGCCGGCGAGTTCGCCGATCGCGGCGCTCTTGAGCACGCGCAAGCCCAGCATGGCGCATTTCATGCGCGTCGGACTTATGCCGATGCCCACGTTTTCCAAGACGACGTCTTTTGAGAGTTTCGCCACGTCCTCGAGCGTCATCCCCTTAATCGATTCGGTCAACATCGAAGCCGACGCCTGGCTGATCGCGCAGCCTTTACCGGAGAACCGGACGTCGCGCACGACCCCGCCGCCATCGACGTTGAGCTCCATGTGAATCGTGTCGCCGCACAGAGGATTGAGATCGTCGGCCTGTACGTCGGGACGATCCAGATGCCCGAAGTTGCGCGGGTTCCGGTAGTGGTCGAGGACGTAATCGCGGTAGAAGTCGTCCAATTTAGACTTTAAAGACTTGGGCGGCTTTGGTTAGGGCGGCGGCTAGGGCGTCGATGTCGGCGTGCGAGTTGTAGAGGTAGAACGACGCGCGGGCGGTTGAGGACCAGCCCATTTTCTCCATGAGCGGCATCGTGCAGTGGTGGCCGGCGCGGATGCAGACGCCTTCGGTATCGAGGATCGACGCGAGGTCGTGTGCGTGGATGTCGGCAAAGTTGAACGAGATCACGCCGGAAATGAGGGCCGGATCGCGGGGGCCGTAGATGGCCATGCCGCGCCGCTCGAACTCGCCGAGCCTCTCGAGGGCGTAGGCCGTGAGTTCGCGCTCGTGTTCGCGCACCCAATCCATCCCGACGGCTTCGAGGTACTCCACGGCGACGCCGAAGGCGATCGCGTCGGCGATGTTGCTGGTGCCGGCCTCGAACCTCCATGGAGGCTCGGCGAAGGTCGCCCGCTCGTACTCGACGTTGTGGATCATATCGCCGCCCGAGCCGAACGGAGGCATGGAGTCGAGCAGGGCGCGCTTGCCGTACAAAACGCCGATGCCGGTCGGCCCCAGCATCTTGTGCCCGCTGAATGCGTAGAAATCCGCATCCAGCGCCGCGACGTCGACGCGCAAATGAGGAGCGCCTTGCGCGCCATCCACTAAAACGACGGCGCCCGCCGCATGCGCGCGTGGAATCACGACGTCGAGCGGGGCGATCGTGCCGATCGTGTTGCTGACGTGGCCGATTGCGACGAGTTTGCAGCCGTCGAGCAGTTCGTCGAGATCGTCGAGAACGAGCAGCCCGCGCGCGTCGACGGGAATGAAACGCAGCTCGGCGCCCGTGCGCTGTGCGAGCAACTGCCACGGGATCAGGTCGGAGTGATGCTCCAGCTCCGTCAGCAGGATCGCGTCGCCGGCTTTGATGTTTGTCGATCCCCAGCTGTATGCGACCAGATTTATTGCCTCGGTCGCGTTGCGAACCCAGACGATTTCTCGAACGTCGGCGTTGATGAAATGCGCGAGCTTGACGCGAGCCGCTTCGAACTCCGCCGTCGCGCGTTCCGCGATTTCGTAGACGCCGCGATGGATGTTCGCGTTATATTGCTCGTAATAGTCGACCAGCGCCTGGATGACGGCGCGCGGTTTCTGCGACGTGGCCGCCGAATCGAGATACACCAGCCGCTTGCCGCGCGACGTAGGACGCCCGAGAATCGGAAAGTCCGCAGCGATGCGCGCGAGTTTGGCGTCGTCGAACGTCGTCACGGCAGGCATGGTCTGCGTCACGGGAGCTTCGCCTGAAGCGCGCTGCGGATTTCATCGCGCAGCGCGTTCGTTGGAAAATGCGCGATCGCCGGCTCGAAAAACCCGAGTGCAATCATGCGTTCGGCCGCGTTGCGCTCGATTCCGCGACTCTCCATGTAGAAAATCTGCTCGCCGTCGAGCGCGCCGACGGTCGCGCCGTGATACGCTTTGACGTCATTCGCGGCAATTTCGAGAGCGGGTACGGAATCGATGTGCGCTTTGGTCGAGAGCAGCAAGGCGTCGTCGCGCAGGTTGGCATTGGTGCCCTGGGCGTTGCGTGCGATCCGAATGTTGCCCAGAAAGCGCGCTTGGCCGCGGTCGACCGCGGCCGATTTCACGAGCGTCTCCGAGTTGGAGTCGCCCACCAAGTGGTCGACCGTGCTGACGACGTCCACGTGCTGCGATCCCTGCGGGAAGAAGAGCGCGGTAATTCGGACTTCGACGCCGGGACGTTCGATCGCGACCGAGATGTCGGTGACGGCCAGCGCGCTTCCGAGCTCCGCGCACGCCCAAGAAATCTTTGCATTGTTGCCCGGGCGCGCGGCACGGGTCGCGAAGACGCGCGCTCCGGTCGAGAGTTCTTGGCAGCTCGCGTAAACGAGTTCGGCGTGCTCTTCGGTGACGATTTCGGTGGCGCCGCAGACGAACGCGGCGCCGTCGCCGCCCGTGCAGCGTTCGATTACGGTTGCGCGCGCCCCGCGCTCCGCCAGAACGACGGTGTAGGGAAACACCGACGCGCCGGCCGGCACGTCGTAGGTGATGACGACCGGCTCGTCGGATGCCACGTCGGCCGGAACGTACACGAACGCGCCAAGCTGTGCAAACGCAGCCGCCAGCGCGCCGAACTTGGTCGTGCCGGCCGCGGTCGTGCCGAACGCACGCGCCAAGAGCGGCGCGTGCAGGCGTGCTGCCGCGGCTAGGTCGCATGCGACGAGGCGTGCGTTCGCGTTCTCGATCCGTACGCTGCCGGCTACGCCGGCGACCGTTTCAGGGACGATCGATTCGAGATCGGTCTTCCAGTAACGGCCGGGCCGCTCGCGCCCGGTTCGCGTAGCGAAGAATCGGTCGAGCGCGCGGGAGCGCACGTCGGGGGCGAGCAGGTCGCCGTCGAAGGCGGCGAGCCGTTCGCGCAGGTCTTCGCCGGGGGCGATCGCGCTAGGCAATGGCGCCGATCTCCTCGCGAATCGTGTCGTACCCCTCGTTCTCGATGCGGTTGGCAAGATCGTGCCCGCCGGTCTTGACGATGCGCCCGTCGATCATGACGTGCACGACGTCGGGCGTGATGTATTGGAGGATCCGCGGGTAATGCGTGATGATCAGGAAGCCGGCGGCGCGCCCCTCGTCGCTCGCGCGCAGCGTCTTGACCGAGTCGCAAACGTCTTTGAGCGCATCGACGTCGAGCCCGGAGTCGGTCTCGTCGAGGACGGCGTATTTCGGCGCGAGGACGGCGAGCTGCAGCATTTCGAGACGCTTCTTTTCACCGCCGGAGAAGCCGTCGTTGAGATAGCGTCCCATGAACGAAGGGTCCATGCCGAGGACCTCCATCTTTTCCATCAGGAGCGCACGAAACTTCGCCGGCGCAAGATCGCCGGGGCGCACGGCCTGTCGGGCGGCGTGCAGGAAGTTTGCGACTTTGATGCCCGGGATCGCCGCCGGATACTGAAACGAGAGAAACAGACCGGCGCGGGCCCGCTTGTCCGGCGGCAGCGCCAACACGTCGACGCCGTCGAGATGCACGCTGCCGCGGGTGACGGCATATTGCGGATGCCCGGTGAGCGAGAAGGCGAGCGTCGATTTTCCGCTGCCGTTTGGGCCCATTAAGGCGTGAACTTTCCCCGGTTCGACGATCAGGTCGATCCCCTTGAGAATTTCTTTTCCAGCGACGCTGCAGTGCAGGTCAGCGATGCGTAGGCCCGGCTCGGACACGCGCGTTCTCCCTCTAGTTGCTGATTTTCCGCAGCGCGGACTGCGGTCCAAAATGTATCGTAGCCGAGGCTCTCCTAGAAAGTCAAGGAAAAACTTTACTATCTAGCGGCCTTCGTGCTAGGATATCCGAAAAGATGCATGCCGACCGGTTTTTCGCCTCAACCCGTGGGAAGATCGTGACCGAACTGCGCCGACGCGGCTCGGCCTCGGCCGCCGACCTGGCGCACGAATTTGGGCTTTCGCCCAATGCCGTCAGGCAGCAGCTAGTCGTTCTGGAGCGCGACGGCCTGGTTACGGAGAACCCGGTTCGCCGTGGGCCGACCAAGCCGACGCTCGAATTTTCGCTGACGGATGAGGCCGGCAAGCTCTTTCCGCAGGCGCACGACAAGATGCTCGCGGCGGTCCTGCGCGAGGTTCGCGAGCAGTTCGGTACGCCGGCGGTCGACCGAATCTTCGACGGGCTGTCGAAGCGAGCGGTCGAACGGGCCCGCCGGCACGTTACGGCCGAGGCTCCGGAGCAGCGGGTTGCTCAGCTCACCGAGATGCTGCGCGCGACCGGCGTCGTGGCCGAATACAGCCTCATCGACGGCGGCTTCGCGCTCCACGAGCACAACTGTCCCTACTCCAACGTCGCCGCGGATCATCCGGAGATGTGCCAAGTGATCCACAACGTGATCGACGAGAGCATCGGCGGCGAGCACGAGCAAACCGAGTCGCTGGCTCGCGGCGGCAAAGAATGCCGGTTCGAAATGAAACTCCACGCCACTACACCTACATCGTAAAGGGATCATGGACTTTCCGAAATTTCAGCGATTGGTCGAAGAACGCGCGGGGTTCCGCACGATGGAGAACCCAACCGCCAGCGGTGAGTATTTCAGCGACTCCTGCGGCGACATGTACAACTTTTTCCTTAAGGTCGGGCCCGGAGCGGTCATCGAGGACATCTCATATTTCACGACAGGGTGTGGATTTGGGACCGCCACCTGCAGCCTGGTCGTCGATCTTGCAAGGGGCAAGACGATCGACGCCGCCGCCGATATCTCGTCGGGCGAGGTGGAGTCGCAGCTCGGCGGTTACCCCGAGAAGAAGAAAGATTACCCGGAGCGCGCTCTCGAAGCGCTACACGTAGCGATCGACGACTACCGCGCCAAGGTTGCCGACGGGAAAGTTCCCGACTACGCCGCAATGCCGGCGCCGAAGCAACCCGCGCAACCCACCGTCGCGGTAACGCCGACATCGCCGGAGTCCGGCAACGGCACGGCAGCCGGCGCCAAGCTGCTCATCCAGCTGCACTAGCCGCGCCTTTCGGCGCTCCGCGCAGGACGGCGTTAGCGCAGCGCGTCTTGAGAAAGCAGCGCGTAACGCGAGGTGTTTTTGTCTGGATCGACGATCGATTCGAAAAGCGAAAGGGCCGCGATTTCAAGCCGAATCGGCGCGATTTCGAGCATGGGCAGCGGCCGCTTCGATTCTTTAACCCGAGCGATGGTGACGTGGGCAACGCAATCGTCTTTGAACGTAAAGCCGCGGCTACGGTAGACGTTTCGCACGGTCTCGGCAAGCGCGTGAAAAGCCGGGCCGCCGGCACGCGCGCCGACGTATACGACGCGCGGCCGGCGCGCATGCGGAAAGGCGTCGAGCTTGTCGAGCACGATGCCGAACCGCGAACACCGCGCGGCGGCGTCGCCTAAAGCGACCGCAGATTCGTTGCAGTGCGGCGCCGCAACGTTGCCTAAAAAGGCGAGCGTCAGGTGCAGCTTCGCGGGATCTTCGTAGATCGCGGCAAATCCGGCGGCGCGCAGACGCTGCGCGACGGCCGCGCATGTAGCTCGCACCGCAGCGTCGAGGGCGATCCCGACGAAGAGGCGGCGGGCTGCGGTTGCCTTTGAAGACGCACTCACACGAGGTACGGATTCGAGCGGCGCTCGATCCCGATCGTCGTAAACGGTCCGTGCCCGGGAATGACCGGCGTTGCGTCGTGGTAGTCCAGTAACTTCGCGCGGATCGACCCAACGATGTCTTCCATCGACGTTCCACCGAGGTCCCAGCGCCCGATCGAGCCCGCAAAGAGCGTGTCGCCGGTGAGAAGCGTCGTCGGCGCGGCGTCATCGCCGCCGACATCGACGGCGAAACAGACGCTTCCGGGCGTGTGCCCAGGCGTGTGCAAAACGTTCAGTCGCACCGTGCCGGCTCGCAGGACGTCGCCGTCGCGGAGGTCGCCGTCGAGCGCCACCACCGGCGGCGCGTGTGCGAGCCCGATCCAGCGAGCCTGCATTGCCAGCGTGTGGTAGAGCGGCAGATCGTCGGGATGGAGCAAAGCGCGGCCGCCGGTGATCTCGCGCAGGCGGCCGAGGTCGGCGATGTGGTCGATGTGGGCGTGGGTGTGAACGAGCAGCTTGGCGCGCAGGCCAAGCGTTGCCAGGCGCCGCCCGACTTCGTCGACGCCGTCGCCGCCGTCGACGACGATCGCGTCACCGCTGGCCGGGTCGCCAGCAATCGTGCAGTTGCATCCGAGCGATCCCACCGCAAACGTTTCGAGAATCAATCGACGGAAATCCCGAAGTCATGGTAGCCGCCGCTGAAATAGCCGAGCGGCGATCCGCTGCGGGCGCCGCACGAAACGACGCTGCCGATGAAAATCGAGTGCGAGCCGACGTGATGCTCTTCCATCACCTCGCAATCGAAGTGGGCGATGGCGCCGGCTAGGACGGGCGCGCCGGTGGCTGCGACCGCGTAGGCGATTTCGTCGAACTGCCGCTCGCGAACTTTTCCGGCGAAGCGCTCCGCCAGATCGCGCTGTTCGCTTGCCAGGACGTTCACGCAAAAAATCCGCGAGCTCGAAATGTAGAGATAGCTGCGCGCCTCGCGGTTTACGCAAATCAGAACGGCCGGCGGCTCGACGGAGACGCTTGCAAACGAGTTGAGCGTCAGGCCGCGCGGCTCGCCGTCTTTCAAACTGGTAACGATGGTGACCCCGGTCGGGACGTGGCGCATCGCGTGTTTGAACGACGAGGCCGACGTCATCGCTTGCGGGCGCCGACGCCCGTGCCGCTTCCGAGCGGCAGGATCGTTGCGTCCAAGTCGGGATGTTCGAGAAAATAGCGATCGAAATCGCGCATCGCGCAAAGCGTTGGATCGTCGTCGCGATCGGGCGCGTCGGAGGCGACGCGTCCGGCCAGGAGGCAGTCGTCGACGATGACGAGCCCGGAGAGTTTCAGCATCGGAACGACGAGGTCGAGATACGCGCGGTACTCACCGGCGTTGGCGTCGACGAACACGATGTCGAGGTTGCGATGAGGAAAGTTTTCGAGCAGCTCCAGCGCGGGCGTGTTGAAGATTTCGATGTAATCGTCTTCCCCGGCCCGTTTGAAAAAGGAGAGAGCGACGTCGCTGCGCTGCGTGTCGGGTTCGATCGTCCAGATCTTCCCCATCCGCGGTTGGGCGAACGCCATCCAGAGCGTCGAGTAGCCGTACCCCGTTCCGACTTCGAGAATGCGGTTTGCCTGCATGGCGTGAACGAGCGTAGAGAGCAAGCGCCCAGTCTCGCGGGAAACGACCTCGATGCCGTCTTTCCGACCCTGCCGCTCGAGTTCCAGCAGAAGCGGATGCGGGGCCGGATGCGCCCCCTCGAGAAAGCGCAAAATCTGCTCCATCGAGCCATTTGTTGGCCGGGAACCACGGCCGACCTGCCCGAAGTGACGCTCCTTATGTCCAGGCGCCTGCGTCTCTTCCCGCTCAATGCGGTGCTCTTTCCGGGGGCCGCGCTGAACTTGCACATCTTCGAAGCGCGTTACAAGCAAATGATCAACGAATGCTTGGAATGCGGCGAAGGTTTCGGGGTAGCGTTGATTGCCGAGGGCGCCGAGGCCGGCGATCCCAACGTCACCCCGCACGACATCGGGTCGATCGCGGAGATCCTCGACGTGCGGCCGTTGCCGTTTGGGCGGTACTTCATTTCGACGGTCGGACGCGAGCGGTTTAAGATTACCCACATCGTTGCGCGCGAGCCGTACTTGGTCGTCGAAGCCGACGTTCTCGAAGAACAAGACGTCGCGGCCGAGGACGGTGAAACGGGAACCCTATGCGAGCGCGTCCGCGCGCTCTTCGTGGAGTATCTGGCGATCATCGTCGAGTTTTCGGGCGAGGAATCGGCGGTCGATCTCCCGGAAGACGCGCAGCGCGCCTCGTTCCTCATCGGGGATACGCTGCAGCTTGCCGAGGCGGTGAAGCAGCGGTTGCTCGAGTTCGATACGACCAAACAGCGGCTGGCGGCCGAGTTCGAGTTCCTCCAGGGCCTGCTGCCGCAGTTTCGGCGCCTGCTCGAGCGGCGCCGCACGGAATTAGAAACGCGCCGCGCACGCGGCGAAGAACCATCCTATCGTCCGGATCAGGAAAAATTCTTCGGGAAGTATTTCTCGCTCAACTAGGAGTTAGTCAGGCAAACTCCTAGCGCTTCATGCGTTCGGCGCTTTTTACGACGTTGCGCAGCAAAGCGACGTTGGTCACCGGCCCGACGCCGCCGGGAACCGGCGTGATCGCACCGGCAACGCGTACGGCGCTTTCGAAGTCGACGTCGCCTTTGAGCACGCCGTCAACGATCGTGGTGCCGACGTCGATGACGGTCGCGCCGGGCATCAAATCGTCGCCGCGGATCAGGCCGGGCACGCCGGTTGCGGCCACGACGACGTCGGCCGCTTTGAGGAACGGCCGCAAATTCCCCGACTCCTTGTGCAGCACCGTAACGGTCGCGTCGTGCGCGAGCATGAGCAGCGCGACCGGCGCGCCCACGACGATCGAACGCCCGACCATCGCGGCCCGTTTTCCGCGCAGCGGCCAGTGCGGGCTGCGTTCGAGCAGCAGCATCACCGCCGCTGGGGTCGCAGGCACGAACTCGGTGCCGCGGCCGAAGGCCAGATGTCCCTGATTCATCGGATGGGCGCCGTCCACGTCCTTGTGGGCCGGGATCGCGTCGGCGATCTCGCGGATCGACACGTGTGATGGGAGGGGTTGCTGGAGCATGACCCCGTGAACCGACGGATCGTCACGAAGGCGTTCGAGTCGCTCCCGGATGGCGGCGAGCGGCGCGTCTTGCGGCAACCGGTCCACGCCGACAGCGACGCCGGCGCGCTCGCCGGTCTTCGCGAGATTCCGCACGTAGGCGCGGCTCGATTCGTTCTCGCCGACGAAAACGATGACGAGTTTGGGATGAATCCCGGCGTCGCGTAGCGCACTCGTACGCGCGAGGAGTTCGGCGCGCAGGTCGGCAGCCAGCGCTTTCCCGTCGAGAATCAGTGCGTCGGGCACGCCGTCGCCGTTTCGTCCGCCGAAGGAGGCTTACCCCCTGGAACGCGTCCGTCGCGAGATTCGACTCGACCCGCGATTCGCGCCCGACGACTTCGAGCGCGCGTTCGATAGTTTCGTGCAAACGTATAACGTTCCGCCGAACGTCGCACGCTGCACTCCCGAGGTGCTGGATCGCTATTGTCTTCTCTTCGAGCGCCTCGACGACGCGGCCCGGCGCCGCGAGGTGCGCTTTCGCGGCGTGCCGATTTTTGCCGCGGTGCTTCCCAACGGCACGATCGTCTTCGAAGGCGAAGTCGACGAAGATCGCATGGGGGACTGGTAGTTTGCAACGTATGGTAGCTCGGTGAGTCGCCCCGTCGTCTGGCTTCTCGTCGGGCTGGCGGCGGTTATCGCGGGTGCGATCGTGGCTCCGTTTTTTCTCTCGTCGCCGACGACGCGCCCGGCCGGACCCGCCGGCTTGGCCGGCGAACCGGCTCCGGCTTTTCCCTTGCGGGACGACTTGGGCGCGCCGGCATCGCTCGCCCAACTTCGCGGAAAAGTCGTCGTGATGAATTTGTGGGCGTCGTGGTGCCCGCCGTGTCGCGCGGAGATGCCCGAGTTGCAGCGCCTGGCCGACGCCTACGGAAAGCGCGGCGTCGCGGTCGTCGGGGTCAATCAAGGCGAATCGGCGGAACGCGCCCGCGCGTTCGCGCAAGCACTGCACATCCGCTTTCCGATTTGGATCGACGACCGTCAGCAGTACGGGCGCGTCTATACGGCCCTCGGGCTTCCGACGACGGTCGTCATCGGACGCGACGGTATCGTCATTCGCGGGTTCGACGGCGCGCTGACGTTCGAGCAGATGCGCGCGGCGATTGCAGGCACGGCGCATTGATGCGATGAAATCCGCACCGACGCTTTTCATCGCGGTTGCGCTGGCCGTCGTGGCGGCGACCGTCGCCGAAATCGTGTTTCCGGGGCGCGACGTGTATCATTCGGGCTGGTTTAACGTCTCGCTGATCGCGCTGGCCGTCGTGACGGCGCTTGCGTCGCGCGGGCAGTTCGTTCGAGCCCGTTCCAACCGCGCGCGCATCGGCGCGATCGCGATCGCCTTCGGAACGGCCGTTGCCGGCGTGGCCGGAGCCGCGAGCGGACTGCTCGCGCCCGACAACGCGACCGTCGTGGGCGCGCCCGGACAACGCGTGCGGGTCGGCGATCTCGGCGGTACGCTCGACTTTCCGCTCGCCGGGACCGCCGGTATGAACTCCGTCACCTCCGATGGCGCCGCGGTGGTTCTCAATCGGCCCGGGCACCGGCCGCTGCGGATCGGCGAGCGCGGCAGCAATGCCGGAAGCTTCATATTACGGAGTAGGCCGCGGCAAGTCGTGTACGTCGAAGCGCGCGATTCGCAGGGCGGGCGTTTGACGGTCACGCAGCCGTCGGGGGCGTCGTTCCTCTCACCGGTGCTGTTGATGCAGCAGAGTCAAACGATTGCGGGTTTGGCGTTGCCGTTCGATTCATTTGCGGTTCCGGCCGCGCACCGGATCGTCAAAGCCGTGCTCTTCACGGCGCAGGAGGCGGCCACGCTGCGCGGCATGGAAGGCACCGCCGCCGCGCCGGCCGTGCTCTTCGCGGTCGATGACGAGAACGACCGGCCGCTGCCGCATGCGATCGCCGCGGCCCGCGACGGCGCGACGGTCGGCGCCGGTGGTTTACTGCTGCACGCCACGGTGCTTGCGTATCCCGCCGTCGAAGTCATCGCCGTGCCGGCGCTGGCTGCCGTCGTCGCGGGCGCGCTGCTCGTGCTGGCGGGCCTCATCGCGAAAGGAGTCGACGACCACGATGCCACCGCTCGATCCTGACGTCGCCCGTCTCATCGCCACGATCGAAAAACCCGGCTACGCCGCGGGTCGAACTGCTGGATGTCGCCGATATGCGCGCGTCAGCGGCGCTGATGTCCTCGCGGATGGGCGATCCAGAGCCGGTCGCGCGCGTGCGCCACGTCGCGATTCCCGGCCCGGACGGCATCGTCATGGCGCGCGCCTACTATCCGTCCGAGCGAACGAATCTTCCGCTGCTGGTGTATTTCCATGGCGGTGGCTGGGTGTTCGGGTCGGTGCAAAACGTCGACGTGCCGTGCCGCGAACTCGCCAACGCATCGGGTTGGATCGTGCTCGCCGCCCAATATCGGCTTGCGCCTGAAGCGCGCTTTCCGGCTGCCGTGCTAGACGCACACGCCGTGCTCGCGTGGATCTTGGCGCACGCGCCATCGCTCGACGCCGATCCGCACCACGTCGCGGTCGGCGGCGACAGCGCGGGTGCAAATCTGGCCGTCGCCGCAACCCTCTTGGCCCGCGACCGCGGCGAAGCGCTGCCCCGGCATCAGCTCCTGATGTATCCGGTGCTCGATCCCAGTCTCGAAGGCGCGTCGTACCGCGAGTTTTCCGATGGGTATCTGCTCTCGCGTGCCTCCGTCATCCGCGACTGGTCGCTGTACCTCCGCGACGATCTCGACCGAGCCAATCCTTACGCCGCTCCGCTGCAGGCTCGAACGCTGCGCGCCATGCCGTCGGCGACGATTTTCACGGCGCAGTGCGATCCGGTGCGCGATGACGGCGCGGCATACGCGCGGCGCCTCCGCGACGACGGCGTCGACGTCGAGTACCGCTGCTTCGACGGCCTCGTTCACGCGGCGTTTCAGATGGCCAACGTCAGTCCGCGCGCGCGCGAGTTCTTGCGTGCTGCGGCGGAGGCGTTGAAGCGGGTCGGAGGTTCTTGATGTAGGCAAGCGCCGCCCGTAGCCGCTGTCGTTAGGCGCTCACGAGCCGATGCCGAACGCGATCCGATGCTGGCGGTGGGGTGGGAGTACACTCCCGCCGGGGGGCCTCTGGACGAGGAGCGGAGCCAGGATGGCGGGAGCGTACTCCCACCCCACCGACGCGGGCGCGCAGCGCGGCGCCGCGGCGCTAGAACTCCGTCGTTGAGGTGAAGTTGAAGCCCGTGATTTTCGCCGAGGGGGCGACGAGCGAGTAGTGGTAGCCGCCGGTCCGGGCCTGTTCGCGGGAGAACTCGCAGCGCCCGAGCAGGTCGACGATGCTGTCGTTAAAGCGCATGTTCCGCACGCCGCGCGCGATGCGGCCGTCTTCGATGAGAAAGGTTCCATCGCGGGTCATTCCGGTGACGATTGCGCGTTTGCGATCGACCGTGCGGATGTACCAGAAACGGGTGATCAGGAGCCCACGTTTCGTTTCGGAAATCAGTTGATGGACGGACTTGTCGCCGCCGTCGACGACCAGGCTGCGCGGCTGGGGACCGTACGCGTTGGGCGCCGGAAGCGCGTGCCCGGTGTTTGGGCGATCGAGTTTTTTTGCGTAGTAGCCGTCGGTGACGACGGTTCGCACTACGCCGTTTTCCACCAGCGCGAGGCGCTGCGTCGGTTGGCCTTCGTAGTCGAACGGCATCCCCGGCGCGAGCGGGTGGGCGTAGTCGTCGCGAACGGTGACGTTTTCCGAAAAATACGAACGGTCGAGACCGCCGCTGCAGAACGACGATCCCTCGTCGAAGGATTGCGCGGAAAAGTGATCGGCGAGGTAGACGAAGAGTTCGCCGAACGCCGGCGGGTCGAGGATGACGGTCCACGCGCCGGGATCCACGGCGAGCGGCGCGGCGCTGGTGCGAGCTTTTTCGACGGCGGTTCTTCCGGCGGCGCCGGGGTCGATTGCGCGCAGCGTCGCGGAGTAGCTTTCGCCGTATCCGGTCGAGTCGGCGGCGTTCATCTTCACGTTTACGCCCGCGTCGGTTCCGTCGAAGGACGCGAGCGCGCCCGAGGTGTTTGCAACCGTCAGGCCGGCCGACGACGTCGCGGCGAAACCCGCGGACCAATATCCGGCGTTCTCGGCTTCGCGGAAAATTGCATCGCACATCCGCGCGCGCACGTCGGCGTCGGCTTGCGCGGTCGCCGGATCGTAGGCGCCCGCGGGAGTCTGCGCCGGGGCGCCGGGCGGAAGAACCGGCACGAGCGGATCGTCGGGCGCGAGCCGCGCCATCGCGACGGCGCGTTCGACGACGTCGCGCAGCGAAGGCTCGTCGAGACGATTGGTTTGCGCGACGCCGGTGCGCCCGCCGAGAATCGCGCGCACCGAGACTCCGGCATCGCTCGCGGCCACGTTTTGGTTCGACATTTCGTGCGTAAAGCGCGTCAAGGCGCGGTCGCTGGCCGAAACCAAGACTTCGGTTTGGTCGGCGGTGGATAGGCTCAGGACGTACGCGGCGAGCTTCTCGCGGCCGGCTGCGCCGTCGCCCGCGCTAGGCACCGTAACCGACTCCGACGCTCACGTTCCGAAAGCGGGCGGGCGCGGCGGCCTGCGTGGTGCGTCCGGTTTGCATCGGCTCGCCTTTTCCGCAGTTCGGAGTTCCCCACGCAAACCACGAGCGCGCGTCGGCAACGGCGTCGCACGCATTCCAGAACTGCGGCGTCATGCCCGCATACGTCGGATTCTTGAGCAATCGGCCGCGCTTACCGTTCTTGATTTCCCATCCCATCTCGCATCCGAATTGAAAGTTCAGGCGGCGATCGTCGATCGACCACGAGCGGTTGCTCTCCATGTAAACTCCGTCCTTCACGTCGTCGAAGAGGTGTTCGAAGGGTACGCTGCCGGGCAGAAGATTGAGGTTGCACATACGGATCATGGGGACGGATTCCCAGCCGTCCGCGCGAACGCAGGCGTTGCTTTGGCGGCCGATCGTCGCGGCGGTATCGTTGCTCATTTCGTAGCCGGCGAGCACGCCGTCCCGAACGATGTCGGACGTAACCGATTGGGTGCCCTCGTCGTCGTAACCGCAGGTTGCCATGCCGTGCTCGAGCGCGTTGTCGACGACGATCGTGATGTGGTCCGAGCCGTACTTGAGTTTTCCGAGTTGATCGATTTCTAGGAAACTCGTACCGGAGAAGTTCGCCTCCCAACCCATCACGCGGTCGAGTTCGGCCGGGTGTCCGCAGGACTCGTGGATTTGGAGCGACATCTGCGAGCCGCCGAGAATGACGTCGAAGGTTCCAATCGGGCACTGGGGTGCTCGCAGCAGCGCGGCCGCCTCGTGCGCGATGCGTGGGGCGTCTTCGAGCAGTTTTGCTGCTTCGACGATCTCCCATCCGCCGGATTGATACAGCCCGACGTCGCCCGGATAGGTGCGAATCTGAACGTCGTCGTTTCCGATCGCCATCGCCTCGATGCCCGAGCCGGTTTGGCGGATCTGCTGCGCGATGCGCGATCCGGCCGTGCTGTAGAAGTACTTGTCGGCGCGCCAGAGATCGAGCCACGCGCGTCCCACCGCAATCTCCGGCGCCGAATGCAGCAGCCGCTCGGCGTCGAGCAGGAGCGCGACCCGCTGCCCCAGTGGAACGTCCGCAGGATCGCGCAGCATCGGCGTGACGAAGACGTCGACGTACGCTTGCGCCGGCGGCGTACCGATGCGCCGCCGGGCGATCGCGGCGCTCGCGCGCGCAATCGCGACGGCGCGCGCGGCGGCGGCGTCTACCCCCGCATCGCTGACGTCGGCGCTACCGGCGAAGCCCCACGCGCCGTCGACTAAAGCCCGAACGCCGAATCCGGTGCTCGTGCCGTCCGCCAACGTCGCTACGACCCCATTGCGCACCTCGATCCGCTCCGAGCGCGCGACCTCACAGCGTATGTCGGCGTAGTGCGCTCCCCGCATCGTTGCCGTATCCAGACCGCGCGCGGCCAGGGCTTCAAACTCCATGCGAATACCTCCTAGTGTCCCGCAACGACGGCACCAACGTTTCTCAGCACGATTTGACCGCTGGAAAGCTGCATGCCTTTGGGCGCAAGCACGTAGAGAGCCACGAGACGCGCGGCTTGCGCGCCCGCGGGCGGGAAGCGCACGACGACTCGGCGCCATCCCGGCCGATCGAGCCGCGTCGCGTCGATCAGCACCGTCTCGTTGATGGTGTTGCGCAAGGCGATCCGCAAACGCGAGCCGCTTCCGTCGTCCTGCACGTCGAACGTCAACCCGATGGTTCCCGACGGCAGCGGAAGATCCGCCATCGCATATGCCGCGCGCTCGTTGCCCCCGAACGCGTAGGCGAGTTGAACGCAGCTTCGGCACTGCGGATCGCGGGTGACGCCGCCGTCGCCCCCGCGCGGGATCGTGGTAAATCGCGCCCGATCGGCAAACGGCAGCCCGATTTCGTGCGAGCCGACCGTGATGCGCGCGGTCGAGGCCGCTTGGCCGACACGGACGACGACGTCGGCGTCGGCGGCGGCGGCACGATACCGTCCGCTCGCGTCGACGGAGCCTGCGGTTGTATGCCAGTCCAGGAACGGCGGAAGGGCGAGTGCGTATCCTTGCGGATCGTAGGCCCGCGCCAAAAGCGTTAGCGTACCGCCGTTTTCCACGTTTGGCTTGGCGGGTGAGATCTCGAGTTTGGCCGGCGTCGCTCGCACCTCGAGAGCGACCTCGCCTTTAAGCGCGCCGCTTCGCAGCGTGATTCGCCCGGTTCCCGCGTGCGTTGCGGTAAACTGCCCGTCGCGAATGACGCCCAGCGATTTCGGATCGACCGTCGCGGAAAGCGGCGCGCCGTTGGCGGTCACATGATTGGCTGCATCGACTGCGGCAACGCGAAACTTCACTCGAGCGCCGGCCACGGCGCGAATAACGCCGGGCTGCGCAACCAGCCGCACCGCCGGCCCCACCGGCGCCGTGCTGTACGCGAAGAGGCCGTTGCCGACCGGACGCTCGATGCCGTCCGACGGACTATTGACCACCTCGGCCGTGGAATCACCCAGCCGACGCGCCACGATCGTCGACGAACCGCCGCCGTCAAACGCCAAGCCTTCGGTGGCGCCCAGGGCGCGCATCAGCGCGGCGAGTTCGCGCCGCGTGACGCCGACGCTGAGCGAGGCTTGGCGGCCATCGACTTCGATGAGGAACAGCCGGCCGTCGGAGGCGATGGCTGCGCCCGAGCAAGGAATGCGCTTGTCGTATTCGCCCCCGTTCGGGCCATCCGGATCGTCAAACCATGCGCCGTCGTGCAAGATCAGCGGGCCGCCGCCGATCGCGGTCACGATCGAGTCCAGGCCGATCGGCGAAAGATCGCCGCTGGCCGTAACGACGGCACCCGCCGACGGAACGTCGACGGATCCCAGCGCCCCGGGCCCGATTGCAACGTAGTAGCCGGGCGGCTGCGTTTGTAAGTTGTCGGCCACGGCGGTGACGCGGTAGCGGGCGAGCGGCGGCGTTCCGTCGAGCGGCTGCATCGCCACCAGCGTAAGATCGTCTTCCGGCGCAACGCTTCCAAACTCGGGCGTCAAGAGCGACGTCCCCCCGTTGGGCGGAGGCAGCTGATCGACGGCATCGAGCGAGGTCGTGCGCGCTCCGATGGCGACCTGGCCCGAAAAGGTGAACTCGCCGATATGCGGATAGCCGTCGCGCGTGATTGCCAGCGCGTAGCGTTTGCGGGGCAGTTGCCAGAGGACGCCGCCGCGCACGACGACGTTGGTGGGGCGATTGGTATTCCCGATATCGAAATAGTCGCCGTTGATGCCGGCTACCGCGCCGGTCCGAGCGGCCATCGCCCCAACCGTTTCGCCGCGCGATTCCAGGGCGTCGTGGGCGAGCACCTGGCCGACGGTTACGTCGCGGCGATGCGGTTGGATGGCCACGACGTGGACGGATAACGGGCCGGCGGCGGTGTCCATCGCGTACTCGCCGTACTCGATGCCGGGGGCGATCGTCTCGATGGTCGGCGCTTCCCGCAGGACGTGCGGGAACGGAACGCCGGGCGCAAGCGGCGCGGGCAACGCGCCCGCCTGGACGGCGAGCGGGGCGAACAGCAACGCTATCAGCGCGACGGTGAAGACTTTCATCGATGGACGGAACCATTCGCGGAACGGCGCGCATGCCATACCGTGACGGCAAGCGGATAGCTGCCGGTCCTAAACGGCGCGCCGGCGACTCGCCGAAGCGTTCCGGTGTCGAAAACGTCGACCGCGTCGCCGCGGGCACACGGGACGAACAAACGCCGGCTTGGCGCGTCGAACGCGGGTTTCCAGGGCGTGCGGCAGGTCGACAGCGGGGAATGTTTCTTCCGCAGGGTTATTGCGTCAAGCACGTGCACGACGTCGAGCGATTCGTCGGTGACGAAAAGCGAGCCGGCCGCGGCGTCCAGCGCGACCCCCAACGGAAACGTCAGATCTCCGCTGCGGGCCACGACGCGCGGCGGCGAGCGCCGCAGGTCGATCGCGACCACGGCGCCGGGTGCGCCAAACGGCGATCCCGCGCTCTGATTCGATATTCCGTACAGCCGCCAACCGTCCGGAGCGAGTGCGAGCGAGAAGACGCGCGGGATCGCTCGAATGCGTCGCAGCATTCGCATCGACCGGGCGTCGACGGCCGCGATCGTGCCGTCGTTGACGTTGGCTACATAAACGATTTGGCGGCGCGAATCGATCGCCAAGCCTTCGGCGGTTTGACCGGTTACCACGTGGGTGACGCGGCCGTCGGCCGTAACGCGGGTCAGCGCTCCACCGCCGTTAAGATCGCGGTTCGTCACAAAAATGGCGTGGCTCGCGTCGTCGATCGCGACTTCATCGCCTAGCGGTACGCCGTCGATCGCTGAAACGCTCCACGGTGACAGCGACGCTACGGTTATGGCCGAGCCTTGGGTGTCGGTCGCAGCCAATCGTCCCGTTCGGTCGATCGTCGCGTCGCTCGGGGTACCGCCGGTGGCGAGCACGCCGAGCACCGAAAAACTGCGCGCATCGTGAAACACGATGCCGTCGTAGTAGCTGACCACGGCCAGGAATGTGCTCGTGGGCGAAGGCGGTTCGCCGATGCGAACGTCGCGCGCGGCGAGCCCGCCCGCGTTGCCGGCGATCAGCATGGCCGTTCCCGGCGCGGCGGATTCCGGAATGACATAGGCGCCGCCGCCGGCGCGCAGGCTGCCCGCGCCGGACAGCGCAAGATGATATGGGGCGGGAAACCCATCGACCCGGACGGGAACGACGCTCCCGGGGACGTACGCCCAAGCGGCGGCGGCGATTTTCCCAACCGCACGGTACTCGCGCGGCGAACGCGCGGCGCTCGCGCAAAACGCCAGCATTGTGGCCGTTGCCACGGCGACCGCGACCGCGCGCCGCCGCATGTCAGTGAGAAGCCTGGAAGAATCCAAAAATGAGAAAGGCGATGCCGACGAGGCTTAATGCGCAGCCGAACCCAAGAAAAGCGCGAGTCCGCACGAGCGTCGAGATCGAAATAAGCACGATCGCGATCTCGAAGAACGACGTGGCGAACTGCAGCGTTTCGTAGGATTTAAGAATTTTCTCGGAGCGGACGTCGTCGGCCTCGGACGACGCCTCGAGCGTTTGCGCTTTTGTCAGCACGGCCGCCGAAGAATCTCGCTCCCGGTCGGCGAGCGCCTGCATCTGCTCGCGGCCCGCGGGCGTGCGTGGAATGCCCGACGCGATCAGCACCTGAACGACTTGATAGCGAACTTGCTTTGCTTCGTACTTGCCGTACGCATCGGAAGCCCGCGCCTGCGATAGAATCGCCTGGTTCTTCACGGTGAGCGCCGAGATCGAGCGATGGTGGGTAAAGAACGTGCCGAGTGCCGCGAGGACTGCGACGATCGCGATGGCGACCGCCGTCAAGCGGTGACCGCGATGGATCGTTTCTTGCAGTACTTCGGCGTCGGCCAGGAGTTTTTGTACGTTCTCGCTCACGTTTGGGTTTCGTCTCCTCGCTCGACGATCGCGGCAATGCGTTCGAGACCGTCAACGATATCCGTTCCGGGTGCGACGGCCGTTTCCATCGTTTTGCGCGGATCGAACGAGAAACTCGCGAGACGATAGTCGCCGAACGTGCCGGCGATCGCGACCCCGTCGGGGTCGACCGCGAAAGCGCGCATCGCGCGGCTGCAATCGAGGACCACGACGTACATCCGCAGTTCGAGCGCGCGCGCGCGCGCGATCCGTTCGATCCACGGCGAGTCCGTTTGCGTCGTCCACACCGCGATCGCGTACCCCGCGCGGCGATACGCCGCTAAACCGGCCGGGTCGAGCATCTCGTCGTCGCAAACGCCGGCGGTTGGGACCGCGGCGTCGAGCGCCGCCCGCGCAGCGCCGTCGAACGGGGCTGCGATGACGTACGCGTCGTCGAGCAGATCGAGGCGGCGATCGACGTCGTGGGGGAGCGGATCGACGGAGATGGCGATCCGCACCGGCGCGGCGTGGCCGAGCGGCCCGCGCGGCGCCGGTCGGGGGAGCTTCGTTCGGCGAGGGCGTCCGGTTCCGATTGCGACGGTCGCCGCGAGCGTCGCGGGCTCTAGCTCGCCGGCGATCGCGACGATCTCACCGTTCGCATCGATCGCTTGGCTCTTGCCGCAGTAGGCCACCATTCCGAGTTCGGCGCCGCATTTATTGGCGGCGATGAAGGGCACGCCGTTTTCGTAAGCGCGCACCCGGGCGAGCAAGTCCGCTTGCACGTTTTCGAGCGCCTTCGGGTTGCGTCCGCTGGTCACCCAGGCGGTCGGCATCACGAGCATCTCGGCGCCGCGGTCGACGAGCGCGCGCGCAATCGTCGGTATGCGGCCGTCCGCGCAAACGAGCACGCCGAGCTTCCCGAGCGTTGTGTCGACCGGGGCGATGCGTTCGCCCGGCTCGAACCAGCGCCGGTCGAAATGCCAAAGGAAGAGCTTGTCCGCACGGCCGGCCAGCGACCCATCGCGATCGATGACCATGGCGGCATTGCGGCGTAACGACTTTCCGGAACGTACGGCACCGGCAACGATGACCGTGCCCGTGCGCTTCGCCACCGCGGCGAGCCGGTCGAGTGCGAAGTCTGTTGCCGTATCGTCGACGGGCGCGTCGCCCAGCACGTAGGCCGGCACGGTACCCTCGGGAAGCACGACGAGGTCGGCGGTTTTCGATGCCTCGGCCGCGGCCGCGACAATTGCATCGAACGACCGCTCAAAATCGTCGCGGCCGTGCGCCCTAAGCTGCAAAACCGCGACGCGGACCGAGCGATTCATGCCCGCGCAACTTCGCGACGAGCACGCAAGCGCCCCTCCGCTCGCCGCTTGCCGGAAGGCAGTGGCTACGCGTGCGGGAAACGTTCGAACCTCGATGCGCGTTATTAACCGGAGCGAGCGCGACTGCTCCAAGGGAGAATCATCGTACGTGAGAGGTAGTCTATTAGGGTCATTGACCGCGTTCGCGATCGCGAGCGGCGCCCTCGGGTTGCCGGGAATCGCCAACCCCGCGGTGGCTGCGTCCGCCGCGACGCCGGCCCCCGCAAAAAAAGATCCGTGCGGTGACACGAAAAGCAAGTGGGCGCACTTGCAATGCCAGGAGTACACCAGCTCGGCGCCCGGGGACGAATATTTCGGGCGGATGAAGATCAGCTATCTGGGCATCGACAACACGTTTAAGGACGGCGTGATCAGCGCGGGCGCTTACACGACCGACGAGCGCCTCATCTCCAAGCTCCGCTTCGCCGACGAAGCGTTGCAGCGCTGGGCCGCAAAATACCCCGGCGATCCGCAGCTGCCGCGAGCCTACTTCCTGGGCGTTCAAGTCTTCCGTAAAGTTTACACCGAGCCCGGACAGAATACCGCGTGGCAGTACATGCAAGTCCTGGTCCACAACTATCCGACCACGTACTTCGGTAAAACCATAAAGGCCAGCGTCGCCAAAGGGTTCACCGAGCATTGGGTGGCAGCGGCCCTGCCCTGCCCGACGCCGCTGCCCCGCGGCGTCAAGCCGGAAACCACGCCCAGCGCCACCGCAACCCCGTCCCCTGCGCCGGGTCAACCGTCCGTCGAGATCATCACCCCTCCCTGCGTCCAACCTACACCGACGCCAAGCCCCGAACCAACGATCTCCGCATCGCCATCGCCGACGCCAAGCCCCGAACCAACGATCTCCGCATCGCCATCGCCGACGACAACCCCGCACCGGGATAAAACATAGTTTCAAAAGCGCAGCCCGAATCAAAGACGAAGAAAAGGGCCCCCGGCAAACTTGCCGGAGGCCCTTCCATTTGGACTCGGCGCGAAGTTAGAACTTAATGCCGAGACCGACGTACGGGCCGCTTTCCGCGAATCCGATTGGTGCGGCGTTCTGATTGTATCCGCGATCGCCTAGGTAGCCGCCTTCGATGAAGAGCGGGAAACCTTGGAACGCGTAGCTCACGCCAATGTCGTACTTCAGGACGTTGTACGACAGGGTGTAAGGTCCGGCCGGGCAAACGCCCGTGCCGCACGTTCCCTTAATCGACGGATAGTAGTAGCCGCTCGCGTAGAACGAGAACGGGCGATCGAGATCCGGCAGCTTTTCGAGGCCGAAACCGACGCCGTTCACGCCCGGATATCCGGCGTTGTTCCCACGCCACAGATAGCCGACGCCGATGTAGATGCGCGGTTGCAGCACACGAAGGCCGAAGCGCGCATCGAGATCGTAGTCGCGAACGTTAAATGCCGGGACGAACGTCTGGAACTGACCGCCGATGGCGGTGACCAGACCGTCGGGATGCTGGTAGTTGTACTGGCGATAGTCGCCTTCGACCATCCACGGCAGGTTCAGGAGATCGAACTCCACGGCGCCGTGTAAGCGCCACGAGAATCCGTTGCAGGTGTTGCAAGCCGTAGTGCCGGGGCTGAACTCGTTGTAGACTTTCGGCGAGATGATGTAATCACCAGCGACGTAGAGGTCATGATACGGGGTCGCCATCGGCGTGGGGGTCGGGGTTGGCGGCACTGGCGCCATCGTGGGTTCGGGAGTCGGCGGTGGCGTCGGCGGGAGATACCGCACGACGACGACGCGCTGTCGGTTGCCTACCCACAGAACGTACGCGCCCATGCCTTCCGAAATAACGCGGACCGGCACGAGTACGTTGCCTTGGTACATGATCGGCGGCACGTCCAGCGGACGCGATTCGCCGTTGATGACTACTTCCGGCTTACCGACGGTCACTTTGACCTCGGCACCCGGCTTACTGACCGTTGCGGTCTTGCTCCCCGCATCGTACGACACGGTAGCGCCCATTTGCTCGAACATCGAGCGGAGCGGAATCAGGATGGTGCCGCCGCGAACGAGCGCGGAGAGCACACGGCCCTGTTTCAGAACATCGGGCTTGGAGTAGACGTGGTGGTCATTGTAGAGAATTGGGATCTGACCCGACGGCGGGGATCCGAAATTCGCCGGCGGAGCAGCCATGGCCGAGCCTTGCGCCTGTGCGATCGCGTTGGTTCCAATGTTGCCATGCGACGCCTGGGTTTGGGCTGCGACCGCGTTAAGCCCTAGACCGGCTGCCATCAGCAGGGCCAGGACTCCGGTGCTCAGTCGCTTCAATGTGTCCTCCTAGCTAGCTAGTTAATGAGACCTCGAGCTTGCGGCCCCGGGCAGGCCCCGAGGGAACCTGGGGTAGGGCGCAATCCTGCCGTCTTCTTTCGGGAACAACCGATTGCCCCCCCTGCAGCGCGAGCCGGGGAAGGCAGGGGACGGCAGGTTCCACCCCTACCCTACCGTTAAGTGAGCTTTTCTTCAAGCTTTGCCAGAAACTTCGCTCGGTCGATGATGTAGCGCTCGTGCGTTCCCTCGGCGACGGCTTCGCGCTCGTCGAAGACCTGGATTGCAAAACTGACCCGCGGACCGTCGATCATCACCACCTCGACTTCCGTGCGGACGATGAAGCCCACCGGAACCGGCTTATGGTGGGTCAGGTCGATGTGCGTTCCGAGGGTAATCTGGCCGGCGCCCAAAACCGGGTCGATGCAATGGGCGGCCGCGCTCTCGACCAGCTGAACCAGTACTGAAGTAGAGAGGACGTCGACGCCCTTGTTCCCGGCCTTTTCGGCAGTCATCCACTCTTCGACGCGGCTCTGGAGGCTATACGAGCGACCGATATCGAGTTTCGCGGTCATGCCGTGGGGAAGTACGCCCTGCAGTCCGCCACCTCATTCCTCTCCGATGTGTTGGGTCAGTGTGTGCCAAGGGTTCGACGGGTGGGGTATGAATCAAATCCCTGCCGGCGCCGTATATGACGGCGTACTGGCTCGACCGGATTAGGAGAAACATGCAGTATCAACGGCTCGCGATTGCCGTGCTCGTGATGTCGCTGGCGCTCGGCGCCTGCGGTAAGGGCGGTGCACCCAAGGGTCCGCCGCCGCTCAGCGTGGACGTGGCACCGGCCGCGCGGCAGAACATTGCCACGTACATCACGCTCGACGGGCAGATCGCGCCGAAGGAGCAATCGACGCTTGCCTTCCAGCAAAGCGGAACGATCGTCAAGATAGACGTAAACATCGGCGACGTCGCCCGAAAGGGGCAACTGCTCGCTCAGATCGACCCTTCGACGTTGCAGGCGCAGTTATCGCAGGCGCAAGCGCAGGCCTCCCAGGCGGGCGCGGCGGCGCAGGGTGCGGTCGTGGGCCTCCCGGTTCAAACGCAGTCGAACAATGCGGCCGTGCAAACGGCCAAGGCCGCGCTCGACAATGCCAAACTCGTCTACGAGCAAAACAAGCAGCTTTTCAAGCAGGGATACGTTTCGCAGACGCAGTTGCAGCAGTCGCAAGCGCAGTACGTTTCGAGCCAGTCGACGTATCAAAACTCGGTCGTCGCCCTGCGCAACAACGTGGTCAGCGCCGAGAACGTCAAGGCGCAGCTGGCGCAGGCGCAAGCGGCCCGAGCGCAAGCCAACGTCTTGAGCACGCAGCTTTCGCAGACGACGCTTTACGCGCCGTTCGACGGCGTAATTTCGAATCGTCTGCTCGACCCCGGAGCCTACGCGGGCCCATCACAACCGGTCTTGACGATTTCGCGGGTGGACGTGGTGTGGATCAACATCAACGTCCCCGACGAGGATTTGGCGTACGTCCGGGCCGGTACGCTCGTCAACTTCCGTACGTCGTCGCTGGCAAACCGGCAGTTTAGCGGACGCATTCAAACCGTCAATGCGGTGCCGACCTCGGGAACGCTTTCGTACCTCGCGCGAATGCAGTTGCCCAATCCGGGCGACGTCCTGCGCGGCGGCATGCTGATCAGCGCGACGCTGCCCAAGCAGCAGCAAAACAACGCGATTGTCGTTCCGCGCAGCGCGGTGGCGCAAACCGAGAGCGGCAATATCGTCTACGTCGTCAACGGCGACAAGGCCGAGGCCGTGCCGGTGAAGCTGGGCGTCGAAACCGACACGCTCGCGCAAGTCACGAGCCCGAAGGTGCAGCCGGGCACGAAGGTGGTTACCACGCGTCCGGACGCGCTCAAAGACGGCAGCGTCGTGGCCGTCAACGGCCCGCCCGCCCCGAGCCCGAGCGCCG
>JBDTDR010000140.1:0-3404 GCA_039922955.1 Candidatus Tumulicola sp.
AGCCGAGCACGTCGGGTACCGGCGGCTTCGCGACGACGAGCCGGACTTCGTCGGGTACGAGACGGTGAAGGGTGGGCGCCCTCGCGTCGGCTTTATCCTCGATTCGGGCCATCGCTCGGGCTCCATGCGGATCGCGTTCGCTGTCGGAAGCCGCGACCGCGTGGATGCGGCCGCGCGCGTCGCTCGCGAGCGCGGCGCACGCACCATCGAAGGCCCCGCGCTCAACCCCGAGTACGGCGACGACTACTATGCCGTCTTTTTTGAGGATGTGGACGGAAATAAGTACGAGATCGTGGCTACGCGGTCGTCGCAAACGTAGGGCTCGCACGGCGCTCGCACGCTCCGGCGGTACGATCGGTGCATGCAGCCTTCCGTATCGCCTCCCCGCCGCAAGCATTTGGGAACGTGGATCGTCGTAATCGTCGCGCTCCTCGAGGTGTCCGGCCTAGCGGCGTTCGTCGCATTCAAAGACCGGGCGTGCGTTGTGGTAGCCGCGAGCGGGGCCGCCGCCGGCAGCTCCGGCGCGAACGGTCCCGAAACGCCCGCACCGTCAGCCGCTACGCCCGAACCGGCGGTGCCGCCGGCGACAGCGACCCCGGCGGCACCGGCACCCGCGGGTACGGCGAGCGCGGCCGGCCCGGCGGCGGCCGGCGACCTAAAGACGCAGGGCGATACGAATCAAGTGCCCGACCCGAACTGCGTCGCCAAAACGACGGCCGGGCTGCTGCAATCCGATCCCGCACCCTCGGCGGCGGCGTCGTGCGCCCCGATGAGTCCGCCGCCCGCACTCAAACAGGCAGAGCAGCAAGTCCAAGCCGGCGCCACGCCGTGAACCGCATCGCGGCGATGACCGCCGTCGCGCTGGTGTTGGCCGGATGCTCGAGCGGCGCAAAAAGCGGCACGAACGGCAGCACGCCACCGCCGCCGATGACGGCAACGGCAACGCCTGCGCTGCCGTCGGCATCCGCTTCGGGCGAATCACCGCCGGTGGCTGCGTCGAGCGCGGCAGCGGCCGCGGCAGTGCCGCCCAGCCCGATGCCGGCTAGTGCGACGCCGTCGCCGGCGGCGACTGAGAACCCCAACCTGTTGAGCTTCGAGCGCGGCACGTTTGTCCGGCGCTGGACTGCCGGAGCGTCCACCTTCGGTTCGCAGTCGCTGGCGCTCGGACGAGCGTGGGCGACCGACGGCCCGTTCGCGGGAGCGCCCGAGCTGGTCTTCGAACTGCCCGCCGTTGCGCAGATCGCGCAAATCACCGTTGCCGGGAGCCTTTCCACGGGTTCGGCGCGCGTCGAACTGGCCGCGTCGACTGCGAACGATCGCGACTTTAGCGATGCCGGAACCATCGCTTTGAGTCCGTCGTCCGATGGAGCAGAAGTCAGCGGATCGCTAAAAACGCCGGTTGCGGCGCGCTGGCTGCGCGTGCGAATCGATCGTCCGCCGGGAACAAAGGTGCGGATCGAATCCATCATCGCGACGGGAACGTTCGCGATGCCGCCGGCGACGTTTGCGGGACGATGGGCGCTCGCCGACGACGTCTCGGGTTCCAACGATGTCGTCTTCGGGACGACGAAGGGATCGATTCCGGACGGCGGGCCGCCGAGCGGCAGCGATCAGATCGCTACCGCGCAACGCGACGGCGGGCTCATCGCGGCGACCTGCACGTACAATCGCGACGTCTGGCGCGGGCCGATCCACGGCGGCGCCGCACTGCTCGAAGGAGGCGGCGAGCTGAACGTCGTTGCCAACGGTTCGCTCCTGGTCGGCATCGCCAACGGCGACCAAATTCTCGCGCGCCGGATAACGCGCGCACCGGGCTGCGACGTGCCGACAGCGGGTCGCGGCTCGCCGGTCGCCGTTCTCGCGCGGTACCCCAGCCGCGATCCGGAAGTCGGCGATCCGCGGCTCATTCCCGGCCACCGCTATGCGACGTACCTGCTGCCCACGTTCACGCCCGAGGACGTGAATCGATCGAGCCTCGCCGTCCTCGCGATGAGCTGCGCCGCCAGTAAAGATTCCGCTCCTTGGCAGCAACGGGCGTTACTCGACTTCGTGCAGCGCGGTCACGTGCTGGTCATCCGCGATGCGGATACGTGCTCGCAGTCGGAGTACGGTTTCGTTCCGTACCCGTTCACCACCGCTGCCAGCGGGGCGCGCGGAGCGCGCGGCAGCGTTCTGTACATTGCCGACTCATCCGTGCTCGCCGGCGGCGACGCGAGCGACCGGGCGCACTACGTCGATACCGCTGCGTACCTAAAGAATACGTTTCAACAGATCGGCGACGCCGACGTCATGAAAACCGACGACCCACACTGGTGCGGCTTGCTCTTTGCGAAAAATGCGCTCGGCGCCAGCGGGTGGGTGCGCGCCTACGCGCGTTACGGAAAAGGCCTAATCGTCTACGACGGGCTCGACGTAGATGATTTGAAAGCCAACATTCCGCAGTCAGTCGCGCTCAATCGCCTGGCGTACTCACTGTCCCCGAATGCCGAGCTTCCGTGCAACGCGCGCGTCGCGTCGCAGCTATCACTGCTCTCATCCCAGCGCCGCACCGTCGCCTACGGAAGCGCTCACGATTTCCACTTCACCTTCATCGTGGATCGGGAAGGCGCCACGACCCCCGAACGTATCGGGCTCGGGCTCACCGGCGAGCGCGCTCCAGGATGGCGCGCGACGGTAGCCCCCCGCGATCTGACGCTGACCGGATCCGAGCAGCGAGTCGCGGCCACGATCCACGTGCCGGCGAGCGCAACGGCGACCCGGCATCTCTATACGCTCACCGCGACCGGCGAGAATAATGCGACGGCGCAAGCCGCGATCGAGTTCGACGTGAACGAAGCGCTCGCGAAAGAGCTTGAAAAAGGCGGGCGCGCGCGCATCTACGGCATTCACTTCGACGTCGCGAGCGCACGGATTGTGCCGCAGTCGCAGGCGACGATTCGCGAGATCGCCGGCGTGCTGCGGGCCCACCCGGCGTGGAACATGCGCATCGAAGGCTACACCGATTCCGACGGCGGCGCCGCCTACAACCTCGCGTTGAGCAACCGGCGCGCGCAAGCCGTCGTCAACGATCTGGTCGCTCGCTACGGCATCGCTCGCCGTCGCCTACATGCTGCGGGCTACGGACTCACGCACCCGGTCGCATCCAACGCGACCGACGCCGGCAAAGCGCTCAATCGCCGCGTCGAGCTCGCGCGCCGCTAAAAAGGTCCTTCGACTGCGCCGCTTCGCGGCTGCGCTCAGATATGACACGCGACTGCGCCGCTTCGCGGCTTCCCTCAGGATGACACGCGTTTGCCGCCCGCTACTGTGCGCCGATTTTTTGGTTGGCGTTGTTGAGGAGATAGATTTTGTCGGCGTGGCGGACGCCGAGGAGTTTTTGGTCGTAGATGATTCCGACGTACTGG
>JBDTDR010000141.1:0-10659 GCA_039922955.1 Candidatus Tumulicola sp.
ATACGCGGGCGAACTCCCCGGCGGTCGACTGCTTCGATTTCTCGAAGCCGCCGCGCGCGTTCGTCCCCATCGTGGCGCCCCAGGGCCCGTCGTTTTTTCTCCGGCGGGCCACCGACCGGCGCCCGCCCGACTCCGAGTAGCCGCGCCGCGAGCGGTGGCGGTCAGATGTAGTTCTTCAGTTCCGGCCAGAGGGCGGCGAGGTTTTTTCGCAGCCCGGTACAGACCATGATCGGGATGTTCCGCTCGTACGAAATAACCCACGGCGGATTGAAGCGCGCGGCCAGACGAGCGCCGCGAAAGAGGTGCGCGCTCGCGCCGCAGTCGCCGTTCACGTCGATGATGACGCTGCCCGAATAGCCGCGCGTGCCCCACAGCCAGTAGTTGTTGTGACCGGAGATGGCCGGCGGCAGCCGGTACGGTCGTCCAAAGAAGTCGATTGCGGCGGCTTCGCCGTAGTTGCTCGCAACGATCGCGGCTTGGGCGCGCTGGGCGGGCGGCAGCGCGTGGTAAACTTGCGCCACCGTCGCCGTGAGTTCGGGCCAACCGTGCATGTCGGCCCAATCCGTGGGCAGTTCGGCGGTCTGATGACGTTCGGTTGCCATCGCCGACTTGCCGACGTGCAGCACGCCGCCCACGAAGGCCGCGTAGTCGACCATCGGCTGCTCGGCGAGAACCGGAAGCGAGAACGGTAAAAAGAACAAGCCTGCGGCAACCATCGCGGCCACGATCGCGGCCTGCAGCGGAACCCACCGCTTCGTCGCGGAGGCGATCGTCACGCCACCCGCCGCGATCACAATCGGATAGACGTCGCCCGGGTAATAATGCTTCCCATGCAGCCCGATCATCAGCAGAATCAACACGACGTACGCGTACCCCAGAAAGCGCGCCGTGCCGTTGCGGAGCAGCGCGATCAGCCCGACGATCCAGACCGGAGAAAGGAACAGATTCGTGAGCAGCAACTGCTGAAAAAGGTAGAGCCCTGGACTCGCAATCACGTTCTTGCCGTTTTGCCCGTTGCGCAAGAGCTCGAGCATGGGAAAACCGTAGTGCGCTTGCCACAGAAAATTCGGAAGGGCGATCGCTACGGCGACGAGCGCACCGGCACAGAACCACCGCGACCCCAGAATCCGCCGTTGCGGCGTCAGCAGCAGACCGGCGACGAGCGCGACGGCGAAGAGCGCGGCACTGTACTTGCTTTCGAGCCCGACGCCGACCGCGGCGCCCGCCGCCAGCCAGTATCGTGGGTCGGCGCCCTTAGCGATTCGGAGAACGTAGAGCGCCGTCAGCGGCCACAGCCACAGGCCGGGCATGTCGGGCCCGGCTTTCATTCCGAAAGCCATCAGCACGCCGGCGAAGAGAAATGCCAACCCGGCGATCGCCTGGGCGAATGCACCGCCGCCGAGTTCGACGACCAGTAGGCACGTAACGTACGCCCCCGCGGCCGCGAACAGCGCGGGCACGGCGCGCAGCAAGAAGAGCGAATGCCCGAAAAGCTGCGAGCCCGCGGCCAAGAGCGGCACGACCGGCGGCTGGTCCACGTACCCCCACGCCGGATGGAAGCCACAGATTATGAAGTACAGCTCGTCACGGAAAAACCCGTAGTGCGGATTTCCGATTAGGTGCACGACCAGGACGACCAGAGCGGCCGCGAGCGGGATGCGTCGGGGTCCGCTATGGCGTGTCAACGGCCGGTCGGCCGCGGGGCGTTAACCGCGAACAGCTCGTGGTAGTCGTCGAGCCGCACCGGCGCCTTCGCGCCGGGCACCGCGGTGACGTCGTGCGGGTCGGCGAGGATAAAGACGGGACGCGTTTTGGCCCAGGTTTCGTACTCGCCGGCTATGTGCGGATCCCAGCCCGAGACGACGATCCGATTCGGGAGCGAGTGGTCGGCGTACGCGCCGTAGGCCAGCGACGTTGCGTCGAGCCAGCCCGCCACCACGATCACGCCGCCGCGCGGCACGACCGGGCGCACCGCATCGATCACCCATCGGCCGCCTTCACCTGGTGCGTGAACGAAGAAGCGCCGCTGCGCGTAGAAAGCCATGCCGGCTCCGATCGCTAGGACGACGCAAACTGCCGCGCGCACGAGCCGCGTCCGGGCATCGCCGCTTAGCCCCGCGGGAACGATCGCTCCCAACAGCGGCACGACCAGCCATAACGCCATCATGCGGTACCGCCCGACGTCGGCTTCGTTTGGGTACGTGACCGAGAAGAGCAATGCGGCGGTACACGCAATGCAAAGGAAGAGCGTCGTTCGCCAATCGCGCTTCCATGCGATGGCCACGCCGATCAGGACCAGCACCAGCACGAACGCGTCAAACTGATCGGTGATTCCGCGGACGAACGCGGCCAGAGCGTCCTGCAAATGCACCGGATTGAACGACGCCAAAAAGTACCGGGGGGCATCCGATTCGCTTCCCGACAGCGCGCGCAGCAAACCGCGAGCGGTGCTCGGATTGTTATAGTTCCAGAAAATTCCGCCGTTGGTTCCGACCAGCACGTGGGTTGGATCCAGTCCGTGCGCCACGACGTAAGCCGAGCGCAACGGCAGGTACAGATACAGCAGCAGTCCGGCCGCCGTCAGCGCGAGCGCGCCCGCGACGAGGCGCGCCGCCGGCCGGCGTTTGGCCACGAGCGCACCCGCAACGAAGCCCGGCACGAGCCAGACGGCATTCGGATGCGCCGCGATGCCGAGCCCAAGCATCCCCCACGCGCCGGCGAACCACCGGTCGCTTCCGCCTTTCATCCAGCGCACGAACGCGTAGATCGCAAAAGCCTCGCACGCGACCGCAACGTCTTGGGCTTCGGCCCGGATCGCGTGCGACCAGACGTCTTGAGTAAACGCGTACCACAGCGTGCTCAGCAGGGCGACCGGACGCCACGCGCCCAACGTGCGGGCGGTCGCGTACGCCGTCAGCGCGGCGAATGCCATCGCGACGCCGCACATCGCGTTCATCCGAAACGCGATCGAACCGATTGGCAACAGATGCGACCACGCGTACCCGACCAGCACGTAGAACGGAAATCCGGTCGGATGCGTGATCCCGAGAATGTACGGAACGCCCTGGAGCTCCGCCGTGTCCCACGAGGCCGGCTCGTGCGACACGCTTGCAATAAAAACTACGGCCGGAATTAAGAAGGCCGCTAGGTCGCAAAGGAGGCGCGCGATCGCCGCCGCCTCCCTTGCGCCGAAGCGGCGTTTCACGGCAGCGTAGGCAGCGGCAGCGACGGACGGGTCGAAAGATCCGGCCGAACTTCCGTGTAGCCCTCGAGCGCCTGCTCCATCAGCGCCAGCGCGAGATCGAGTTGCGGGTCTTTGCCGTCGCGATAGTCGTGCGGAGCGATGTCGACGTCGTGGTCGGGATCGGTGCCGTAGTTCTCCACGCCCCAGCCGACGTCGACGAACCAGAACGAGAATTCCGGCTGGGTCGTCAGCGTGCCGTCGACCAGATGGTGGTACGGATCGATGCCGATGACCCCGCCCCACGTGCGCTTCCCCACCAGCGGGCCGAGCTTGTAGAGTTTGAAGCAATGGCTAAAGATGTCGCCGTCGGAACCCGCGAACTGGTTGGTCATCGCGACGATCGGGCCGGCGACCGACTCCGGCGGATACGGAACCAGCGATCCGTAGCGCGGAGCGTCGTAGCCGACGCGCTTGCGCGCAAGTTTCTCGAGCAGAAGCGACGAGACGTGACCGCCGCGGTTGTAACGCACGTCGACGATCAGCCCTTTGCGATCGAACTCGCTCAGATATCCGCGATGGAACTCCGCGAATCCCCACGGTCCCATGTCGGGAATGTGCAGGTAACCGACGCGCCCGCCGGTGCGCTCGTGCACCAAACGCCGGTTGGTTTCGACCCACGCGCGATAGCGAAGCGCGGCTTCGCTAGCGAGGGATGTGATCAGCACCGTGCGCTCTTCGTCTTTGCGCGAGCGCAACGTGATGGAAACGTCGCGGCCCGACGTGTTGACCAGAAGCCGGTCGGGCGAAACGTCGCGCGCGAGCCGTTTCCCGCCGATCGCCACGATGACGTCGCCCTCGCGCACGGCCAGGCCGGGTTCAGCGAGCGGCGAATCGCTTTGGCGATTCCACGAATCGCCGCGATAGATCCGCTCGATGCGGTAGCCGCCTCGATCCTCGTCCCATACGAGGTCGGCGCCCAGGAAACCGCGTTGGTATTGCGGCGGAACCCGGTAATCGCCGCCGGATTCGTAGGCATGCGACGTGCCGAGTTCGCCTTGCATCTCCCAAAACAGATCCGAGAGTTCGCCGCGCGTGCGCACGCGCGGCAAAACGGCGCGGTACCGGTCGTAGACGCGGTCCCAGTCGATATCGCACATGTCCTCGGTCCAAAACTGTTCGGTTTGCAGACGCCACGCTTCCCGATACATCTGCGCCCATTCGTCACGCGGAACCACCTCGACGCTGGCGCGATCGAGATCGATCCAGCCGCTCTTGCGCCCCGGCTCGGTCGCGGGCTTCGGTTCGTCGCCTTCCTCGGGGAGTTCGGCGAGCGCGTCGATTGCGCGCAGCCGGTCTTCACAGCGATAGATCAGCGTGCGGCCGTCGCCTCCCAAGCGTATCTCGTCGCATTCCGGCGCGAGCGTGGCGAGCCGCTGCTGCTCGAAATCGTAGGCCAGCAGCGCACCGTGATCCGCGTCTTCGTGCTCCTCGCGCCGGCCGGGCTTGATCCCCTTGACCCCATAGCGGGTGAAGAGCACTCGGCCGCGGACCGCCGCCAGCCCGTCGTACTCGCCTTCGTCCACCGGAAACCCGAGCACGCGCCCTTGAATCCCCTCGAAGTCGATGTCGACGTCGGCCGGCTTCTCCGGCTTCTTGGCGTCGTCGCGATCGTGTTCGTGTTCGTGATCGCGGTGAATCGGTTTGGGCGGCGGGACGAACGGTGAGGGCACGTCGTCGCGCAGCGTGGCGACGAACGGGCGGCTTGCCTGCGGAAAGCTCAGCTCGAACTGCAGTGCGTCGTAGACCGGATTGAAATCGCGCGTCGAAATGAAGTAGAGGTATTTCCCTTCGGGATCCCACGCGGGCGCGCGATCGACGCGCAAAGGTGACGTGACGTCGTGTATTTTTCCTGACCGAATTTTTGCGACGCGTACGATCGACGTGCCCTGCGCGGGCCACCAAACGTACGCGATGAATCGCCCGTCGGGAGAGAATGCGAGATCGCCGATGCGGTGCGAGGGGCACGTGTCGAGAATGCGCACGTTTCCGTCGTCGAGATCGAACACGCACAGCTCGTGGCGGTGGTTGGCAAACGCGACCACGTCGCCGGACGGCGAGCACGCCAGGTCGGTCACGCGTCCGATGTCGCCGCCGGTGACGAGCTTGGGCGGCCCTTCCGAGGCGTCGGCGCGCTGCACCGCGATCTGCTCGTAGCCGTTGACGTCGGTAACGCAGACGAAGCGCTTTCCGTCGTGCAGCCACTCCGTGAGCCGCGTGCGCGCGGCGCTCCCCGCGCCGTGATGAATGACGGCGCCGTCGAAGAGCGGCATCGTGAAAGGCTGCCCGCGCGAGACGAACGCGAGACGCGTGCCGTCCGGGTGCGGCGCGAAGTGCTCGAGCGACTCGGAGGCATCTTCGAAGCGGCGGACCGTCTGCGGCGCCGAAGAATGCGTCTCGATGCAAAGCTTGCGTCCGTTCCCGCCGGCGACGTCGTAGCACGCGATTTCGCCGCCCGCCGAATACACGATGCGCGTGCCGTCGGTCGAGGGAAAACGCGCGTAATATTCGGTTTCGTGCGTGTGGCGCCGCACGTCGCCGCCGTCGAGCGCACAGGAATAGATGTTTCCGATCCCCTCGTGATCGGCCAAGAAGAAAACGCGATCCCCGATCGGCATCGGCCACGTCGGGTTACCGTCCGGCAAGGGCAGCCGCGCGAACTCGCCCGTTCCCGCCGAATCGATCCAGATCTCGCCGGCGGTCCCGCCGCGATAGCGTTTCCAGCGCGCGGGGTCGGCCGCGTTGCGCCCGATCGCGATCCCGTTTCCGGGTGCGGCTGCGAACGCTCGCGCGTGTCCTAGGTGGAGCTCGCGCGGAGCGCCGCCGCGCGCGACGGCAAACGGCCGCATTTGCTCGTCCCAGGAGGTCGGATTCGCGACGAAATAGATGTCGCCGCCGTCCGGAGCCCAACCGGTCACCGCCGCCTGCGTTGCTCCCAAAAAGCTCCAGCGTTCCGGAACCCCGCCGCCGGCCGGCATCACGTACACTTCCGGAGTTCCTTCGTCGGTCGAAATAAACGCGATCGATTGCCCGTCGGGCGAGAGCCGTGGAAAGGAGCAGGTGCCGAAGCTGACGGTCAAGCGCGTTGCCGTGCCGCCCTCCGCCGCGACGCTCCAAAGGTCGTCTTCGCAGACGAAGACGATGCGGTCGCCGGCTATCGTCGGATAGCGATAATATCCCTGATTCATGTCGAGGACGCTCCTTGGCGATGCGGTGCGCGGCTTCCGCTTACTTCGAAGGGCCGTGCGGCATCGCGCCTTCGACGTGCAGCAGGCGTCCGAGTGCCGCGACCATTTTGCCGGCATTCTCCACCTGCGTGAAGGAAGGAACGAGGGTGGGCGTTTGCGTTCGGGTTTCGAACGGCAAGATCGGTCCGGTCGGCCCGAACTGCGTGGACGTATAGCCGGCCAGGCTGCGGAAGAGCAGTTCGGCGCCCAGCGCGTTGGCCCAGCCGAACTCGTCGCGCGTGTACCGCCAATAGCCGTCGTCGTAAAAGCTTTCGTGGATCGTCCCGGATTCGCCGTCGGTCACCGCTAGCGTCGTAATCGCTTGGGCGACGTCGTTCGAACTTCTTGCGGTCAAGGCCCGCCCGATGATCCCCAACGGCCAGACGTAGTTCGCCGGCGTATGCGGGCTCCCGAGCCCCGCAGCGTAGCGGCCCGAAAAGTAGAACGGGTTGTCCTTGCTCTGTGCGAAGGCTCGCGTGCTTCGATACGTCGGATCGAACGTGGAACACCAGTCGATGTACGGCAAAGTTGTGAGATTCGGAAGGTTTGCATCGTCCATGACGTTGTAGCGCCCGAACCCGTCGGTTTCGTACGCGTACATCCAAACGTGCCGCTCCGCGTTGTAAAAGCGCCCGTACCGTTGAATCCCTATCTGCACGCGAGCGGCCAACAACCGCGCGTTCGACGCGAGTTCCCGGTCGCCGTATCCCTCGATCGCCAACCGTTCGATTTCGTGCAGCGCGACCACCGCCAGCGCGTTTTGCGGGATGTTGAAGCGGTATTGAACGGCATCGTCCGACGGGCGGAAGGCGCCCCAGATCATCCCCGTGCCGTCGGCGTAGGCATACTGGGTTGGAACGCGGTAGGGATACTCGTAGCGATCGCATCGTCGATGGTGCTCTTCGCACGCGTAGGTAGAGACGATCGTCCGGAGGGCGACGTGCAGGTCTCCGGTAAAGACCGTTCGATCGTGCGTGACGCGCCAGTACACCCACGTCAACACCACCGGCCACGCCGGAGAATCGACCTCCCACTTCCGTTCCCATACGTCGTAATCGGCTTGAAACGCGTTGGCGTAGACGTCGGTCGCGATATTGCGCGCGTTGCGCTCGATGACGCCCGCAAACCGGTTGCGTAGGATTGGGAAGGCCGTCTGGAAGCGGACGTACGGAATCGTTTGAGCGGACGAATCGCGCAGCCACATCGCAGGAATGTCCCCGGTTTGTACGTACGTCGTCGCGTCGTCTTCGAGAAAGAAATCGTTGAAAAGCGTGTGGAAAAGTTGACTCGCTTGGACGTCGTGCACGCGCGTGCCGGTCAGCGGCACCACCAAGACCTGCGCGACGGCGCGAATGGGCGGCACCGGCGCCAGGACCGACGCTAGCGCCGCGGTCGCAACGACCAAGATCGTCCCCAACCGTTTCATTCGATCGGCGTCAACGTCAGCGATAGGATGGCTCCGCTTTCACGATAGCCGACGGTTGCCCACCACTGACCGGAGGCAAACGTCATCCGGTATTTGTCGTACGTACCGCCGCTGCGGGCCGAGCGTTCGACGAACTCGATCGAGACGAGCCGCCCGAACGCGGCGAAGCCGGAGGTTTGCGCGATGGCCGATAGAGCGGTAGTGATGCGCGGGTCTTCGTTCTGCGGCGGACGCGACGCAACGGCGTACGAGTTCGGATCCCTGGGTGGGTTTAGCAGTGCGACGATGCTCTCGGTCAGTGGCGTCAGATCGACGGCATCCCGATTGGCCAGGACGGCGACCTCCAATCCGTCGTCGAGCACGAGCGCGTCCTCACTCGAGAAACCGCCGACGTAGCCGGGGTGCTCGATCGTCCGGTGCCCGTACCAATTCGGAACGAAAAAGCCGAAGCCGTAGTGCGTGAGGATTCCGTTGCGGAGTTTGCCCGACGCCGCCATCATGGCGAACGCCGGAGCCGGGACGACTCGTCCGGTTCGCAGATCTTCGAGCCAGCGCAGCAAATCCGGCACGTTCGAAACCATTGCGGCCGCGCCGAACGTACGATCCGCATCGCCGGCGTTGCGCGGCACCTCTTCCCAGGCGCCGTGCCAAGCGTATCCGAGCGCGACGTTCGATGCAAACGGCGGCACGTCGAGTCCCGTCGAAACCAACTCGAACGGCGCCGTGATGCGTTCGCGCAGCAGCGTAGGGTAGGCGACCCCACCGGCGCTTTGCAAAACCATGCCGAGCAGCAGATAGTTAGCATTGTCGTATTGCCACCCGGTTCCGGGATCGAAGGCCGGCGGAGCGCCGGCAGCGGCGATACCGCTGGTTTGCCCGAGGAGCTGCGCGATGGTCGCGCTTCCGGAGGCTCCGGCCGTTGCCGGCAGATACCGGCCCACGGGATCGCCGAGGGTAATCTTTCCAGCCGCGACGTCTTGGAGTATCAGCGCCGCGGTGAACTGCTTGGTGATCGATCCGATGCGGTAGATCGTGTAACCGTCAGCGGGCAACCGGCGTCCGACGTCGCGCACGCCGTAGCCGCGCAGGTACGCGCGCGTTCCGCGGCGCGCGATTCCGAGCGAGAGCCCCGGAACGTGCCGGTCGCGCATGAGCCGCTCCACGAGCGCGTCGATTTGCGACTGCTGCATCTGCGAAAGCGCTAGCAGCGCAGCGAAAAGGAGATGCACTACGGATACGAATGCGTGCCGATCGCTCTCGTCATGAAACCGAGCCTTCGTCTTGCGGCTTCTCCGGCCCCGCAGAAGGTTCGCTCGCGGCCCGAGCCGCAATCATGCAAGGCTTTGGCATCTCAACCTTCTTCCGACGAGTTATTGCGCGCTTTCCGCGAACGCAAGCCGCGCGCGCTGGCTCGCGCGATTTCGTGGTCGGAGTCCGGCCGCGGTGCCGACCTGATTCGGCGACTCTACTCGGAGACCGGCCGCGCGATGACGATCGGGCTCACGGGTCCGCCCGGCGTTGGAAAGTCGACGCTCTCGTCGGCGCTGGTGCGTAAGGCGCGATCGCTGGGCAAGAGCGTGGGCGTCGTTTCGGTCGATCCTACCTCCCCGTTTTCGCACGGCGCGTTGCTCGGCGATCGTATCCGATTGACCGAACATTTTACCGACGCGGCGGTGTTCATTCGCTCGATGGCGAGTCGCGGGCATCTGGGCGGCGTCGCGGGCGCAACGGCCGATGCCGTCGCGTTGATGGATGCGTTCGGTTTGGACGTCGTGCTGATCGAAACGGTCGGCGTCGGCCAGAGTGAGATCGAGGTTGCGGAGTTGGCGCACACGACTCTCGTCGCGCTGCAGCCCGGCAGCGGCGATTCGATCCAAGTTCTCAAGGCCGGCATCATGGAAATCGCCGACGTCTTCGTCGTCAACAAAGCCGATCACCCGATGGCCAATCAGCTCCGGCGGGAGATTCGTTCGATGATGGAAATGCTGAGCTTTCCGGCCTGGGTCCCCGAACTCGTGATGACGCAAGCGCTTACGGGCGAAGGCATCGACGGACTGTGGGCGGCGATCGAGCGGCACGTTGCCTATCTGAACGCGACCGGCGAGATCGCGGAAAGACGCCGCGAAGCGTTTCTCCATCAGGTGCGCCAGCTCGCGCTGGGGCAGCTTCAGAAGCGTCTCGACGGCGTGCTCGAGCACGAGCCGGTCGCTGGAATCGACCCGTATGCGGCCGCCGACCGCGTTCTTGCGACCTTCGGCGTGCCCGGCGCCGACGACGCCGGGGCCGGCGACGGCGCGCAACCCGCCCGGCGGCCGCGGGCCACCGTCAAGGGTTTAACCTCGGCAACCGAGCGCCGGGATCGGCTCGGCAAAGAGTGAGGCGCTTGGGGAGAATCCGGCGGCTCCGTCGAAGCGCCACGCTTCGGTAGCGAACGAACCTCCAGAGAAGAGGAAAGTCACTTTGGCCAAAATGATCGAGCGCCCCAGCGGCCCGGGCGCGGCAGCGGATCCGGATTTCGAAGAGCAAGAGCGGCGCTGGGAGCGGGCCTCGGGCAAGGGTAAGCCGCGCCGCGGCGCCGGGTCGGGTGCGGTCGATCGCACCATCTCGGACGTCCCGCTCAAGACGGCGTACGGTCCCGAGGATACGGCGCATCTCGACCTGGCGCGCGATCTCGCGTGGCCCGGCGAATATCCGTACACGCGCGGCATCCATCCCAACGGGTATCGCGATCGCCTCTGGACGATGCGCCAGTTCGCCGGCTTCGG